>DVJL01000060.1 GCA_018716805.1 Candidatus Faecivicinus avistercoris | reverse complement strand
TTCCGTCGGGCCGAACCGCCCGAAGCGGCTGGATCTGGCATGGCTTACCACCGAGACGAACGAGGTTGGATTGCACGAGTTCTGCGACTGGTGCGAGAAGGCCGGCACTTCGCCGATGTATTCGATCAACTTGGGCACCCGCGGTCCCGAGCAGGCGCGCGACATCGTCGAATACGCCAACCATCCCTCGGGCAGCAAGTTCTCCGACATGCGCATCGCCAACGGCCGGAAGGAGCCGTTTGGCATCCACCTGTGGTGCCTCGGCAACGAGATGGACGGCCCGTGGCAGATGGGGAGCAAGACCGCGCGCGAATATGCGCGCATTGCCAACGAATCCGCAAAGATGATGCGCTGGGTCGATCCGAGCATCGAGCTGGTCGCCTGTGGTTCCTCCGGGTTTGAAATGCGCACCTTCGGCGACTGGGAGCTGACCGTGCTGGACGAGTGTTACGACAACATCGACTACATCTCGCTGCACCGCTATTACGGCAACCCCACCGGCGATACGCCCGGCTTCCTCGCCCGCGCGATGGACATGGACAACTTCATCCGCTCCGTCGTCGCCCTCTGCGACGCCATCAAGGGCAAAAAGCACTCCAAAAAGACGATCAACCTCTCGTTTGACGAGTGGAACGTCGTCTACCATTCGGGCGCGCAGGACGAGGAAATCCGCCGCACCCGCCGCTGGGGCCAGGCGCTGCCGATCGCGCAGGACGTCTACAACTTCGAGGATGCGCTGCTCGTCGGCTCCATGCTCATCACGCTGCTGCGCAACGCCGACCGCGTGAAGATCGCGTGCCTCGCGCAGCTGGTCAACGTCATTGCGCCGATCATGACGCGCGCCGGCGGCGGATGCTGGGCGCAGACGATTTACCATCCCTACCTCCACGCCTCCCGCTATGGCCGCGGAATCTCGCTGAACGCCGTGGTCGACAGCCCGGTCTACGACTGCCGCGACTACGAGGGCGTGCCGCTGATCGACGCCACCGCGACGCTGGGCGGCGACGGCAGCGTGACCGTGTTCTGCGTCAACCGCGACCTGCGCGAGAACTTCGCCCTCGAGGTCGACCTGCACGGCTTCGGCAATCTGCGCATCGGCGAGCACATCCTGCTCCGCCACGACGACGTCCACGCCGTCAACACCGAGGACGCCCCGAATACCGTCGCCCCGACCGCCGGCCCCGGCGGCGAGATCGACGGCGAAAGGGCCACCGTCCGCGTTCCCGCGCTGAGCTGGAACGTCATCCGCTTCGTCAAGGCATAAAGAGGCCGCCCGTTCCCGAGAGGGAGCGGGCGGCTTTTCAAAGCGCCGGCAAAACCCGTGCCTTGCCAGAGGCTGAAGAACTCTGCAGCGCAGCCGGTGCGGCCGTCAAAACTGCCAGAGGGTCTGTTTGTATCCGGGGAATTTGGGCGTCTGCGGACTTTGTCCGCAGCTATGCGGTCTGAAAGGCCGCCCTTCCGCCGCCGGTCAAAGCTGCGCGCCCCGTCCGGCCGGACTTTTCCACATCAGGCAAAGCCGGCGCCACCTTCGCCGCCGGCCTGAACCTGGAGACTCGCCGGGCGCATCACCGCGATGGCTGAAGCTCCGCGCGGATGTCGGCGATCAGCTGATCGACGTCCTCGGGCCGGGTCGCCCAGCTCGTGCAGATGCGCACGGCGGTGCGGCCATCGTCCAGCGGCCGAATGTCGCTGAAGGCATACTTCGCGCTGAGGCGGCGCACCTGCTCGTCGGTGAAGATCGGGAACTGCTGGTTCGTCGGGCTGTCCACCAGGAACGAGACATTGGCCTCGCGCAGCGCTCGGCGGATGCGCATCGCCAGATGGATCGCGTGGTCGGAGAGCTCCTCGTACAGCCCGTCGCGCATCAGCTCGGCGAACTGCAGGCCCAGCAGCCAGCCCTTCGCCAACATGCCGCCCCGCTGTTTGAGGATATAGCGGAAGTCCCGCTTGAGATCGTCGCGCAGGAGCACCAGCGCCTCGCCAAACAGCGCGCCCTGCTTCGTGCCGCCGATGGAAAACGCATCGCAGACGGAGGCGAGAAACGGCAGATCCAGCTCGTTCTCCGGCGAGGCCAGCCCGCAGCCGAGCCGCGCGCCGTCCAGATAGAGCATCAGGTTCCAGTGGTCGCAGACGCCGCGCAGCGCGTTGAGTTCCCCGCGGGTGTACAGCGTGCCCAGCTCGGTCGGATTGGAGATGTACACCGCGCCGGGCATCACCATGTGCTCGTGCGAATCGTCGGCAAAGTGCCTGCGGCAATACTCGGACACCTGACCTGCCGCGAGCTTGCCGTTCACGGCCGGCAACTCGATGACCTTGTGGCCGCACGCCTCCACCGCGCCGGTCTCGTGCACGGCAATGTGGCCGCTGTCCGCGGCGATCACGCCCTGGTGCGGGCGCAGCGCCGCGGCGAGCAGCGTGAAATTCGTCTGCGTGCCGCCGACCAGAAACTGCACGTCCGCCTCCGGCGCGGCGCACTTCTCGCGGATGAGCCTGCGCGCCTCCGCGCAGAATTCGTCCTCGCCATAGCCCGGCGACTGCTCGAAGTTGACCTCCGCCAGCCGCTTGAGAATCCTCGGGTGCGCCCCTTCCTGATAGTCACTGCCAAACCGTATCATTTTCCTCATCCCATTTCATTCTCTGAATCATCTCGGAAAGCTCCGTCTCCCCAAAGACTTCGATGCCGTTCGCCTTGAGGAGTCCGGCGGTCACGCCGTCGCCGGGCACGCGGCGCCCGGTGAAGGTTCCGTCGTAGATCGTCCCCGAGCCGCACGACGGGCTGCGCTCCTTGAGCAGCGCGTACCTCGCCCCGTACAGCTTCGCCAGCCGGAGCGCCTCCTCCGCGCCGCGGCGGTACGCGGCGGTGACGTCCGTGCCATCGCGCGCGACGACGCGCTCGCCCTGCCGCTCGGCCGGCGTGCGCGGCGTGCAGAGGCCGCCCAGGATCTCCGGGCAGACGGGAATCCACCCACGCGCCGCCGCCTCGCGGCAGACGTCTTCCTTCCCGGCGCACGCGCCGTCGTAGCGGCACGGCACGCCCAACAGGCACTGGCTGACCAATGCGCGCGGCTGCATCGTCCTCCCTCCCCCTGTGCAAAATCGCCGCTTCCATTTTACACCTTTCGCGCCCCGCCGTCAACCGGGGCGAAAGGATTTGCGTCAAAGCCGCGATTGTGCTATAATAAAGTTATCGAAATGCACGGTTTTCGCGGAAAACCGCGCCGGCCAACGATCTGGCCGGCTTTCCCCGCACCCGGACGCGCCGGGCGCGGCGTATTTGTATGCCATTTCATCCAAACAGTCAGAGAGGTGTTTTTTTATGATGGATTCCAGGGTTGAAAAGCTGGCGCGCGTGCTCGTCCGCTTTTCCACAAGGGTTCAGCCCGGCGACAACGTGCTCATCGAGGCGACCAACGGCACAGGCATGCTCGTGCGCGCGCTGATCCGCGAGGTCTACGCGGCCGGAGGCCGGCCGTTCGTCCAGCTGCGCGATTCTACCGTCGAGCGGGAGCTGGCGATGGGCTACACGCCCGAGCAGCTGGCGCTGCGCGCCGACGCGGACGCGATGCTGATAGAGAAGATGGATTGCTACATCGGCTTCAGCGCGCCCGACAACGCCTCCGAGCTGTCCGACGTGCCGCCGGAGAAGATGTCGCTGTACGCGTCGGACTACTCGCGCCGCGTGCACGGGCAGATCCGCGTGCCGCGCACGCGCTGGTGCGTGCTGCGCTATCCGACGCCGGGATTCGCGCAGGCGGCCGGCATGAGCACCGCGGCGTTCGAGGACTTCTTCTTCGACGTCTGCACGATGGACTACGCCCGCATGGACCGCGCGATGGACCCGCTCAAGGCGCTGATGGACCGCACGGACCGGGTGTACATCACCGGCCCCGGCACCGACCTGACCTTCTCGATCAAGGGGATCGGCTCGGTCAAGTGCGCCGGCGCGAACAACATCCCCGACGGCGAGATCTTCACCGCCCCCGTCCGCGACAGCGTCAACGGCACGATCACCTACAACACGCCGTCCACGCAGTCCGGCTTCACGTTTGAAAACGTGCGGCTGCGGTTTGAAAACGGCCGCATCGTCGAGGCCAGCGCGAACGATTCCGCGCGCGTCAATCATGTGTTCGACATGGACGAGGGCGCGCGCTACGTCGGAGAATTCGCGCTGGGCGTCAATCCCTTCGTCACCCGGGCGATGAACAACATCCTCTTTGACGAAAAGATCTCCGGCAGCTTCCACTTCACGCCCGGCATGTGCTACGACGAATGCCCCAACGGCAACCACTCCGCGCTGCACTGGGATCTGGTCTGCATCCAGACGCCCGAGTACGGCGGCGGCGAGATCTGGTTCGACGACGTGCTCATCCGCAAGGACGGCCGCTTCGTGCTGCCGGAACTGGAATGCCTGAATCCGGAAAATCTGAAATAGTCAAAGGAGCGGTTGAATTTGGGAAAGTCAAATTTCGCGGTGTTCGTCGACCTTGAAAACGCCGGCGCGAAGGAGAGCATGCTGCGGTCAATCATCGAAAAGGTCAAAATCCGCGGCGACATCCTGCTGGGCAAGGTCTACGGCTACACCGACCGGTACTCCGACCTGAAGGAATGCCTGCTGTCCAACACATTCTTCGTCGTGCCCTCGCTGCGCTACGGCAAGAATCAGAAGAACAACCTGGACATCCAGCTCGTCATCGACGCGATGGAGGTCGCCTACACAAACCCGCTGATCGACAGCTTCTGCATCGTCTCCGGCGACAGCGATTACACGCCGCTGGTCGGCAAGCTCAAGACGATGGGCAAGACGGTGCTGGGCATTTCGCGCTCGGAGGCCGCGTCGAGCATCTTCATCAACGCCTGCAACGAGTTCGTATTCCTCGAGTCGGTCGCCGCGAAGAAGCAGCCAAAGCCCAAGCGCGGCGAGCGCGTGGTCGACGGCGATCTCAACGAGCTGATCGCGCAGGTCGAGACAATCGTCGAAGATCAGGACGAGGAGCAGATGTACGCCAGCGAGCTGAAGGACACGCTCACCCGCCTGCGGCCGGACTTCAGCGAGCGCAGCTACGGCTGTTCGACGTTCGGCAAGCTGATCTCGCTGATCTCCTCGAAGTCCGAAAAGCTGCACTCGTGGACGGAGGACTTCTCGCTGATGATCGGCCTGTCCGGCGCGGACGAGGACGCGGGTTCGCTGGACCGGACGAACTGGCTGCCGGCGTTCCGGCAGGCGCTGGCCCGGTTCAAGTCCGAGGGGTTCGACCGCGTCAACCCCTCCATCCTCAAATCCACCATTCAGAGCGATTATCCCGATTTCGACGAGCGGCAGATTGGCTTCAAGCGCTTCAGCGACGTGATGAAGGAGCTTGAAAAGCAGGGCCTGCTGGTCATCGAGATGGACGAAGCGCACACGATGCTGCTCAAGATCTGCTGAAACCGCGCGCCGCACCGGCGTCCTCGATGAAATGGCGGCGCCAGCTCTGCTGACTTTGCACGGCGCGCGGACTGCCGCACTGGCAAAGTCCCTTCGCGCGATTGGCGCGAGGCCGCACATCCCGGCGGCGCAGTTCGTCCGCCCGACGCCTCAGGCGGCGCGCCGCAAAGGCCCCTGAACGGAGGAATACGCATGAAGAAGAAAGTGCTCAAGCGGACAGGCATCGCGCTGCTCACAGTTGTCGCGCTGGCTGTCGTAATCGCCGGCGGCTACGTCGCCTACCTGTTCGCCACCTACTCCCGCCTCGAAGACAACCTGCCCCTCGAGGTTGCTGGCGCGGCCGAACAGGCCGCCCCCGTCGGCGAGCCGGTCTCCATCGTCACGTGGAACCTCGGCTTCGGCGCGTACAGCGCGGACTATTCGTTCTTCATGGACGGCGGAATCGAATCGCGCGCGTATTCGGCCGAGGCCGTGCGCGAAAACATCGGCGCGATGCTGGACGCGCTGGCCGGGCTCGACCCCGACCTCGCGCTCTTGCAGGAGATCGACGTCGACGCCACGCGCAGCCACCACATCGACGAATCCGCGCTCGTGACCGAAGCGTTTCCGGAGCGCGACGCGGTGTTCGCGCAGAACTACGATTCCGCCTATCTGTTCTACCCGCTGACCGAGCCGCACGGCGCATCGCGGGCGGGACAGATGACGCTCAGCCGCTTCGGGATCGACTCCGCGCTGCGCCGCAGTCTGCCCATCGAGACGGGCGTCATGAAGTTCTTCGACCTCGACCGCTGCTATTCGGTCTCCCGGATCCCCACGGCGGATGGCCGCGAGCTGTGCCTGTACAACCTGCACCTGTCGGCCTACACGTCCGACGGCAGCATCGTCGCCGAGCAGCTCGACATGCTGCTTTCCGACATGGCCGGTGAGGCCGCCGCGGGCAACTACGCCGTCGCGGGCGGAGACTTCAACATGGATCTGCTGGGCAACTCCGCCGAGGTGTTCGGCGTCTCCGGCGAGGACTACACGTGGGCACAGCCATTCCCCACAGAGCTGCTGCCGGAGGGAATCTCCCTCGTCTCGTCGCTCGACGCGGACGCGCCCGTCGCCTCCTGCCGCAACGCCGACCGCCCCTACGAGCCGGGCACGTCGTTTACATTGACCGTGGACGGCTTCCTCGTTTCGGACAACGTGACGGTACTCGGCTGCGAGGTCGTCGACGAGGGCTTCGCGCATTCCGACCACAATCCCGTGCAGATGACCTTCCAGCTGGGCGAATGACCTCCTGACCGGGGAAAGCGAGTCTGCGCGGCGGAAATCCGCCTCCGGAGCCGCGCGGCGATCTCTCGAGGAGCGCCTGAATATGCCATCGGGGCCTTTTCCGCCGTCTCGCTGAACAGCGGAAAAGGCCCCGAGCGCGTTCGGCGGAGGCTGCATTTTCTGATATGCCGTTGTCCTCCACGATCCCGCCGCTCCACAGACCTGACCGGCTGGAAAAAGCCTGGCCGTTTGGCCCAGCCGCGCGGCCAATCCCTATCTGTGGATGTACACCCTCGATGGGGCGGGTTCGCCCTCCCCCTGCGCCATGCAGAAGAATTCCCAACCATACCGCTCGTAGAAGCCCACGTGATCGGTGAGCAGGTAGACCGGCGCGATTTCCTTCGCCCTCAGATCTTCGACGGCCATGCCGAGCAGCCGCCCGGCGATGCCCCTGCCCCGATATTCTTCCTCTGTATACACCGCGCAGACGTTGGGCGCGAGATCCTTGCGGTCGTGAAAATCGTTGTCGATCACGCCGAGCCCACCGGCGATGCGCTCGCCGTCCAGGCAGAGGTACCAGCCGTATTCAGTCCGATGTGCGAGATAGGATTCCATGCATGCCAGATACGCCTGCTTCGGAATCCCCCATTTGCTGTGAAACCATTCGGCGGCCCGATCCTTCAGCTGCGGCGCCTGCCGCAGCGCAATATAGGTATACTCTCCCAACCTTTTCCCCCCCGCTTTCGACTTGGCGCGGCCGCGCGAAATCCGACGCGCCGAGCGCACCCGCTGCCTGCCGTTCATTCGGCGCAGTCCGACTCACTCCCTGCAAAAGCCAGTGCGCTGATAGATTCGTTTGTTCTCGTTGATTCGCCTTGCACGCCCCATGCAAAGCCCGGCGCGCCAAATGCACTCACCCATCACTCGTTCGATTCAATCCGGCGCGCAAACGCAAAGCTCAGCACACCGAAAATGCCCGCCGTTCGCTTCGATTCGATTTACGCAAAGCCCGTACGCAAACGCATCCGCTATTCATCCACTTTGATTCTATCCCGCGCCCCATGCGAAGGCCAGCGCGCCAAACGCACCCGGTCAATCCCCCAGCCGAAAGGCGCGAGGCGCGCCGCCTTTGATTGCGCCATCAACGCCGCTTTGCACAAAGCGCCCGCGCGGAAAGACCGCACGGGCGCTTCAATGGCGGGAAAACTCACCGCAATGTCGATTACAGCTCCAGATAGGAGTCGGCGTACAGCGTGTTGTTCTTGATGACGTCGGCCGACTTGATGGTCTCCATCAGGCGCTGGTCGCAGGGATTGACGATCGCGGAGGTCAGGCCCTGCATCATGCACATGGCGACCATGGTGGCGTCCATGATCGGACGGATGTGCTTCGGCATGCCGTTGGAGTTGTTGGACAGGCCGCCGGTGGAGTTCAGGCCCATGTCGCTGAACATCTTGATGGCCTCGAGGACTTCCATCTGCTTGTCCTGCATGCCCTTGATGACCAGGAACAGCGGGTCGAACCACAGATCCTCGCTCTCCATGCCGAGCGACAGGCCGCGCTCGAGCAGGTTCTGGCAGTGCACCATGCGCTCGTCGTTGTCCGCTGCGATGCCGTCGGCGGAGCACAGCGCGATGACGATGGCGTCGTTCGCCGCAGCCAGGTCGATGTTCTCGATGCGGCTGCCGGCGTCGGCCGAGTTGACGATCGGCTTGCCCTTGGAGCGGTTGTAGACGGAGATGCCCGCCTCGATCGCCTTGCGGTTGGCGGTGTCCAGCGCCAGCGGCACGTTGTCGAAGTTCTCCTGAAGCAGCTTGACGGCCCACTTCATGAGCTCCTCGCCATCGTTTTCGGCGGGGCCGATGTTCACATCCAGATAGGTCGCGCCGGCATCCAGCTGCTCCTTCGCGCGCTTGAGGATCGGCTCGGGGTTGCGGGTTGCCATTGCTTCGCGGATCGCCGGCGAAATGCAGTGGATGCGCTCGCCGATGGTGATGAACTTTGCCATGGTTATTCGCTCCTTTTCGTGTTTCTCAAAATGGACGCGCGGCCGGGCGCGCAGATGCACCCGGCGCGCAATCGATCAGCCCTCGAAGTCCCGGATGAACTTGACCAGCTGGACGGCCTCCATCGGGCCGACGACGACCTTCCAGTTCGGCAGCTTGGCCTCGATCTCGCCCTTCATGACGGCGACCTTGCCCGGGATGATCAGCGTGCGGGACTTGACCTTGTTCTCGATGTCGTACTCGTCGAAGAACTTCTTGATCGTGCCCGCGGAGAACTTGCCGGCCGCCCACGCCGTCAGGACGGACATGCCGCTGGCGTCGCTGATGAGCAGGTTGACGGGGCACTTCGAGCGCTCGTACTCGCCGGAGACCAGGAAGTAGGTCAGCGCGAAGTCGACGGTCAGCGAGCAGGGCGAGTTCTCGTCCGCACCGTTGAGCGGATAGATGCCCGGCGCGACCTTCATCGGCTTCTGCGGGTCGGTGTAGATGTTCTGGCGCAGGCCGCACAGCGCGAGCGCCTCGGCATAGCCCATCTTGTCCATGACGAGGATGGAGCCATACTTGAGCGTGAACGCCGCCGCCAGCGCGGTCTCCATGTGCGGATCGCCCTCGGCGAGCTTGGCCACGTTGACGATGGACGGATAGCCGAGCGAGCGGTCGCCGTCCTTCAGGTTCGTGCGGCGCACGAGCACAGCGTTGGCGTAGGTCTCCTTGATGGTCTTGCCGGTGACGTCGATGATGAGCTTCTTGTTGCCCTTGCCCTCGAGCGCCTTGACGGTGTCGTAGATCTCGGACAGGTTCTCGCCGGTCACGCCCAGCACAACGCCCGCCTCGGTGGCGACGGCGTTCATGGCGTCGAGGTTGTCCTTGTTCGCGCCATTGAGGATCGGCTTGAGATCCTTGCAGATCGCCAGCGCGGCCTTCGCGACCTCGGCGTCGCCGCAGTCGAGCACCAGCGCGCGGTTGGCCTTGACGGCCTTCTCGACCAGCGCGGTGTACTTGTCCGCGCCGTTGCCGGCATAGTGCAGGTAGAGCAGCTCGACGTATTCGCGCTCGCCGATGCGCTCGTAATCGACCTTCTCGAAGTCGGCGATCTTGGCGTCGATCTCCTCGTCGGTCATCTTCGAGCACAGCAGGCCCGCGAACAGGTTCTTGTTGACCAGGGTCTTCTCGTGGCGGAACAGCACGGTCTCGCCGCCGAGCTTGTGGGCGTTGTCGCCCGTGCCGACCTCGAGGGTCTTCATCAGCGGGGCCGTCGCCTCGGACAGCGTAGCGAGCGCGTCCTCGGACATGTAGGGGCACTTTTCAATCGGCACGGCGCCCTGAGCCACCTTCATCGCGAACGCCATGCAGGTGGGGCTGCCGCATTCCTTGCAGTTCTTCTTCGGAGTCAGCTTAAAAATGTCAAGACCTTTGAGTGCCATGGTATATTTCCTCCTTCCCCACTTACATCAGGCTGTCGATGAACTTCGCAATCGTCGCGATGGAAGCGGGATGTCTCATGATGACGACGTTGGAACCGCCGACCAGGCAGGCGGAAGCGGTGCACACTTCCATCTCAATGCCGCGCTCCTCGACCGGGCCCCATTCCGGCGCCTCGGACTCGGGCAGCATGGCCTCCTTCACGCCCCAGGTCTCGGTGGAGACGGGGGTGACGATGGGCATCTGCAGCATGGTGTCGTTCTGCGCGAGCGCCGCGGCCTTCACGCGATCCAGCGTGGAGGACAGGTACTCAAAGCCGTAGCCCGCGGCGGAAGAGCCCAGGTTCATGCAGATGCTCGCGGCCGGCACGCCCAGCTGGGTCAGCAGCACGTTGAGCTGCTTGGCCAGATTGATGTCCACGGCGGATTCGGCGCCGACCTTCTGGTTGTACGCCAGACCCGCGGACGCGCCGACGGTCTTGTAGTTCTCTTCACGGGAGGAAAGCACCAGGATGTTCTTGCCCTGCAGCGCGTCCGAGATGGAGGCGAAGAGCTGGGCATCCTTCTCAATGTTCTTGCAGCCCATGACGATGATGGGCAGGCTGGTGGCGTCGGCGACGGCCTTCGCCAGCTCGACGCACTCCTCAACGGACTTGTTCGCGCCGTTGGGATCCGCGCTCTCGAAGTGCAGGCAGATGGCGGAAGCGCCGGGCATCGTCTCGGCCTTCTTCGCCATGTCGGCAGCGGTCGTGCAGCCCTCGTAGAACGAGAGCATTCCGGGCAGCGTCTCGCCCTCCATGCCGGTGTCGCGGATCTCGACCGCGATCTTCGGGCTGTTCTCCATGGGCGCGTCAAAGGTATAGAACGGCAGGACGTTTTCGCCGCCGATGACAATGCTCCTGTCGCCCGTGCCGAGGGTGACGGCATTGATCTTCGCGTTGAATGCCTGCTTTTTCGGAGTGAAAGCCATAATCGTAATCCCCCTGTTTCATCTGAATCACAGTCTGGAAGCCACCTGCCGGGCGCGGTTCATGCGCCCGGGCGCGCCGCAGCCAACGCCGCGCCCCGCTTGCAGCAGGAGGTTTCCTCAAGAGAAGCCGCGAACCGCAGTCCGCGAATGATTCGCGCCCGCCGGGCCGGATCCCCGAATCCGTCCAACTGGCCGCGAAAGACAACGGCCGATATCCGCGCCGACGGCGGCCGGCCCGAAAGCCGCCCGCCGGGGCTTGCTGACGAAAAATCAGCCGATGTAGTCCATGATGCCGGATTCCTTGACCAGACGCGTGACATCCTCGTACTTGTTCAGCGCGTAGAGGTGGATGCCGTCGATGCCGCAGACGCGGTACTCGTCGATCAGACGGATGGTGTACTCCAGGCCCGCCTCCTTGAACTCGGCCTTCTTCTTCGCGATGGACTCTTCGCTCTCATTGGGCGCGAAGGGGTTCGGGAAGATCCAGTGCTTGGAGATGATCTCGGCCAGCGCGCGCGGCATGACGCAGCCGTTGCGGGAGAGCGCCATGTTGATCGTCGCGGCGGCGTCGAGCACGGGCATGATGCCGACGTCCACGGGCAGCCAGATGCCGGCGGCGCGAATGGCGTCCATCCACCAGCGGAACTGATCCATGTCCCAGCACAGCTGGGTCATGATGTAGTCCGCGCCCTCATCCTGCTTCTGCTTCAGGAAGGAGATGTCGGCCTCGATGCTGCGGCAGGCGATGTGGCCTTCCGGCGAGCCGGCAACGGCGATGGTGAACTTGTCGCCATACTCCTTGCGGACGAACTTGACCAGCTCGGTGGCGTAGTGCAGGTCGCCGTTGGTGCCCGTCCAGCCGAAGGGAATGTCGCCGCGCAGGGCCAGCATGTGGTTGATGCCGTGGGCGAGGTAGTTGTCCAGCTGCTCCTTGATGCCCTCCTTGGTGTTGGCGACGCAGGTGAAGTGCGTCACAGGAATGCACTTGCCGTCCTTCTTAATCTTGTCAAGAACCTCGAGGTTCTTGCCGACGTTCGTTCCGCCCGCGCCATAGGTGCAGGAGATGTAGTCGGGGTTCAGCTCGTAGAGGTGATCGAGAACGCCGCCCTCGCCACAGAGCTTCTCCATGCCCGCGTCCGTCTTCGGCGGGAAAACCTCAAAGGAAAATGCCATGCGATTCTTCAGGATTTCTGCAACATTCATTGTAATTCTCCTCCTACTGTGTTCAGGTACTGCGGGGCGCCGCGAGTCTTGCACTGCCGCGCCATAACACATACTTTATCTTACCACAAACCGCCGATAAGTGCAAGCCTGAATGTCAAAATCGTCCTTAAATTCGGGTAAACACGAACTTCTGAACCATTCCGGAACAGTCGGCATACACGGTGATCTCGCCGGACGCATCCTCCTCGACGCTCAATTCGAGGTCCTTTTCATCGCGAAGCAGCGAGCGGACATACGCCGCGGGATCGCCGGTCTCGACCTCCTCGAAGAACACGTCCCGCATCTGGTTGCGGGCGCACTCGTTCTGAATCTCCCGAACCACCTCGTAAAGCGCCATGCACATTCCCCCTCAAAGACGCACAAAAGGCGGTCGGCGCGCAAGACGCCGGCCACCTTTTTCCCTTCAGCTCCTCGGCCCGACGACGACAGTGCCACCCGTCAGGTCGGCCGAAACGACCTCGCCGGGAACCTTTTCCTCCCGGCCCATGATGTCCGTCAGCGTGACGACGCCGCCATGGCTCTCGATCAGCATGACGTTTTTGAGAATCTCATTCTCCGGCTTCTTCTCGCCGCGATAGACGGTGGAAAGACACATACAGACCGCTTCCTTTCTCCCCGCTCACTTCTGCGGAACGTTCATCGCCGCCAGCACCGCCGACAGGCGCATGTTGCCCTTCTCAAAGTCCGAAACGGCCGCCATGACCTGCTCATAGCCGGTGCTGTCGCCCATCTCCTTGAGCTTTCCGGCCAGGCCGGCCAGCTCATTGGCGTGCGCGGCGTTGTGGTTGACCATGTACTTCATCAACGCGGCCAGCTCGGCCTTCGGGTCGCCCGAGCAGCCGGCGCAGCCCTGCGCGCAGTGCGAACCGTCCGCCGGGCAGTGGCCGTCGCCATGCGCATGGCCGTGATCATGCGGGATATTGTGCGCATGCATATATTCGTGATCGTGGTGTTCGTTTCCCATCCGAATGCACTCCTTCCGGGACTTGCCCGAGTCTTATTATACAACGGCGCACAGCATTTGTCAAAGCGCCCGTATGAAATCTACCCATGTGCGCGCCATCGAAAACAATTTAGCGCAAAATTTAACCTTTTACAAGCCTCCCCGGGGGATTTTCTGCGTGAAATTTCTTCACAATTTAACGCATTCTCGCCGTTCGCGCATTGCATTTTGCCGCCATGCGTCGTAAAATGTTGCCTGAGGTGAAGCCGCATGAACGAAGAACGCATCGATCTCCCCGCCGAAGCGCTGAGCGAGGAAGCGCACGCCGCGCTGCACGCCGCCGGCATCCCGCACGCGCACGGGCATGGCCGGCACACCCATACCCACGAAAATACCAAGGCCGTGATCAACCGCCTCTCGCGCGCCATCGGCCATCTGCAGTCGGTCAAGCGCATGGTCGAGGAAGGGCGCGACTGCTCCGAAGTGCTGGTTCAAATCGCCGCCGTCCGCCAGGCCATCGACAACACCGGCAAGGTCATCCTGCAGGATCACCTGCGCCACTGCATCGTCGAAGCCGCCCAGGAGGGCGACCAGCAGGCCATCGACGACATCTGCCGCGCCATCGACAAATTCATGAAATAGCGAGGATTTCCCTCCATGCCGCGAATAGAACGTCAGCAATATTCCCTTCCTTCGCTAAAAAATCCCACCGCCGTTCGGTGGGATTTTTCCATGGTAGAACCGCAACCTCCCTCCCCCCGCCGCGGCGCGCAAAACGCGCGCCGCAGAACGGGATTCCAAAGGGTCTGCGACCCTTTGGCGGGAGTCCAGAGGGCAGAGCCCTCTGGTTACTGGTGGCTTTCGCCGGTGGTGTAGCGCATGAAGGCGGGGTTGACGTAGATCGCCACGGGGCTGACGGACAGCTCGGGCGCAACTTCCGCCACGACCTCCGCGATCGCCTCGCAGTTCTCCGGCAGGCTGAAGGGATGGATCGAGTACATGCCCGTGGCATCGTAGACGACGTTGTCGTACAGCAGGCCGAATTCCTCGTTCTCCATCTCGGTCTGGGACGAATACAGCGGCTGCCACCACGCGCCGGCGATGAGGTTCTCGATCAGGTTGCCGTCGGCATCGTAGGATTCATCGTACTTCTTGGCATAGGTCTCGATCAGATCGTGGAAGGCTTCCTTCTCCTCAAGGGTATCGAACTCGAGCAGCATGTCGTACTCGACGGCGTAAGTCAGATAACGGCCGTCCTCTACCTCGCGCACGGCGTAGGTCGGCGTCGGCTCGCCGGGCTCGCCCCACTCGATCAGGTATTCGTACACGGACACCTTCGGCTCGATCTGGACGTAGGCGTCAAATCCCTCGCTGTCCAGCAGCGCGATCAGCTGCGCGGCATGAATGTAATCGCTGTGGCCGTACTGGATCGTATACTCCTCCAGGAAATCGGCGCTATAGCCCTCGTACTTGAGGTTGTAGCCCGTCGCCGCGCCCTGCAGCACGATCTCGGTGCCGAGGTTGGACAGCGTCTCTTCATCAAAGATAATAAAGGAATCCAGCGTGGAGCGCAGCACGGTCAGGATGTCGTCATCGCTGACGCGGCCGATGTAATGGCGGCCCATGCCGGCCATCTCGGCGGCCTTGTAGAGCAGCTCGGCCGCCTGCTCGGCGCTCACCGCGCCGGCAAAGTCCGCATCGTCATCCACCAGATCGAGATCCAGCGCGCAGGCGACGTAGGGCTGATAGGCCTCGTCCACGGTCACGCCCTCCTCGGCCAGCACATTCGCGGCCTTGTCCGGCGCGTCGGCATTGACGTAGGACATCGCCAGCTCGTCCATGTCCGCCAGCTTAACCGCCGCGACCACCGCGTCCGCCAGCGTCAGCGTCTCCACTTCGACCGCCGGCTCGCCCAGCGCCGAGAGCGCGTCGTTGAACGCATCGACCGTCACTTCGCCATCAAAGGAAACGCCGTAGTACGCGCTCAGGTACTCTGCCGGCCGCTCCTCGGCCAGCGCCGCGCACGACATCGCCAGCGCCAGCACGAGCGCCAGCGCAAGAACCGTCAGGACTTTCTTCATTTGAATTTCCTCCCCTGAATGTTGTTGCCCGCCCGAATGCCCGGGTTTCCCCTCTATTATCCAACTTTTCCGCACATCCGGCAACGATCATCGGCTTAATTTTCGATTAAATTCAAACAATTTCCGCGATTTTTTGGAAAATATTCGGATTTTCCAGGACAAAAATCGTTTCCAGATCGTTCATAATTTGAAGGATGTTTGTTCATTGACTTTGCCTGACATTTGAAATATAATAATGACGTCCGAAGGGAATACTGAGGACAGCAGAAAACTACGAAATCCGATAGAAGGGAAGGCTTTCTATGAAAGAGCGCAGAAATGTAAACGGCAGCAAGCGCAACCGCATGACGCTGCTGTTATCGCTGATGATGGTCGGCGTATTGGTGTTGGCCGGTACTTCGGTGAGCGGCCTGTTGAAGAACAACGCTTCGTCCGCATATGCGGAAACGGCGGAGGAGACATCGACGGCGGCTGACGTGCCGGCTTCCGACCCCAGTCCGGCGATCTACGTCACGCAGCGCAATATCAACTCCGTCGTCGGCGTTTCGACCTACACGCAGGTCTGGAACCAGTCGACCGGCGAAGTTGAGGAAGAGCTGATCTCGCAGGGTTCCGGCGTGGTCATCGCCGACGGCGGCTATGTGGTCACGAACCATCACGTCATCGAGGATGGCGGCGCGTATCAGATCCTGATGCCGTCCGGCGAATATGTGGACGCCGATCTGATCGGCTATGACTCGTCGACCGACCTGGCGGTTCTGCAGGTGCCTGAGGAATACGCAGACCAGCTGGTGCCCGTGACGATCGGCAGCACCAGTGATCTGGCCGTCGGCTCCACCGTGGTGGCCATCGGCAACCCCGGCGGCGAAGTGCTCGCCAACACCGTGACGCAGGGCATCGTCTCCGCCCTGGAGCGCGACACCGTTACCGGCAACAACACCAGCCGGCGCATCAACTACATCCAGCACGACGCGGCAATCAACTCCGGCAACTCGGGCGGCGGCCTGTTCAACTATCAGGGCGAACTGATCGGCATCAACACCTTGAAGTACTCCGGCAGCGTCTACTCCTCCGTGACGTTCGAGGGCCTCGGCTTCGCGATCCCGGTGGAGACCGTGTACGACATCGCCACGCAGCTGATTGAAAACGGCACCGTCGTCCGTCCGGGTCTGGGCGTCACCGTGTCCGACTGGACCGGCCCCGACGAGCCCCTTGCGAACACCCCGCCGGCCAGCGTGCTGATCCGCTCGGTCAACGAAGGCGGCGCGGCTGAGGCAGCTGGACTCGAGCAGTACGACTTCATCTACGCCGTGGACGGCGAGCGCGTAACCTCCATGCTCGATCTGACCAGCATTCTGGATCAGCACGAGGTGGGCGACACCATCTCCGTCACCGTCATCCGCTACGCGGAGGTTGGCCTCTATCAGACCATGGGCAACAGCATCTTCGGCTACGGCTATGGCTACGGCAGCGACAGCTCCTCCGGCCAGCTGATGGTCAGCGGCGGCTATGAAGAAGTCACCGTCGATGTCACGCTCGAGGGCATCGAAGCCGAATAATCAAACCGATTCCCCTGCGCAAGCAGACATCCATCCGGCGGGGCAAATGCCTCGCCGGATTTTTCAGCGCTTTGCGGGGTGTCCCGATGAACGGGACAACCCCTTTCCAATGCCCGGCCATCGCACGCAACCTGCGCTCACAGCGTGTCGAACTTCTCCCCGGTCCTCCCCTCGTCGCTGTACAGCTCGCGGGGCAGGAGGTTCGGATAGGCGTGCCACTGGCGCACGGAGAGCACGCCCCGCCCGCCGGTCAGCGGCCGCACGGCGCCATGGATGCCGGTGAACCGCCCCTCGACCCTGTCGAACGTCAGCGTTGCGACGGGGTTGTCCGGCACCTGAAAGGTGACGCCCCATGTGCTCGCGTTTCCGACGTGGGCCTCCACCTCGAGGGCGCCGTCCTGCACCTCCATCCGGATTTTGTAAACCGTGGGAATGAAGCCGTCCAGCTCGCGCATGAACGCCCAGTCCTCGTGCTGGATGGTCAGCGTCCCCTCGGGATAATGCCGCTTCTCCTGCAAATCGTAGACGGAAAAGTCCTTCATTCCCAGCCGCATGTCGTAGAAGGAAGCGTGGATCTCGTCAAAGGCCACCCAGCCGCCCAGCTCGGCCGCCGAGGAGTCCACCGCGACGTACCGCTCGCGGATGCCCCTGCCGCACAAGCTGCCGGAAACGACTGAAGCGCAAAGGCCTTTTCCCTCCCGCGCCGGTTCCGGGCAAGCAAAATCCCCGCCTCCCATTGGGAAGGCGGGGATGGCATCCGGATCTGATCAGCTCAGCTTGAACTCATCCCAGATGTTCTGGAACAGGCTCGCGTCCTCGCCGAGATCCTCGACGTACTCGCGGGTCGCGAGCAGGTCCTCGGGGATGTGGAACGGCGACATGGCGGCGTAATCAGGGTCGATCAGCTCGTCGGCGGCCTGATTCGGGTTGATGTACCACTGCATCTCGGCCACTGTCGCGGCGATGTCCGCGCGCAGGTAGAAGTTGATGAACTCGTGCGCGTTGCCCGGGTGCGGCGCGTTGACGGGCACGACGATGCTGTCGATGCCGAAGCCGATGCCCTCGCTCGGGAACACGGCCACGAGGTTCGGGTTCTCCATCAGCGCGTTGACGACGTAGGGCGTGAACAGGTACGCGGCCTTGACCTCGCCGGCGACCAGATAGTTGTAGCTCATGTCGTAGTTGAGGATGCGGATGTTCGGCTTCAGCTCCTGCAGCTTCGCCGCCGCCTCGGCCAGCTCGGCCTCGTCGGTGGTGTTGTAGGAGTAGCCCAGCATCTTCAGCACCTCGCCGATGATGACGCGCGCGTCGTCAATCAGCCAGAGGGAGTCCGCAAACTGTTCGTCCCACAGGTCGGCGAACGACGTGATCTCGCCCTCGACCTGCGACGGGTCGTACACGATCATCGGCGAACCGGCCGTGTAGGGCACCGAGTAGGTGTTCTCCGGATCGAAGAACTGGCCGAGATAGTCGGGATTGAGGTTGTCCCAGTTGGTCAGAAGCGACTTGTCCAGCTCCATCAGCAGGCCCTGGTTCGCGGCCGACTGCACCGCGTAATCGCTGGCGACGATGATGTCGTACTCCGAACCGCCGTTGGACTGCAGCCTCAGCAGCATCTCCTCGTTGGTGGCGAACGGCGAGTAGTTGATCTGGATGCCCGTCTCTTCGGTGAACTGCGCAAGCGTCGTCTCGTCGAAATAGCCTTCCCAGGTGAAGATGTTGAGCACCTTCTCCTCTTCCTCCTCTGCAACGGCAGCGCAGCCAAAGGCCGCGAGGATCGCCGCAAGCAGCAATGCGAGGAACTTCTTCATGAAAACCAACCCCCTATTGAGAAAGTTGTGGGCGAAACCGCCCTGTATGATCGGCCGCGAAAGCGGCGTCTCAACGATTGGCGCGCCGGTCGACGACCAGCTGCTTAAACGCCATGACGATGGCGACGAACGCCAACGTCAGCGTGCACAGCGCGTTGACCTGCAGCGACACACCCGTTCGGACGGAAGAATAGATCCGAAGCGGCAGCGTCGTGGTCGTCGCGCCGGTGACGAAAAAGCTGATGACGAAGTCGTCCAGGCTCATCGCGAAGGCCAACATCACGCCGGAGAGGACGCCCGGCATGATCAGCGGCAGCGTGATCTCGAAAAACGTCCGCACCGGCGAGGCGCCCAGATCGCGCGACGCCTCCGCAAGCGACGGGTCCATGCCCGCCAGACGCCCCTTGACGATGATGAACACATACGGCGTGCAGAACGTCACATGCGCAAGGATCAGCGTGAGCATTCCGAACTTCAGCCCGACCGCCGTGAACACCGCCAGAAACGCCATGCCCAGTATGATCTCGGGCACCATGATCGGCAACAGCGACAGCGTCTCAATCGCGCCCTGCCCGCGGAACTTCCGCCCGGCCATGCCGATCGCGCCCAGCGTGCCGATCACCATCGCGATGCCGCAGCTGCACGCGGCGAGGATCAGGCTCGTCCACAGCGAATCGAGCAGCCCGCGCGTGTCGCGAAACAGCGCCTCATAGAATTGCAGGGAAAAGCCGGTGAACGCGGTGGGAAAGCGGCTGGTGTTGGCATTGAACGAATACAGCACGACCACCGCGATCGGCAGGTACATCAGAATCAGCACCAGCGTCAGATACAATGGCGCCCAGGGCGAACGCCTCTTCTTCAATTCACTCACACCTCCGCCCTCAGAAGATGGATATGTCTGTCGACTTTCCGCCGAGGCGGCGGTAGACGAACATGATCAGGCTCGTCAGCACCAGCAGCACCACCGACAGCGCCGCCGCAAACGGCCAGTCGCGGCTCTGCAACAGCTGTTCCTGCACGAGGTTGCCGATCAGCAGGTCGCTCGGCCCGCCGAGCAGGTCGGACATGAAGAACAGCGCCAGGCTCGGCACAAACACCAGCACACAGCCGGTCAGCAGTCCCGGCGCGGTCAGCGGCAGCGTGACCGTCAGAAACACCTTCCACGGCCGCGCGCCCATGTCGCGCCCGGCGTCCACCAGCGACCAGTCCATCTTCTCCACGCTGGTGTAGGTCGGCAAAATCATAAACGGCAGAAGCGCGTAGACCATGCCCAGCAGCACCGCGCCGTGGGTGTTGAGCAGCTGCAGCGGCCGGTCGATCAGTCCCAGCGCCATCAGCCCCTGGTTGATCGGCCCGTTGCCGACCAGCAGGATGCGCCAGCCGTAGACGCGGATGAGCGCGTTCGTCCAGAACGGCACGATGACCAGCAGCATCAGGATCGTGCGCCATTTCTTCGTCGCGCGGCCCATGAAGTAGCCGAACGGATAGCCGATCAGCACGCACAGCGCCGTCGTCTGCAGGCCCAGCACAATCGTGTTCCAGAACACGCGCGCGTAGTTTGCGTTGAACAGCTTGGCGTAGTTTTCCAAGGTGAACTCCGGCAGCACGCCAAAGCCGTCGGGGCTTCGCTTCAGGAAGCTCAGCACGACGATGTAGAGGATCGTCGCGCCGACAAAGACCAGCGTCCACGTGATCATCGGCGCGCTCAGCACAAGCGAGCTCAGGTCGCGGCGGCGCTCGCCTCGCGGCTCGGTCATGTTTTCGTTTTCCTGCATGGCTCTCCCTCCACGTCAGCGAACGACCGGCGCCTCGGCCGGATTCCAGCTCAGGTAGACGCGATCGCCAATCTCGCCCTCGGCGCGCTGCGCCGACTGGCACAGCACTAGCACCTCGCGCCCGGTTTCCATCTTCAGGATGGCGCGCATCGAGCCGCCGGCATAGTGGCGCGATTTCAGCGTGGCCGGCAGCGCGCAGGCCTCCAGCGGCGTCCGCGCATAGCCGATGCGTTCCGTCCGCAGGCTCAGGGCGACCTTTTCGCCGGGCTGGACGGGGAATTCCGCCCTCCGCGCCGGCACCGATGCGCCGCCGTAAGCGAGCGTCAGCCCGTCCTCCGAGACGGCCTGCACGTCCATCTCGATCAGGTTCGTCTGGCCGATGAAGCCCGCCGCGAACCGCGTCTGCGGGTGCTCGTAGATCTCCTCCGGCGTGCCGATCTGCTCAAACTGCCCCTCGCGCATGATCGCGATGCGGTCGGACATATTCAGCGCCTCTTCCTGATCGTGCGTGATGTAGATAAACGCGATGCCCAGCCGCTTCTGGATGTCCTTCAGCTCCTGCTGCATCTGCTGGCGCAGCTTCAGATCCAGCGCGCCGAGCGGCTCGTCGAGCAGCAGCAGCTTCGGATTGAGCACGACGGCGCGCGCGATGGCCACGCGCTGGCGCTGGCCGCCGGAGAGCTGGCTCGGCATCCGCTTTTCGTAGCCCTCGAGCTGCACCAATCGGAGCATCTCGGCCACGCGCCTTTGCCATTCCGGCTTTTTGACGCCGCGGACGCGAAGCCCGTAGGAGATGTTCTTTTCGACGTTCATGTGGGGAAACAGCGCATAATTCTGAAAGACGGTGTTCACATCGCGCTTTTCGGGAACGAGGTTCGTAATATCGCGCCCGTCGAGCGACACCGTGCCGGCGTCGGGCGAAAGCAGCCCGGCGATGATGCGAAGCGTGGTCGTCTTGCCGCAGCCGGACGGGCCGAGCAGCGTGACAAATTCGCCGGGCTGTACGTCCAGCGAGATCCCGCGAAGAATTTGGGTTCCTTCAATCGACTTTTCAAGGCCAGACAGCCGCAGCAGCGCGTTGTCGGACATTCTCACTCCTCCTTGAGTCAACCGGCCGCCCCATCCAAGGGCGCTCGATTTCAGGCGCACGCCCAAGGGCGGCATTCTCCCTTGGGCGAGTTCAGCGGCCGTCCGCCGCTTCGGGATTATCGATAGCTTACCAATAATATAGCACGTTTGCAACCCATGTACAAGTGTATTTTTGATGAATTTCTGATGTAATGACGCGCGGGCTCAGCGGCAGGTGAAGATGACCGGCGTATCGCCCTCGTAGCTGGCCGCGAATTCCTCCGCGATGGCCTCGAACTGCGGATGTTCGTCCAGCAGGATCAGCGCATCGCAATCGTCGATGTTCTCGCGGATAAACGCAGTGGGGTCGTCGCCAAACGTGCCGCCCTCGTCGGGATCGCCCCATGCGTAGAACGGCTCGCCGGACGGCTGTTCGCCCGCCACGATCGCCAGCTGGTCGGCGGTCTGCAGGTCGTATTTGACATAGTAGAACGTGCCGCGCGGCCGCCTGCCCTCCGCGCCATCGACGGTGAAGGTCATGTACCGCCCGCCGTCGGGCAGATCGAACGCCTCGCGCGCATCGACGATGCGCTGGCGGATGGGGATCAGTCCGGACTCGCGGACGAACAGCTGCGTCAGGAAACTGGACGGCGCGCACAGCGCCAGCACCGCGGCGCAGCCTGCGATCAGCGCCGGATACGCGATCCGCGCCCACCGGCCTGCCCGGAGCTTCGCCTGTGAAAAGAAATCGAACATGGCCAAGGCGGACAGCCCCATCATGTACATCAGCCCCGTGGCGTTGTATCGAAAGTATGAAGCCAGCCACGACGCCTCTTCTGCGGGCATCGAAAAGACGTACATGGCGTACAGCATCGCGTACCACGCGGCATAGGCGCCGACCGCGCCGCCCAACCGGCGATACGCCGCCGCACGCGTCGGCCGGAATTCAGGCCGAAGCCGGCAGACCGCCGCGACCGCCGCGAAGCAGAGCGCCACAAAGGCCGCCACAATGAGCTGATAGGCCTCGGGCCGGACCAGCGCCTCCAGCATCTCGCCCGCAAGCCGGGCGATGAAGGCCAGCCCCTTTTCGGACGCCTCCTGCGCGTAGGCGGTCAGCGAGACGGCATGCTTCGTGCTCAGGCCGGAATCATAGCTCAGCCGGACGTGCAATATCCACGCCAGATATGCCGCAGCCACGCCCGCCGCGCCCGCCGGAACCGCCCTTCGCGCGCGGCGCCTGTCGCCGGCGCGAAGGTAGACGATCAGCAGCGTCGCCACGGCGAAAAACAGCCCGCTGTTCTTGACGTAGACCATGGCGATGCAGGCGGGCAGCGCCGCCGTCAGCATCTCGCGCAGGCCGCGGCCGCACGCGGCTGCAGAGGCCGCCGCGCCGATGGCGAGAAACGCCAGCAGCCAATCGACCTGCAGCGTCGCCAGCTCGTGGTTGTACTTGAACAGATACACAAACAATCCCGCCGCGACCGGCGCAAGAAAGCCGCGGTTTTGCCGGATGTGCGCAAGCAGCGGCAAAAAGGCCAGCCCCATCAGGAAGCACTGCGCCGCGAAGTACAGCCCCTCACGGTTGGCAACGGCGCGGCAGACGTAATAGAGAAACGATGCGGAGCCGAGCGGATACGACTGGAAGAACACCAGCTCGGTCGATCGGTCGGGAAAGGCATCGTGCTCGAGAAGATAGCGCGCCACCAGGCCCCAGTGGGAGACATCGTCGTTTCGGAACAGCGCCGTGCCCCAGAATCGCCAAACGAGCGCCGCGGCAAGGGCCGCCATCAGCCCGATGAGCGCGAAATCCGGCCGGACGCGGCGGATAAAGTGGACATAGATCAGCCCGGCAAAGCCGCCGAAATACAAAAGCCCAAAGGCGACGGGAAGCGCGCGCAGCATTCCGCCGAACATCAGCGCGCAGATCGCGCAGGACGCGGAAAAAAACGGCGCGACAAAGCGGTTGAGCTTCAGCGCCTCGCGCGCCGCAGCGCTCAGCCCGCAGAACGAAGCAAAAAACAGCGCGCCGCGCAGAAGCACGGCAAACGTTTCGGCGAACATGGCGGCAGCTCTCTCCTTTGCGCGCAACATGGTTTCATTATACACGTTTTGGGAAATTTGCGCAAGGAAAATCCATCTATGCGCACAAAGGATAATATTTCTTTGCTTGACATTGCGGCTCGGAACGTATAGAATAATTCTGATAGCCGTGCACTTTGCATATGAAATGATGTGCGCAGGACTTGGCGGTTTTGCGCGTGAGTTTTCGATGAGATTCGTGTAAGGCAGTGAGAATAAGGAGGGGAAGCCACGATGTTTTACGCAATCACAGCCGTGATTGCGCTGGTGATTGGCGCCGCAGCCGGGTATTTTTATCGCAAGGGCGCGATCGAAAAAAAGATCGGGCAGAGCGAAGAGACGGCCATGAAGCTGGTCGAGGATGCGACGCACAAGGCGGAAGATCGGAAAAAGGAGATCCTCCTCGAGGCAAAAGAGGAAGTCATCCGCCTGAAGTCAGAGCTCGACAAGGAAGTGCGCGACCGCCGCAACGAGGTTTCGCGGCTGGAGCGCCGAGTGAACCAGCGCGAGGAAGCATTTGACAAGAAACTGGACAACCTGGAAATGCGCGAAGAAGCGCTCAACGACAAGTACCGCGAGGCCGAGCGCCTCGAAAACGAGGCCGCCGAGATGCACGCCAGGCAGCAGAGCGAGCTGGAGCGCGTCGCCGGCATGACCTCGGACGAGGCCAAGGGCGTGCTGATCGACCGCATCCAGAAGGATGCCTATCATGACGCCGCCGTCATGGTGCGCGAGGTCGAGGCCCGCGCCAAGGAGGAGGCCGACAAGCGCGCGCGCAGCATCATCTCGCTCGCGATTCAAAAGTGCGCCGCCGACCACGTGGCCGAGACCACGGTGTCCGTCGTGGCGCTGCCCAACGACGACATGAAGGGCCGCATCATCGGCCGCGAGGGCCGCAACATCCGCACCCTCGAGACGGCGACCGGCGTCGATCTCATCATCGACGACACGCCCGAAGCCGTCATCATCTCCGCGTTCGACCCGGTGCGCCGTGAGATCGCGCGCATCGCGCTGGAGAAGCTCATCATGGACGGCCGCATCCATCCGGCGCGCATCGAGGAAATGGTGGAAAAGGCGCGCAAGGAGGTCGACCAGCAGATCCGCGAGGCCGGCGAGCAGGCCGTGTTCGACACGAACCTGCACGGCATCCACCCCGAGCTGGTCAAGCTCCTCGGCCGGATGCGCTACCGCACGAGCTACGGCCAGAACGTACTGCGCCATTCCGTCGAGGTCAGCCATCTGGCGGGCGTCATGGCCGCGGAGCTGGGCGCGGACGTCCAGCTGGCCAAGCGCGCGGGCCTGCTGCACGACATCGGCAAGGCCATCGACCACGAGGTCGAGGGCACGCACGTCACCATCGGCGCGGATCTGGCCAAGAAGTTCCACGAAAACGACCTGGTCATCAACGCCATCGCCGCGCACCACAACGACGTCGAGCCGAAGTCGGTCGAAGCCGTGCTGGTTCAGGCGGCAGACGCCATCTCGGCGGCGCGCCCCGGCGCGCGCAGGGAGTCGCTCGAAAACTACATCAAGCGGCTCGAAAAGCTGGAGTCCATCGCCAATGGATTCGACGGCGTGGAAACCTGCTACGCGATTCAGTCCGGCCGCGAGATCCGCATCATCGTCAAGCCGGAGGACGTCAACGACGCCGGCACGCTGGTGCTCGCGAAGGAAATCGTCAAGCGAATCGAAAAGGAAATGGAATACCCCGGACAGATCAAGGTCAACGTCATCCGCGAAACCCGCGCGGTGGAGTTTGCCAAGTAAGTCCCGCAAAGCGCCCCGCCTCTCATCAGGGAAGCGGGGCGTTGTGTTTTGTTGCCGGATGCGGCAAATCATTCATCCCTTGCGTATGAGACGGCAAAGCGGGCAGAAAAGAGCCGAAGCCGCATTCATAGGCATTGGCTGCAGATTTTGTGTCCCGGCCGCTTTGCGGCGCGCCGCGCCCGTCGAGCCATGGTTCGCCGCATTGCAAAACCGCCCCGCCATCGTTTCAGAGGCGGGGTGGCTTTCAGACGGTCGAAAACCCACGGGAGCGCGCGAGCGGCCGGAATCCCTTTCGCGCTAAAATCGTTCCCGGCGGCATGTGCTGCGGGGACGGGACGGCTTTGCGGTTGGCCGGGCGTTCAGTCATTTGTGATAGCGCTCGCCGGCGCGGATGCGCTCGGCGCGGTAGAGCTGTTCGAGCAGGATCACGCGCATCAGGCCGTGCGGAAACGTCAAATTGGAAAACGACAGCCGGTGGTCGGCCCGGCGGAGAACCTCGTCGCACAGGCCGTTGGAGCCGCCGATCACGAACACCACCCGCCGGCCGTCCCGCGCCCACTCGCCGGTCAACTCGGACAGGCGCACCGAATCCGGCGCGTCGGCCTGCACGCAGAGACAGACCACGCAGTCGTTCGGCCGGATCTGGCGCATCAGCGCCACGCCCTCCTTCTCCATCGCCTGCCGGATCAGCGCCGGCACGGGCTTCTCGGGGTCGCGCGCATCGTCCACGGCAACGATCTCGTACCTTCCGTATCGGGACAGCCGCTTGAGATACTCCTCGCAACCCGCCTGCTGCCACTTTTCGCGCAATTTGCCCACGCAGAGGATCGTTGCGTTCACGACAGCACCCCCAGCATGGTCAGCAGATCGCTCAGATAAAAGAACAGCGCGGTCACGACGGCCGCCATCAGCACAAGGATTTCGCCGGCCGGGAGCTTCGCGCGGCCGCATGCCGGCTCGGACGTCCCGTCGGATGCGTGAGGCTGGACTTCGCCGGCAATCTGCGCGGCCTGCGCATCGCGCAAGAAAGCGAGTGCGCGCGGCTTCCGCAGCAGCGCGGCCACCAGCATCAGCATCAGCGCGCTGTCGATCAGTATGGCAAACACGGCCGGCGCGCCGCCCAGATAGGCGATTACATCCGCCTGCATCAGGGCGGTCTCCTCGGCGCTGACCTCAAGCCCCGGGGCGGAGGAGACGTATTGCAGGATGAGCGCCGCGGCGTTATAGGCGCTGTGAAAGATCATGCCCGCGTACAGGGAATCCGTCCAGAGCACCAGCAGCGCCATCAACGCGCCGACGAACAGCTCTGCCGGAAGTCCCAGCAGAGAACCGTGGCTCATCGCAAACAGCGCCGCCGAGACGGCAATGGCGCGCTGCCTGCCGCGCCTCTCCCACGCGCCAAGCACCGCGCCGCGAAACAGCAGCTCTTCGCACACCGGCGCGATGACGGCAGCCGACACGGCGCTGAGCGTCAGCCCGGCCGTTCCATTCGGGCGCACATAGGCGTCCCCGGCAAACACGTCCAACCCCAGCGCCTGCCAGAGCGCCGTCCAGAGGACGGTCGCGTTCTGCGCAATCAGCATGCAAAAAACGGCGGCGATGGAAATCCGCACCATCATGCCGACCGAAATCGGGTTGAGCCGGAGGGCGTCGGCCGCGCTGCCCGTCCGATGCGCACACAGCGCCACCGGCAGCAGCATGAACGATCCATAATAGAGGATGTTGACCGCAAGCGACGCCAAACCGGCCGGCAGGGCGACGCCCGTCCACGCGAACAGCAGCCCGCAGACCAGCGGCGTCACCCACAGGCCGGCCACGGCCAGCAGGCAGAGCGCTGCGGCGCAAAACGGACTCACCGCCGGACGGTCTATCTGTGTCTGTCTTTCCATAGCCCCTCTTTAGACATTGAAGCGGAACAGCGTCACGTCTCCGTCCTTCATCACATAGTCCTTGCCCTCGCTGCGCACGAGTCCCTTCTCCTTGCAGGCGTTCATGGAGCCCTCGCGCACGAGGTCGTCGTAGGCGACGATCTCCGCGCGGATGAAGCCGCGCTCGAAATCGGAGTGGATCTTGCCGGCGGCCTGCGGCGCGCGCGTGCCGTTCTCGATCGTCCACGCGCGGACTTCCTTCGGCCCCGCGGTCAGAAAGCTGATGAGCCCGAGCAGCCGGTAGCCCAGCGTCACCAGCCGGTCGAGGCCGGACACGCCGATGCCCATCTCCTCGAGGAACATCTTCTTCTCGTCCGGCTGCATCTGGGAGATCTCCTCCTCGGCCGACGCACAGATCACCAGCACCTGCGCACCCTCGCGGTCGGCGATCTCGCGCACGGGCTGAACCAGCGGAAGCTCGCTCTCGTCCTTGCCGAGATCTTCCTCGCCGATGTTCGCGGCATAGATGACCTTCTTCATCGTCAGCAGGAACCAGTCGCGCACCGCGGCGCGCTGATCGTCGTCCAACGGCGCGGTGCGGGCGGGCCGACCCTCGTTCAGATGATTGAGCAGGATCTTGCCGGCCTCGGCCTCGAGCGCATACTTCTTCTCGCCCTTCTTGACCATCGCCGCGGCGCGGTCTGCGCGCTTCGAGACGGTCTCGATGTCGGCCAGCACCAGCTCGGTGTTGATGACGTCGATGTCGCGCGCGGGATCGACGCTGCCGTCCACATGGATGACGTTTTCATCCTCGAAGCAGCGCACCACGTGCACGATGGCATCGACCTCGCGGATGTGCGAGAGGAACTTGTTGCCCAGCCCCTCGCCGCGGCTCGCACCCTTGACGAGTCCCGCAATGTCCACAAATTCCAGCGTCGCCGGCGTGTACTTCTCCGGGTGGTACATCTCCGCCAGCACGTCCAGCCGCGCGTCCGGCACGGCGACGACGCCCGTGTTCGGCTCGATGGTGCAGAACGGATAGTTGGCCGCCTGCGCGCCCGCACAGGTGATGGCATTGAACAGCGTGCTCTTTCCGACATTCGGCAGTCCGACGACGCCAAGTTTCATATCGATTTCCTCCCAAAACAGCTTCTGAAATAAGACAACGTTTGCAAAGAGCGCCGGCCTGCGCGCTCTCGCACAGGAAAGCGCGTCCGAAAATGCAGGGCCTTCCCACGCTCCGGTTGCGCGCGGAAAACGTCCGGCTCAGGGAACGGAGTGCCTTCGCTCCGGCCAGACGGAAAGCGGCGTTTCAGGAACGCTTCCCGCCGCCATCTGCCGTCCCGCCCGCAAACCGGCTTCTCCCTTTGCAGAGAAAGAGAAAAGCCCCGATACAACTCATTCATTATAGCATATCGGGACAAACGGCGTCAATCGAGCCCGCCGAAAACGGGCGAAAATAAATGGGCGGGCGCTTCGCCTGTGCGAAGTCCTGAGAATTTCTGAAGATGCAATTCCGGCACCTTTTGCGTCCGTCCGGCGCTGCGCACGCTTGACTTTGCGCCGCGAATCCTCCATAAAAGCAGGCGAAAGCCCGCTCGATGCTGCGGGCTTCTGTCTCTTTCCCCCTCTGCGCCGCGAGCGCTTCCAAGGCCAATCCGCAGAGCCGCGCCCCATGGCCGGAGGAACCGCGAAGCCCTCCCCGCCCTGCGCGGCAGGAGAAACAGCTCCCGGCGCCTCCGGGCGGAGCCACGCCTCGCAGAATCAGTCCTCCAGCCCCGAACGGAAATCCGAGGGTGTGAGTCCGTACCACTTTTTGAAAACCCTTCTGAAATAGAGGGCGTCGCGGAATCCCGAGGAATAGGCGACCTCATTGATGCTCTGCGCTCCCTTCTTCAGCAGGTCCCGCGCGCGCTCCATGCGCAGCGCAATCAAACAGTGCTGAAAGGTATCCCCGCTCTCGCGCATCAACACGCGCCGGACGCTGCTGATGCTCATGGACAACGCGTGCGAGACGGCGTCCAGCGAAAGATCCTCCTGAAAATGCTCCTTCAGATAGGCCACGACGGAGACGGAATCATCGATCTCCTCATCGCAGGCGGCCAGCTCGGCCTCGAGCTTCTCCAGCAGTTGCTCCGCATTGTCGTAGTGTTCCAGCAGCCATTCCGGCGTCTCCGGCTGAATGCCCTCGGGATAGCCCTGAACCGTCAGATACAGCAGGTAGAGGGTTTTGACCGGCAGCTGCGTCAGCTTCGCACGGCAGTACTGGACGAGCGCCTGCGGCGCGGCGGACGCGGGCAGGGAAGCCGCCGGAGGGATCTCCCGCGAATCAAACAGGCGCTTCTCAGGCTGGATGAAGCCCTGCCAGGACGCCTCCCGGCAGGCGGCGACCCTCGCGGCAAAGGGTCCATCGCAATCCGGCCGGTAGCGGCCGGCGCCCGCACAGACGCCGGCGGGAACGTTCCCTTCGCACGAAAACAGCGGCCCGGCGCTCAAATACAGCCGCGAACTGCGGCTCAGACGGCAGCACATTGCGTCCGGCGCCGCGATCTCTCCATCCCCGCCATAGACGACGGTGATCCAGCAGGAATTCGGAAAGAGCCGGCCGATCAGGCCCGTTTCCTCCTCCAGTTCGTCCATGATCTGCCTTTCATAGCGCCGGTCAAGCGTTTCGCGCGCCGAGCGCAGCAGGGCGATGAGTTCTTCCTCCTCGACGGGCTTGAGCAGATACCCGCACGCGCCCAGGCGGATGCACTCCTGCGCATAGGAAAATTCGGCATAGCCGCTGATGACGGCGTACAGCGCCGTGCACCCCGCCTCCCTCAGCCTCCGAAACAGCGTCAGGCCGTCGCGCCCGGGCATGCGGATGTCGGCGAGGATGAGGTCGGGGTTGCACTGCCGCGCCTTCTCCTCCGCCAGAATGCCGTTTTCGGCGGTGGCGCAGATGGTAAACCCCTCGCCTTCCCAATCGATCATGGCCTGCAGCCCCGCCAGAATCCAAAGCTCGTCGTCCGCCAACAATACCTTGTACATGTGCGTCTCCCCTCTGCTACAGCCTGTCCAGCGGCATGCACAGCACCACCTCGGTGCCGCGGTTCAGCTCGCTGGTCACCTGCATTGCAAAGTCGTTGCCCAGGGACAGCTGAAGCCGCCTGGCCACGTTTGTCATTCCGATCCCGCTCTGCTGTCCGGCCTCCTTGGAAAAGGGATGGGCGAGCTGGTAATTGATGCGGTCCAGCTCTTCCTGAGGGATGCCGACGCCCGTATCCCGGACGGCAACCCACAGGAAGGAATCGTCCTTTTTGCATGAGATGGTGAGCGCGCCGGGCGCGATGCAGCTCTCCAGACCGTGCACCACCGCGTTTTCGACCAGCGGCTGAAGGCACATGCGCGGAATGCGCAGATCCTGCACGTCGTCGTCGATCTCAAAGACCGTGCGGATGCGCGGGCCGAAGCGAAGCTCCTGAATGGTCAAATAGCAGCGGATGATCTCCAGCTCGTCGGACAGGCGCATGATCTCCCCGCCCTTGATGGAATAGCGCAGCAGCTTGGCGAGGTTCTTCGCCGCCGACGCGACCTCCGGAACCTTGCGCACCACGGCGATGGAGCGGATGGTCTCCAGCGTATTGTACAAAAAGTGCGGGTTGATCTGGCTGCGCAGGAACTGCAGCTCCAGATGCTTCTTGGCCAGCTCGCTCTCATACAGGCTCCGGTTCGCCTCCAGCAGCTCGTGGGTCAGGCGCGTCTCCGTCTTCAGCATGCGGTTTAAGCTGGCGGAGAGCATGCGGAAATCGGCGTTCCCCTCCTCCGGCACATGGCGCGTATGCGTCGGATCGACGTCCATCTCCTTGACCGCTTCGGTCAGCGTCGAAAGCGGCATGGTGATCTCCCTGCTGATGCGTCCGGAAATGTACAGCATGCCGCCCAGCAGAAAGAGCACCATCGCCAGCACCACCAGCGTGATGGTGAACAGATCCTTCAAAAGCACCATCTTGTCCGTCTGAACGACCAGAACGGCATCCATCGAGGGAATGCTGATGAGCGTGACGGAAGCCGCGAGCGTATCGCGGGAAAACCGTCCCTGCTCGCCGGCGGCGCGAAAATCCTGCTCCGACACCGGGAGCTGTTCGCCCAGAATCACCGTCTGATGCCGGTCCATCAGCGAATAGTGAATGCCCTCGAGCTGATAGAACTCGCTCAGATTGCTCTCGATCGCCTGCTGGCTGATGGCAACGGCGACGGCGCCGACGACGCTGGGGTGCTGTTCGCCCGCAGAGAGATTGTACACCGGACAGCCGACGACCGTCACATACCGTTCATTTCCCGCCTGCCCATAGGACGGCGCGTACGGATAGATGCCGATGACCGCCGGTTTGGCGCTCATCCAGAGCCGCTGCATCAGCTCTGGCTGCCGGGCGCCCAGGCTGGCATAGGTCACGGAGGCGTCGTCCGGCCTGAACAGAAAGAAATCCTCGATTCCATTTTGAACCATTTTCAGGCTGGAAAACAGCGTACTGACCTCCAGCCCCGCCAGATGGCGCGCATAGGGATCGTCCGCCTGCAGGTACTCGAGCACCGAGGCATCGTAGGCGGCCGTCTGAACCAGCTGGGTGTATTCCTCCATCTGCGTCGACAGGCTCTCCTGATACCGGGCCAGTATGCCGTCGACGTAATCCTGATTCCGCTGCAGGATCACCATGGTGTACAGCAGGCAGGTCAGCAGGATCACGGCGGCCAGCACGACCGTGATCGCGATTACAAAGCGCGTGAATTGCCGGTGCGTGACCGTGCGCATGTGTTTTCTCTTCATTGCAGATTGATCGTCACCTTGAAAATGAGATCTTCAATGCCCTGTTCCAGAAACTCCTGCCGGATCTCCTCGAAGCACGCCTCCACGCCCTCGGGCGCGGTGAGCATCCGGAAGCTGATCTCCGTCAGGTTGGGATTGAAATAGGTCCCGGAATCGGTCAGGACGGTGTTGGCCTTCAGCGAGGTCCAGTGCCGCTGGTTCTGCTCGCAGAGGGTTTCCCACTCCGCGCACTTTTCATTGAGCAGCCCGGCAAAGGCCGGAAGCGATGGATCGCTTCGGATATAGGCGTCGTCCAGGTTTGGCAAGATGCGCAGAAGCGAATAGGAGGGATACTTGTCGTACAGCGTCGTTCCTTCTTCCAGAAGGGAGACCGGCGCGTCCTCCTCGATCACATAGTCCACGCCCTCCAACCCCCACCGGCGCAGCATCAACCCCTCCGGCGAACAGAGATAGTCCAGCAGGCTCAGGATGCGGTCGAGCTTTTCATCGCTGACATTGGCGCTGAAATAGATGGCGGACATGTTCAGATCGTGGGATTCGGAATACTGGCCGCTGTCATCGCAGGGAAGGAAGGCGATCTCCACGCGGTCCTCGATCGGTATGTCCGGATAGACCTGCGACCAGCGGTGCATCATTTCCGACATGAGCACGTGCGTCGAGGTGGGATAGACGATGCAGGCCGCCTGTCCGAGCAGAAAGCGATCCACGCCCGAGGGCCGGCCGCAGTTGACGTCCATAAAATTGGGATCGATCAGGCCGTCGTCCCAGAAGCTGCGCAGCGCGGCGATGCGCTCGCAGTAATTCTGGGTATAGAATCCCGGGACATAGCCCTGAATTTCCGTATCCCAGATCCATGTATTGGCAAACGGCGCGTAAAAATAGCTGAAATTGAACATGGCCCACGGGGTCTGGGAAACCAGCGGAATCGTGCCGCCGTCCAGCTCCTGAATGGCGCTCAAAAACGCGTGCCAGTCCTCCAATGTCACGGGCACATCCATTCCCGTCCGGCTCAGATAATCCTTGTAGATCAGTACGCAATAGCCGGGAAGGCGCTGCTCCTCGGAATACAGGCTGCGCGGCAGGCCCCAGATCTTTCCATTGTACTGCAGGTTGCGCGCATAGGGATAGGTGATGTATTCGCGCAGGTTGGGATAGTCAGACAGGATGTCCGGCAGGGGACGCAGCGCATTGGCCTGAATAAAGTACAGAAAATCCCACTGCGCATCGTAGAGCATGATGTCCGGGAACTCGTTGGCCGCCGCGCGAAGGCGGTAAAAATACGAAGCGTCGGCGGTGTCGACCTGCAGCGGCACAAAGGAGATGTCAAATTTCTCCTCCAGATAGCTGCGCAGCGGATCGTCGTAATCGCCGGACAGCGATTCGGCGTATTCGCCCGCGATGGTGATCACCATGGGGGATTCCACGCCCTCCTCGCCCAGCGCCGCACAACTGCACAGCCAGAGCAGAATCACCGTCATTCCCAAACACAGCGGCCGCATGACATCCCCCATTTTTCACCGTTTTCTCACTACTTAATTATAGGGAGAACCCCGGAAAAGTCAATATCCGCATAAAAAATGAATGAATTTTCCATAGCATTTGACGGGAAAATCCATAGTCAGACACCAGCAAGTATGTTATGATGGGGATAACGTCAAGGGAGTGATTCGGATGCGGAGACTGCGCTACTTCAAAAAAGACCTGATCGGAAACTGGGATCTGTACCTGCTCGCGATCCCGCTGGTGGTCTACTACGTCATCTTCTGCTACGGCCCCATGTACGGCCTGAAGATCGCCTTCATGGACTACAACCCATGGAAGGGCATGGAGGCCAGCGTCTACGTCGGCCTCAAGCACTTTCGCAACTTTCTGAGCCTGCCAACCAGCTTCCAGTACATCGCGAACACGCTGCGCATCTCGCTGTGCTCGCTGATCTTCTCCTATCCCCTGCCAATTCTCCTGGCGCTGATGTTCAATTCCGTGCCCGCCAACCGCTACCGCAAGGCGGTGCAGACGGTCTTTTACATGCCGCACTTCGTGTCGACGGTCGTCGTCGTCGGCATGCTGACGCTGTTTACGAACAACCAGGTCGGCGCGATCAACCAGATCATCCGCGCGCTGGGCGGCGAGGGCATCGACTTCAACCGCGCGTCCGCATTCCTGCCGACCTACCTCATCTCGGGCATCTGGCAGGGCGCCGGCTGGAGCACGATCATCTACACCGGCGCGCTGACCAGCGTCAATCCCGAGCTGTACGAGGCTTCCATGGTCGATGGCGCGAACAAGCTGCAGCGCGTGCTGAACATCGACATTCCCGCCCTTCTCCCCACGATGTCCATCACGCTGATCCTCGCGGTGGGCGGCCTGATGAGCGTGGGCTACGAGAAGGTCTATCTGATGCAGAACGCCACGAACATCTCCGTCTCGGAAATCATTTCCACCTATTCCTACAAGGCGGGCCTGATCAGCGGACAGTATTCGTACTCCTCCGCCATCGGCATGTTCAATTCCGTGGTCAACTTTGTCCTGCTGCTGATCGCCAACGTCGCCTCCAAAAAGCTCAGCGGCAACGGCATCCTGTGAGAGGAGGGAGCGGCGATATGAAAAAGAAGGATCTTGCGGAAAACCAGTCGTGGCAGATGAAATCGAAGATCCAGGGCGATTTCCGGTTTGACATCGTCAACATGGTCCTCCTGGGCATCCTGGCGCTGATCTTCTTCTACCCGATGTACCTGTGCCTGATCTCGGCGGTCTCGTCGCCGGAGGAAGTCTACGCCGGCAACGTGCTGCTGATCCCGAAAGGGTTCAATTCCGAAGGTTTCCAGCGCGTGCTGGCCGACGATTCGCTGTGGCGCGGCTATCTCAACACGATCATCTACACCGTCCTCGGCACCTCGATCAACCTTGTGCTGACCATGACGGGCGCGTTCGTGCTCTCGCGCCGCGCGTTTGCCCTTCGCGGTCTGCTCAACTGGATGGTGCTGATCACCATGTTCTTCGGCGGCGGCATGATCCCCACCTACCTGCTGGTCCGGGACCTTCACCTGCTCAACACGGTGTGGGCGCTGGTGCTCCCGGGCGCAATTTCCACTTGGAACCTGATCATCACCCGAACGTTCATCTCCAGCAGCATCCCGGCCGAACTTCAGGATGCCGCGCAGATCGACGGCTGCAACAACGCCCGCTTCTTCGTCAGCATCGTGCTGCCGAATTCCACCACCATCATCGCCGTCATCGGCCTGTTCTACGCGGTGGACCACTGGCTCTCCTATTGGAACGCCATGCTCTACATCACCAACGAGGAGATGTACCCGCTGCAGCTCGTGCTTCGCGACATTCTCCTCAAGGCCGAGGTGGCGCTGCAGAGCGCGCAGTCCGGCGAAAACATGGAGAGCGCCACGGCCGTGGTGGAGCTGCTGCGCATCTCCGAATCGGTGAAGTACATCGTGGTCATCGCCGGCACGCTGCCGCTGTTGATCGTGTTCCCGTTCGTCGAAAAGTACTTCGTCAAGGGTGTGATGATCGGCTCTATCAAGGGCTGATGTCAATAGAATGAAGGAGGTTATCCCATGAAGAAACTGGTCTCTCTGCTGCTGGCTTTCCTGCTGGCCATGACCCTGGGCGCGGCCTTTGCCGAACCCGTCATCGTGGAACCGGAAATGCCCCTGACCGACACCCCGGTGACCTATGAAGCCATGATCGTGCTGCACGCATTGGACACCGGCGATCCCAACGAAAAGTCCCTCTACGTTGAGCGCGAGGAGCAGACGGGCGTGGACATCGAGTGGACGGTCGTTCCCGAAACCTCCAAGGCCGAACGCATCGCGACGACCTTCGCCTCCGCCGACCTGCCCGACCTGTTCGTCAACATGCTGAGCAACACCGAAGTGCTGACCTACGGCACGGCCGGCGCGCTGCTGCCCATCTCCGATTATCTGGAGTACATGCCGAACTTCTCCTCCATCCTGGAGACCATGCCGGACGTGAAGGCGGCCATCACGATGCCCGACGGCAAGATCTACGGCCTGCCTTCGATCAACATGTATTCCGTCTGGCCGGGCAACGGCGTCTATCAGAAGTCCAGCGTGTTCATCAACCGCGAATGGCTGGAGGCGCTGGATCTCGAAGTGCCCACCACCACCGAGGAATTCCTCAACGTGCTGCGCGCCTTTAAGGAAGGCGACCCCAACGGCAACGGCATCGCCGATGAAATCCCGCTGTCCTTCGTCTACGACGGCTGGTCCGAGACGCCCGCCTCGCTGCTGTACGGCCCCTTCGGCATCATCGGCATGGCCAGCCAGCTGAACGTGCAGGACGGTAAGTGCTTCTACGCTGTTCAGGACGAGCGTTACATCGACGCCATCCAGTACATCCGCACCCTGTGGGACGAGGGCCTGATCGATCCCGAAGCGTTCACGCAGGACGCCTCCCGCTACTATGCCAAGGGCCTTGAGGAAACCGCCCTGTACGGCGTGTTCGTCGATTGGGCCGGCGGCAGCGTCGTCGGCAACGAAAAGGTGCTCGGCGAGGATCAGACGGTCAACACCGACGACGACGTCTACATCCCCATCGCCCCGCTGACCGGCCCCAACGGCGATTGCATCTGGGCCAATGAGCCGAACGGCATCAGCACCAACCGCCTCTGCATCGCCTCCACCGTCGAAAACCCCGAGCTGATCCTGCGCTGGGCCGACGCGCTGTTCGCGCCCGACAGCAGCATTCAGGAAATCTGGGGCCAGTTCGGCACCTGGACGATCAAGAACGACGACGGCACGTGGACCCGCGTCATGAATCCCGCCGACGTGAACGGCGATGAATGGCTGCTGCAGTCCACCACCCGCCAGCTGCCCGCCCTCGTGACCGACGAGATGGTCGCGAACTTCACCTCCCTCTATCCGGACGGCCAGACGGGCGACAAGACCACGGATTCCAAGTATCAGCTCGCCACGATCACCGCGCCGTATGCCGTCGACGAATACTACCCCTCCGTGGTGCTGTCTCAGGAGGCGAACGAGCGCATCGCCGTGCTCTGGACGCCCATCTACAACGCCATGATCGAGCAGGAAGTCGCCTGGTGCACCGGTGAAGGCGATGTCGAAGCGGAATGGGAGTCCTTCATTGAGCGGCTCAATTCCATGGGCCTGGAAGAGGTCGTGCAGATCTACCAGGACGCCCTCGACGCAGTCAATTCCTGATCCATCAACTTCCAAGGGGCCTGCCTGTCCAAACGGCGGGCCCCTTTCACTTAAAACGCCACATGAGAAAGGAACTCCCCATGGATTGCACACATACCACCATCTCCTGCGGAGCGGAGACGCCCTTCCGGGCGCTCCACCTGACCGACTCGCACATCTGCCGCGCAGACGCGCGCGATGGCGAGCGGAAGGTGCACCTCGCCGAAAGCCGCCGCACCGTCTTTGACGAGGGCGTGCCGGGCCGCGCCGAACGCTTTCTGCGCGAGCAGCTCGCCTATGCGGACGAAAATGATTTGCCCATACTCTATACGGGTGATTTCTGCGATTTCGTATCGTGCGCCAACCTCGAATTCCTGCGCGGCGAACTTGGCGCGCGCGACTGCTTCTTCGCCGCGGGCAACCATGAATTCAGCCTCTATGTCGGCGAAGCCTTCGAGGACGAAGCCTACAAGCTCCAGAGTTTCGACCGCGTGCAGTCCTGCTGCAAAAACGACCTGCGCTTCGCCAGCCGCGTGCTGCACGGCGTAAACTTCATCGCAATCGACAACGTCTACTATGACTTCACTGCCCGACAGCTCGACGCCCTAAAGGCGGAAATTGCGCGCGGGCTGCCGGTCGTGCTGATGATGCACACGCCGCTGTACACGCAGGAATTGTGCGACTACGCCATGGGCGATCTGGGGCAGCCCTGCGCCTATCTGGCCGGCGCGCCTGCCGAACGCACAGAAACCTATCCGCCCGACCGGCGCGTTCAGCAGCAGCCCAACCGCGAGACGATGGCGTTCATCGATTACGTCTACCAGCAGCCCCTGATCCGCGCCGTGCTGGCCGGACACCTGCACTACGATTTTGAAACCCGCCTCTCGAATGGCATCATGCAGTACGTCACCGGCGGAGGATTCCGCGGCTGCGCGCGGGAAATCACCTTTGTCCCCTGAATCTGGAGGTGAGCGCATGGCAAGCTATTTTTGCACATGGTCCGTGCAGAACTATTTGTACGGCTGCGGGGATCCCGCGTTCCGGGCCGAGGAGGCCGAGGGCCCGACCGGCGCAATGCACGCACGCGCAAACATGAACGGCCAGAACCTGTTCGGCCCGGATGGCTGGGCGCGCCGCTTCCATCCCGCCGCGCGCAGCGGGCTGTACTTCCTGCTGGACGACGGCTGGGACGTCCCCGACCCGGTGGACAGCGGCTGGTTCGGCTCGCTGATCCCCAACGCGCAGCGCTTTCCCGGCTGCCCCGACGCGCCGTGGGAACGGCTCGCATGGCTCAACTCCCAGGCAAAGTCGGCAGGCTGGCGCGGGCTGGGCCTCTGGGTGGCGGCGCAGGAAGCGCCCGCCCTCTGCGGCGAAAACGCGCTCGACGAGGCCGGTCAGGAACAATACTGGGCGGAGCGGATGACATGGAGCGAACGCGCCGGCGTCGAATACTGGAAGATCGACTGGGGTGCGCGCGCACAGGATCTTGCTTTCCGCAGGCGGCTGACCCAATGGGCGCGCCGTTATGCGCCCCACCTCACCCTCGAGCACGCCATCTGTCAGGGGCCCGTCAACGATGAATTCGCCGGCGGGGCGGGCGGCCGGCTGCGCGGCGAACTGGCGGCCCGCGAGGCCGAACTCCTCATGGATGCGGACGTGGTGCGCACATACGACATCCTCCAGCCGCTCTCCGCCGCGCAGACGATGGAGCGCGCCGGCGCGCTGCTCAGCGCGATGGAAGGCCGCGCGCCCCGCGAACGCGCGCTGATCAACTGCGAGGACGAATGCTATCTCGCCGCGGCGCTCGGCCTGTGCGCCGGGGTCATGCGCCATCCCCTGCGCGGGCTGCGCTGCGGCGGGGACATGGACCTCGCCTTCCCGCCCACAGCCGACGACGCCAAGCTGCGCATGGACGAAGTGGCGCGCATGGTCAACTGGCAGAAGATCATGCCGCCCTTCGGCGCGGCGGCAGAACCCGTCCGGCTGGACGGCCGTCTGCTCCGGGATTCCTGGCGCTTCTCGCGCGGCGAGACGTGGATGAGCAGCCTGATTGGAGAAGAAGTCGCTCAATGCGCGCCCGCACGGATCAGCCGCGGCATGGAACTGCCGCAGGTCAGCGGCGCGGAGGATCCGCCCTTTGTGGCCGCATCGCGCCATGGAAGCTGCGCAGCCGTGGCCATGCTGCCCCGCACGCAGCTTCGCCGCCACATGCCGCTGGCCGATATCGAACTCCGGCTTCCGCGCGGCGTCCGCCGCATCGCGGTCTTCGGCGACTGCCGCTCGCTTCGCATCGGCGGTCTGGACGGCTCTCGTGCAGAGGCCCGCGACCTGCTGGGCGGCGAGATCCTGCCGGTTCCCGTCTCAGGCGGAAGCCTCTCCCTCTCCGGCGAACAGGTTCGCGCCATCGGCCTGTCGCGCGCCACGCGGGGCGACCGGTCCGCTCCGGGATTGATCATTACCATTTCAGGAGGTTAAAAAAACATGCTCTTGATGAACAGGGACTATCCGCTGAGCATCAGCCTGGATCAGAACACCTACCGCAACGCGGAAGAATTCGCGAAGGCGGGCTTTGAGGCGGCGGAATGCTGCCTGCCGACGTACTATCGCGATCCGGTGGATTTGTCGATCTTCGAGCCGTTTCTGAATGAAGTTTACCCGCACATCCGCGCGGCTGGGCTGCGCATCGCGGCCTATCACCTGCCCTTCGGCACCTACTGGGATCTCTCATCGCCGGACGAAGCTATCCGAACCGCAGCCGTAGAGGCCAACGCGGCGCTCATCCGCCTGCTCGCGCCGCTTGAAGGCGGCAACGTCGTAATCCATCCCAGTTTCGAGCCGATTGGGGAAGCCGAGCGCGAGGCGCACATCGCCGCCTGCCAGAAGAGCCTGCGCGAGCTCGGCCCCATTGCCGGAAAGTTCGGCAAGCGAATCGCTTTGGAAAACCTGCCGCGCACCTGCCTGGGCCGGACGTCGCAGGAAATGGAGCGCCTGACCGAAGGCGGCGCGCTGTGCGGCATCTGCATGGACACGACCCACATGTTCCACGAAACGCCGCAGGCATTCCTGCAGCGCTGCGGGCGGTGGGTGATCAATACGCACCTGTCGGATTATCTCAACGGCCAGAATGAATGCCACTGGGTGCCCGGAACCGGCAGCCTGAACTGGCGGGAAATCCTGGAAAACCTGGCCGCGCTCGGCTATGCGGGCACCTACAACTTCGAGGTGTTCAAATATGCGCCGCTGGAAATCCTGGGCGGCTTGAAAAACGCGCTTAGCCGGCCGGGGCCCGAATCCTGACGGAGAAACCTGAGGCATCGGCTGCTGAAAAGCGCCTGTCCTCTCCGGCTCCGTCAGCGCCATGCCGGCAAACGAAGGACCGCCATTGGAACGGCAGATTGTCCGTTCTGCAATGGCGGTCCCGATCCCTTTCCCCGCCGCGGCTGCAAACGCCGTCCGGCGGTCTTTTTTAGATGCTGTACAAATCTCTGCGAATCCACAGATGCTGTGCAGACCCCTGCGAATCCACCTTCCTGCCGCCACAACCCCGGCATCATCTCCAGCGCCGCCAGACAACCGTGCCGGATCTCCCATGCGCCGCGCTCGAAAGGAGCAGCGCGCCGGCGACCGCTGAATACCGCCGGGCCGGCCGGATCTCTCATGCACCGCATCCGAAAGGAGCAACTCGCCAGCGACCGCTGAATACCGCCGGGCCGGCC
>DVJL01000059.1 GCA_018716805.1 Candidatus Faecivicinus avistercoris | reverse complement strand
GTCCAGCCGGGCGTCGGACTCGCAGATGCGCTCGATCGTCCGTTCGTTCATCGATTTGCCTCCTCGTGTGAAAAGAAAAAGCGCGCGAAACTGCGCGCAGATCAGGTTTTGGTTCGGCTGGCAGCGTTTTTCCGCTCGGCGAGAATGTAAGAAACCGCCGCGATGACCGCGCCCAGGCAGATGGCGACGTCGGCCAAGTTGAATACGGCGAAGCGAACGAACTGCAGATCGATGAAGTCGATCACATAGCCGTAGGCAATCCGGTCGTACAGATTGCCCAGGCCGCCGCCGACGATCATCCACAGGCCGGCGCGCATTCCCTTGCTGCATGCATCCGGGCGCAGCAGCAGCCACGCCGCCAGCCCCGCGACGATCAGCGCCGTCGCGATGGCCGTCCAAATGCCGCCGCTGCTGAACATGCTGAATGCCATGCCGTAGTTGTGCGTCCGGCGAATTGCGACCACGCCGGGGATCTGGAAGATCAGCCCGCCGGAGAGCCGCGGATCCGCCTGCGCCATGACGGCTGCCTTGCTGATCCGATCCAGCGCCGCCGCCAGCACGGCAATCCAGATTCCGCTACATCCGCGCCTCAATCGCATGAATGACCTCCGCAAGAAAATCGCCGATTCCCGGGATATTGATGACCAACAGATGGCGCAACAGCACGACGACCAGCGCGCCGAGTACGGTAAAACCCAACGTAAAACCCAGCCCCCGCAGGACGCCATAGAGCAGGTTGTTCCAGATCATCCGGCGGCGGTTGCTGACATATTCGAGATAATCGTCCAGGTGCATTCGCTCGAGCGTATCCGTCAGCTTTGAAATCAGATCGGATTCCCGTTCGGTCACAAAATCACCTCCCCGCGGGCAGGATTCCCGGCGGGGCGGCGCTTTATGCAAATTTTATTTGAACAGGATGTCGTTCGCCTTGAGCACCTCGAGCTGATCCTCGACGAGCTTGCGGAACGTCGCGCGATAGTTTTCCGCCGCGGCCTTCAGCGTCTCGTATTCCGCGCGCGCGGCGTCGGCCGAGCTCTGCGCGCTCTCGGTCAGCTGTGAAGCCTCGGCCTTTGCGTCCGCGAGGGTCTGCTCCGCCTCGGCCTTTGCGTCCGCAACGGCCTTTTCCGCCTCCGCCTTCGCGGCCGCAGTGGCCTCGTCGGCGACGCGCTGGGCGCTGATGAGCGAATCGCGCATGGCGCTCTGCAGGTTTTTGAAATAGCCCTCCTCGTTGTAATCGGGCGTCTTGGCGATCGCCTCGTCGAGCGCCTTCTGCTTGGAGGCGAGCTCGTCCTCCAGCTTGCCGACCTGTCCCTTCAGGACGAGGTTTTCGCGAATCAGCGTGCCGAGCTGATCTGCGATCTCATCGAGGAAATCATCTACCTGCTCGACGTCGTAGCCGCCGTTGGCCTGCGTGGGGAAGATCTTTTCCTGAATATCTTTGACGCTGATTGCCATGATTGAATCATCCTTTCGCGTGTAAATTCGTCGATGACGTGCATATCATTCGCCGTCCATGGCGCGAAATCCTGCCGCGTCACGGAAAATTCGGCTTTTCTTCACTTTCCAAATCGAAACAGGACGACGCCCGTCCGGCCCTTCCGCGTCTCGCCCTGCACTTCATCCACGCGCAGCCTGCCGAAGCCGCGCGCGGACAGGAGGCTGCCCTCGCCGACATGGGCGTCGGTTCGCAGTTCCTGCGCGTGATCGAGCTTAACGGATCCCGCGCGAATCAACCGCTGTGCTTCCGCGCGCGAGAGCCGGAAACCGGCCGCGAGCACGGCGTCCAGCCGAAGCGCGGAGACCGTCGCGCGAAATCGCGTTCCCTCTGGCGGGGCGATGCGCACTTCGTCTGCCGGCCCGACAGTCAGCGGCGTCCGACCCGCGGATTCAAACGAGGCGCAGATGTAGCCGGCGACGTCGCTTAAGCAGAACAGATACGCCGTGCCGGCCTCGGCGCCCATGCAGATGTCGCCCATTGCGTCCCGCTCGAGGCCGAGCGCCATGGCGGCGCCGAGCAGGTCGCGGTGGCCGGGCGCGGAGAAGCGCGCGTTCCAGCAAAGCGCGAGCGCTTCCACGGGCCACGCTTCCGGCGGATCCTCCGAATAAAACGCGCAGACGCGGCGCTCCGCGTCCGCATGCCCGCCGAAGAACGCGATTTCCACCCCCGCATCCCGTGCGGCAGCTGTCGCGTCCCGTTCGGCGGCGGGTTCGAGGAAGCGCGTGAACTGCGCCTGTCCCGTGCGCGCGGCGCGGCGCGCAAGGTCGTCCAATCGCCTGCGGTCGTCCATGGTCAGAACAGCCGCGCGAAGAACAGGAAGACGTAGGGGAGGAAGGAATCGACGATGCCGATGGCGATGAGCGCAAAGAAGCACGTCAAGTCAAACGGCGATCCCCAGCGCATGCAGATATAGCGCCCCAGCCGCCTAAACGGCGCGATGAAGGGGTTGATGAACCGCTCCAGCCAGTAGCGGGCGGCGCTTCTGGGCGCGACCCACGTCAGTATGCAGTAGATGATGATTGCGGCGTTGACGATCCAGAGAAAGTAGTGCGCCGCAGTGTACAGCGTATAGAGCATGGAGGCCTCCGTGTCAGAATTCGTTGTCGACGTCGTAGGCGAGCGAGACGTCCACGTTTCTCGGCGCGAGCAGATAGGTGCGGTCGGACGCCTGATAGATCGTGGCGCTCAGCGCGAACACCGCGCCCGAGAGCGTATCGATGATGCGCTGTCGGAGGTCTGGATCGTTGGTCTCGATCGTCATGACGATCGTATTGCCCTTCACCAGCGACGTGATGACCGGGTTTGCGTCGCGCAGGCTTTTGAGCGAAAACATCATCGTCCGCTGGCTGACGCCGCGCATGGGGCGGGCAACCGGCTCCGGCGCATTGACCGGCTCCACGCGCTCGATCCGCGGCGCGTCGTCCTCCTCGAATCGTGAGCGGGGACGGGAGGCGGCACGGGAGGAATACTCATAGGAATAATCGCTCGAGCGCGCGCTCCTGCGGCTTGCGCGGGGTTCGTCGTCCGCGCCATAGGTGCGCGAAGCGTAGTTGCTGCGGCCGCCCTGCGCCGGTAGGCTCTTGCGGGCGGCGGTATCGCGGCGCCCCGATGCAGAGGTGCGCTGGCGCGGCGGGACATAGGTCGATGGACGGCCATAGCTGCTGGAATCGTATTCCTCAGAATAGGCTTCGCGCGGCGCGGCGTCATCGACGAGGCCGATAAAATTGAGAAATCTGTTGAGGCCACCGGACTGTTTGCGCGCCATGGCTGTCAACCTCCCTGAATTTCAGTCTTGGACGGACGCTCGCCGAACAGCGCGCGCCCGAGTCGCACCATCGTCGCGCCCTCTTCTGCGGCGACGATGCAATCGCCCGACATGCCCATCGAGAGGACGCGCATGGGGGCGTTGGGAAGATCTTCGTCCCGGAGGCGCTCGAACCACCCGCGCATCCGGCGGAACAACGGCCGGACTTCCTCCGGATCGTCCACAAAGGGCATGACGGCCATCAGGCCGTCGATGCGGATGCCGGGCAGCGCCGCAGCGCGGCGCACAAATGCCGGCAATTCGTCCTCGTCGACGCCGCCCTTCTGCGGTTCGCGTCCGATGTTGACCTCGATCAGCGCCGGAAGCACGATGCCGGCAGCCACGGCGCGGCGGGACATTTCCGCCGCAAGCTCGTCGCGGTCGAGCGACTGAACCATGGCGACGCGCCCGACGATCTGCCGAACCTTGTTGGTCTGAAGCCTGCCGATCAGGTGCACATGCGCGGCGGGGTCGAGGCGATCTGCCTTGGAGAGGTATTCCTGCACGCGGTTTTCGCCGAGCGTCGTCAGCCCCGCCGCGACCGCGCGGTTGATCGTATCGACGTCCACCGTCTTGGTCACGGCGCAGATCTCCGCGCCGCCCCAGCGCGCCGAAGCGTTTCCGATTCGCTCGCGCCACAGGGCAATGTTTTCTTCAAGCGTCGTATTTCTCATTTTCAAACTGCCTTCCTATTTCACCAATACCGTCTGACCCGTCTGCAGCGCACCCTCGACGAGCGGCTGGATGAGCGAATAGTCGCCCTCGGTGCTGAGCACCTCGACGGGGACGAACGTGCCGCCGGGGACGTCGTTGAGCCAGACGCCGAGCTGGCCGTCCTGATTGTACAGCGCGCGCGTGTTGACCGCCAGACTCGAGAGCGAAATGCTCAGCGTTGCGCGGCCCGTGCGCTGGTAGATCATCGGCCCGATGGGCTGGTTGATTTCAAAGATGGCCAATACCGTCCCGCTGGACTTCTGGACGTTGGTGACCGTTGCGCTGTATTCCAGATCCGCAAAGCCCTCAAACTGCAGATAGTAGTTCTGGCCGACGACGGGAATCCAGTCGTCCGCGCTCGAGACGAGCGCCACATACCACGTATCCTGATTGACGATCCGATAGATGCCCGTGCTGCGCGTGTCTGCGGTCGTGGCGAGGTCGCTTCCGGCGAGGACGGCGCGGATGTCCGCCGGCGTGAGCGAATCGAGCGAAGCGGCGGTCAGGTCGTTTTCATAGCCGTCGATGTAGAACGAGAGCACGCCGTCGCGATCCGCCGTCGAATCCACACGCCAGGATTGAATGCTGTTGAGCTGCGTGTTCTCCTGATCGTAGAGCTGCGTCAGCCGCGTGTCGTCGCGCTTGTTCTGGCGCATGTAGTCCTGCCGGTTGACCATCGCGGTCTCCAGCTGCTCGATGACGGTCTGAAGGTTGCCGCGCGTCTGCTGGGTGACGAGGTTGCGGAAATCGTCGGCACAGATGTCGACGACTGCGTCGAGCCGGTCGAGGTCGCTGTCGACGATTGTGCCGAGCAGCGTCTTGTGGTAGGCCTGTATGTTCTGCCGGATCTCCTCCAGCCGGGTGAGCAGGCTCTCGGTATAGCCGGTGGTGAAGAGGCTCGCGATGGTGTCGCCCTGCGAAACCTCGGTATTTTCCCGTGCGATGTATTCCACCCGGACAGTGGAATCCGACGTCGTGACCGATTCGTCGCGGATGATGACGCAGTCCATGCTCTGGGTGATCGAGGAATTGACGTCGATGATGCTCTCCACGCCGCTGCTTGCGGTCAGGAGCGGGCGCGCCAGCAGAAAGGCCGCGACGAGCAGGATCGCGATGAACACGAAAAATCTGGGTTTTACCCGCCTCTTGCGCATAGTCCTCGCTCCGAACGTAGAAGATTTCGCATGAACACACGGCGCCTGCCGCGAAAAACAGGCGCAAATAACCATGCTAGTCTATATTATAACCTTGAAACGCGAATGATGCAACCGCATGGGCTTGACAATTCTGTGCGCATTCCGATTTCCCTGTTAATTCTTTGGGGAATTTCCGAACGATTAAACGGCAACCGCGGCCTTCGCCAGAGCGGAAGGCCGCGGTGAGGATGTCAAACTGGCGTCAGAACGGCCGGGCGAGGAAGGCGCGCAGCTCGTAGGGCGCAAAGGTCGCCTCCACGGCGCCGTCACACGCCTTTTCGCCGAGCGGCTGGCCGAGCAGATTGGCCTCGGCGAAGCGCCAGCCCTCGCGCGAGATGCGCGCGGGGTTCGGTTGAGCGCTCAGATTTTGGATGCAGAGCAGCCAGCCGCCCTCCGCAGGGCGGAGCTGGGCGACGCGCAGCCCGGCGCTCATCGCGAAGGGGCTTTCGACTTTGTTCAGGCCGTCCGGGTTTTCCGCGAGCGAAGCCGCGCGCGCGTAAATCGCGTCCGCCTCACCCGGAGAAGTGGAGAATACGTCGAATTCAAAGGCCATGTCGCCCTCGATCCATTGCGGAAAGTTGGTGCCCCACATGTTGTTGAACAGGCAGAAGCGCAGCTCGGGCGCATGTTCTTCGTACTCCCTGCGGTAAGCGTAGACGCCGTTTTCGCCGATGCTGACCAGCGGGCAGTCGTGGCTGACGACGGCGACGGCCGCCGCTTCGGTTTCGGCCGCGATGAAGTGCTCCAGCGCATAGAACGCATGGTTGGCTCCCGGCGCGATGTCCTCGCGGGGATCGAGCACGTTTCCCGGCTTGTTGACGAGGTAGCGCCGCACGGGCGGCAGGGGCATGCACAGCCCCGCGCTCTCGACATAGGGCGTCGCGCGCTTGCCGCGAAGCTCGACCCGCACGCGCACTGGTGCGTCGCCTTCGGGAAGGGTGACATAGATCGAGATTTCGGCGGCGTCGCCGAATCGGTCGCCCTCGCCGGCCGCGTAGTCCAGTTTCAGCGTCCGGCCGCTGAGCTGGCAAGCGCGAAACGCGGGCGTTCGCACGGCATGCGCGCACTCGGGATAGTCGATCCGGCCGTTGTCTTCCACGCCCCACGCCGGGAAGCGGCGCGCATAGGCGCGCAGGTATTCGGTCAGGTCGTCCGCGCCATAGCGGTCGTACCGGTAGGAGAACACGCCGGTTCCGTCGCGCTCGACGAGCAGCGGGCAGCCGCGGGCGACGTCATAGAGGCCGTGGATGACGCCCGTGTCGGCCGAGAAATCCAGCCGGTAGCGGCCTGCGGCGAGCGTCTGTTCACCGTGCAGCGCCGTCCCTCCGTGGAAGGCGAACGCGCGCGGCGGCTCCAGCCCAAGCGCCTGCTCTGCCTGCGCACAGGCGTCCGCCGCGGCCTCTGCGCGGGCCGTTTGCTCGCGCCAGGATTCTTCCATGCGGGCGCAGCGCGGGGAAGTGCGGCGGTATTCGTCGAACGCCTCATAGTCGGGAATCGCGCCGAGCCACGTCTTGACGTCCAGTCCCCATGTGTGCTCCGCAAACAGCGCGACGTTGTCCCACGCGGTGGCGAGCGCCTGTTCGATGGAGGCATCTGCCGGCTCGTTCGCGCGCGCACATTCGATGCGGCTGAGCCGGCCGCGCAGCCTGCGGATGAGCGCGCTCTCGCGCGGATAGCTGGCGACGCCGTGGATCCACGTGTCGGCCAGATCCCACCGGACGACCGGCAGGGCGGACAGATCCTCGTTCGACAGCGCGTCGAACACGTCGTCGAGCGTGCCGCAGGCGATCTCCGCGCCGGGGTAGCGCCTGAGCAGCCGTTCGCGCTCGGCTTCGACGATCTCCGCCGTCTGCGGGCCGGAGTTGTCCTGCGTGTTCATCAGCGCCACCCACGTCGAGAACGGCCAATCGTCCGGCGCGTACAGCGGCGTGCCATAGCCGCTGTTGTACATCGTCAGCACGCGCTTGCCCGACGGCGCTTCCCACCAGAAGATCTGCGGCACCTCGGGCGGCTTGGCGAATTCGTTGCAGCCCAAATGCAAAAAGCGGATGCCGGCGCTCGCGAGGAGTTCGGGCAGGAAGCGGCCGTGGCCCGGGACGTCCGTCATCTTGGCCGCCCGCCGCGGCGGGCAGCCGTAATGCCGGCTCAGATCCGCGGCGTAGCGGAGTCCCCAGACCGCATCGCCGACGCCGGCGAAATCGTAGTGCGACGTGTAGGGAAGCGCGTGCCAGACGACCTGCCTTCGCGCAATCAGGCCGTCGAGCACTTCGGCGCGCGCGCCTTCCACGCGATCGCGCACCTGTTCGAGCGGCCATGCCGGCATCGTCCAGACGTAGGCCAGCTCGCCCATGTCGCGCGTCGCCTGGCAGGTTTCGACCACGCGGTCCAGCATTTCGCCGGCGTAGTCCTCGAGGATCTCGCGCGAGAGCTTTGTGAAGCCGATGTCAAAGTGCGTTTTGAATACCAGGATTACCTTTTTGATCTGCATATCAGACCTCCGTGGCGAAATAAATGGGATTGGAGACCATCACGCGCATGGACGGCAGTCCCCTTGCAATCGTGCGGAAGACCTCGTAGCGGACGAATTTTGCCTCAAGGTCCCGCGTGCGCAGCGTCATTTCACAGCCGCCGGGCGGGCAGACGCGGGATTCCTCGCCGCGGTCGGTGATCGCGACGATGCGGTCGCCGCCGCGCAGGCGCGTAAAATGGGCCACGGCCTCGCTGCCGCGCGGCGCAACATCGCCGAGCATGGCCTCGCTGGCGCGCGCGTCAATGTCGGGCATGTCCGGAGACATCTTGACATAGCCGTGCCCCGCGCGCAGCGCGCCGAACAGGTCGTCCGAACTGCGAGACATGGCGTAGAGGCAGGTGCAGGGCACGCCGGGCAGCCGCATCGGCTCCGGGCGGTGGAAATCGCTGCCGCCGGTGATCGGGATTCTGCGCCCCGCGCAGAGCTGCGAATGCCACCATTCGAGGCACGCCGTGTTTTCATTTTCATACATCAGCGGGCCGTTCCAGATTTCGACGGCGTCGTAGGGCGCGAGGTCGAAGCCCCATTTCCAGCCGCACTCCGGATGGCAGAACGGGTGGTTGACGACGATCATCGCACCGGCCTGCCGCGCTTCCTCGATCTGCGCGCGCGCCTGCTCGGGCGTGTTGACGCAGAACGGGCTGCGATAGGGGCGGCGGACGCCCAGAAAGCCGGCGTGCCCGTTGTAATGCGTCCATTCTGCGCCGGGCAGCACGGTCATGTCGGCGGGCACGGGCAGGTGGTCGTTGCCGGAGTAGTTGTTGTGGTCGGTGATGATGGCGAAGTCCAGCCGCTGCTTTCGGCACAGATCGACCAGCTCCGGAATTGAAAGCGTGCCGTCGGAGCCGGTGGTGTGCATGTGGGTGTCGCCCTGAAAGCGGCGCAGGGTCTTCTCCGTCAGGGTGATCTCATAGCGCACCGTCACGCCCTCCGGCGCGACCTTGTACGCGCCGACGATGATCTGCCACGTACCCGCCGAGATGGGTACGGCGGCGTAGCCCTGCGCGCTTTCATAGGCGGAAATGTAGATGTGCGTGCGGTCTGAGCCGGAGGCGCCGACGTATTCGCCGTTGCCGGCGGTCAGCGCGAGATCGACGATGTTGATCTCCTCGACGACCGTCGCGCCGTTTTCTTCGCGTGCGACGCGGCGCGGATAGTCGTAGCGGATGTCAAGGCGCTCGATGCCCTCGGGCACCTCGAAGGGCAGGGTGAAATAGGTGCGCTCCTCGTCCTTCCGGATGACGCGCTCAAATGCGATCGTCTGCATGGTTGGTCACTCCTTTGTCGCGCCGAGGTTCAGGCCGGAGAGCAGGAACTTCTGCGCGAACACGTAGATCAGCAGCAGCGGCACGGCCGTGATGACGATGGCGGCCATGATCGCGTTCTCGGGGATCTGCGCGGTGCCGGATACGGAACTCGTGCTCAGGATCATCGCCTTGAGCTTCAGCGGCAGCGTGTACATGCTCTCGTCGGTCAGGATGGCCGCGGGGATCGTGATGCTGTTCCAGCGGGAGACGAAGTCCATGAAGAACACCGTCGCCAGGCCGGGCAGCGAAATCGGCAGGAAGATGCCGGCGAAGATGCGCAGCTCGGAGGCGCCGTCGATTCGCGCGGACTCCGCGAGCGTGTAGCTGATGGACTTGAAGTAGTTGCGCATCAGCAGGATGCTCGATCCGGCGATCAGGCCGTTCAGGATCAGGCCGGTGTAGGAGTTGAGCAGGCCGAGGTCGCGGTTGAGCTGATAGATGGAGATCATCGTCAGGTCGCCGGGGATCATCATCGTCAGCATGATGAAGCTGGTGATGCCGTTTTTGAACGGAAGGTCGCGCTGAATCAGCACGTATCCCGCGAAGCTGGCAAGCAATACCTGAATGACCGTGCCGACGGTGGTCACGAACAGGGAATTCAGGAACGGCCGCGCGAGCTTGGTGACCTCGAATACATATCGGAAGCCCTCAATGCTGAATTCGCGCCACCAGAGATGGACGCCGCTGCGCGACGCTTCCAGCGCCGTGGTCGTCGATACGACGATGACGTTCCACATCGGGAGGAACATGATGACGCCGACCAGCAGCAGGAAGAGGTACATGACCGCCTTCTGGGGATAGTTGAGTTCGTTGCGATGGCGAATGCCGGTGGTATTTTTCTTCACGATGGATCCCTCCTGTCAGTCGCCCTGGTCGTAGCCGATCAGCTTGCGCACGGTGAAGCTGATGATCATCGTGGCCAGCAGAACGATGCACGCCGCCGCAGAGGCAGGGCCGATCTTGAACTGCACGATACCTTCTGTATAAATAAGATACAGCAGGTTGCGAACCTGATCCAGAATGCTGGAGTTCTGCATGACGAAGATCTGGTCGAAGTTGCGCAGCATGCCCATCACGCCGAGCATGGTGATGATCTTGATCGTCGGCATGAGGGAGGGAACGGTGATGTTGACGATCTGCTGCATGCGCGAAGCGCCGTCGATCGATGCGGCTTCGTACAGCGTCGGGTTGATCGACACGACTGCCGCCAGGAACAGCGCGGCATAGTAGCCCGCGCCCTTCCACGCGCCGGTGAAGATCATGATGCCGCGTGCGAGGCTTCGCTCGGACATGAACACGATCGGGCGGTAGCCGTCGCCGATGATCCAATCCAGGATGCCGTTGATCAGGCCGTTGGGCGCGAGGAGCGTGATCCAGATCGAACCGACGACTGACCACGACAGCAGGTTGGGAATATAAGAGACCGTCTGGTAGAACGAGCGGCTCAGCTTGTGGCGAAGCTCATTCAAAAACAGCGCCAGCAGAAGCCCCCAGAAAAACTGCAGGATGAAGGTGCCCACGCCGACGATCAGCGTGTTGACAAACGCCTGCGAATAGACGGGGCTTGAAAAGATCGTGCGGTAGTTTTCCAAGCCGACGAAACGGGCGTTGCCCAGCAGCTGGATTTCACGGAAGCTGTTGAAGATGCCCAGCGCCATCGGATAATAGGAAAAGACGAGAAAATAGACCAGAACGGGAATCATCAGGACGTAGATGAAGCGGTAGCGGCGCATGCGGTCCAGCTTCTGGCGGCGCACGCTGCGCTTATCGATCATGCCCGGGTTCAGCGCCCTGTTAGCCATGAGATCATCCTCCTCGTTGAGCGATGGGGTGGTTTGGTGCGATGGCGGTTCGCGGCCATGCCGCGCGCCAGCGAAGTCCACTGGCGCGCGGAACGGCCGCCAGCCTCAAGCGCAATGCGCAAGGGGCGGCAGGATTGCTCCTCCCGCCCCTCGAATGGATGTTGACCGGATGGTGGATTACTTGTCGCAGATTCCCATGGAGACCAGCTCTTCACGCATGGACGCCAGGCCCTCCAGCGTTTCCACTTCGCCGCGGACGATGCTGATGCCCCACTTGCCGACGATCGACTTGTAGTCGGACTCATTGGGGATGATCGTCTCGATCGAGGCGTAGTCCAGATAGGTCAGCGCTTCCTCGACGCCCAGGTTCATGCCGATGGGATTGACGAAATCCTTGTAGATCGGAACCGGCGCGCCGTGGTCCATCGCGTGGCTGGCGCCGATCTCGGTCAGGGTGTAGTTGCCGTCCTCATCGACGGTGTAGTCGTGTCCTTCGATGCCCAGGGACAGCAGCTCGCCGCCCTCCTGGGTCGCGAAGTACTCCAGCACCTTGATCGCGCCTTCGACGTTGCTGGCGTTGATCGGGATCGCAAACAGGCTCGCATTGCCCTTGTGCAGCATGTAGCTGCCGTCCGGGGTCTGGCAGCCCGGCAGCGCGACGATCTCATATTCCTCGGTGCTCACGCCGCCCGAAGCCGCATTGGCGTTCTGGAGGCCGACCCACGCCGCCCAGTCGACGGTCACGGCCGTCTGCTGCGACGCGGCGCCGAGCTTGTTGCGCATGTCGGTGGTCTTGTCCACGAAAGAGGCCGGATCCAGCAGATTCTCGTCATAGAGCTTCTTCAGCCAATCCCAGACCGGCGCGGCCGCGTCGGTGGCGTAGGGGACGTAGGTCTGGCCGTCGGCCTCGTCGACTACGACGCCGCCCTTCAGGCCCTGAGAGGCCATCCAGGGCTGCAGATCCCAGTTCTCGCTGAGGATCGTGTTGAACGGATAGAAGTCCTCGGACGGATTCGCCTCGCGCAGCGCCTTGAAGACCTCGTAGTAGCCGTCCAGCGTCGGCTCGATCTGGGTGTAGTCGATGCCGGCTTCCTCGAGCATGACCTTGTTCAGATTGACGAGAATGTGAAGCTCGCGCTTGTTGAAGCCCGCATAGATGCGGCCGTCCACGCGAAGGTCTTCCCACTCGCTCTCGGGAACGTTGTTGAAGAGGATTTCAGAATTCTCGATGTAGTCGGTGATGTCCGTCAGCGCGCCCTGCTCGACCAGGTTGGCGTACTGGCTGGCGTCGATGTAGATCAGGTCGTAGGATTCTCCCGCAGAGAGCTTCTGCATCAGGACGTTGCCGTAGTCGGAAGCCGGCTTTTCCAGCTCGATGGTCAGGCCGGTCGCCTCGCCCAGCGCCTGCGCCCAGAGGACGTTTTCTTCTTCGTCCTTGCCGCCGGTGACGTTCACCAGCATGCGCACCGTTCCGCCCTCGGTTTCTGCGGTGGCGGTCATTGCCACGGCGCTCAGCATGAACATAAGCACCAGAAGCGCAGAGAGTAGCTTTTTCATCTTTCCTTCCTCCTTGTCGGTGATCGTTGCGGTGTGATCCCCGCTGCTAATACTATACTATATAACGAATTAAATGTCAATATATTCTTATCGGTTTTATCGAATTTTGATGCAGAACGTACACATATATGATTCAATTTGATTGATATGACGAGAATTGTATAGAAAAACAGGCTTTTTTGCGACAAAATGTCCTTCGTACATCCGAAGGACATTAAAAAATATATTTTATGTGGTCTCGCCCTGATGGAAAACTGCCGGAACGCGCCGGTCTTGGGCTGCGTCCGTTGCGCCGCCGAGCAGGCTCAGCAGGATGTCCACGGTCTCCCGGGCGAGATTCTGCTCGTCCTGCCGCATGTGCGTAAAATAGGCGCCGCGCGTGGCCAGTTCATTTTCGTCGATGCAGCATGCGCGGAAATCCCTTCCGGGAAGGAGGCCGCGCGCCGCAGAGGCGGCGTAGAGTGCGCGGGCAATGGCGTATTCCGTGCAGACAAAGCCGTCCGGGATGGCCGGCAGGCCGTCGAGATAGGCGCCGATGGCCTCGACATAGCGCTGTTCGGGATCGTTGCTGATCATTTCATTGGAGCGGCGGGGAAGAATGCATTCATCGATGCGCTCCATGCCGGTCTCTTCCAATCCCTTGTAAAACCCTTCGGCGCGGTCGCCGAGCGACGAGGTGCTCGCGGGATCGATGGTCAAAAGCGCGGCCGTTTTGCAGCCGCGTTCCCAAAGATGGTGGGTTAGGCGGCGCATGGCTTCGCGGCCGTCCGTGGAGACGGAACGCACCGGCAGGCCGTGCATGCGCTTGTCGACGAGCACGACGGGGAAGTTTTCGAGGATCAGGCGCAGGATGGTGAGGTTGTAGTGCGAATCATGGCAGGGCATGATGATCAGGCCGGCGACGTCCATGGCGAGCAGGTCGTCGATCTCGGCGGATTCCTTTTCCGTGCTGCCGAACGTAAAGCGGATGCACGTCTTGTATCCCGCCTTGTCGAGCGCCTGAATCATGTAGTACATCATGTTCAGGCCAAACGCCGAGGAGACGTGTTCGAGCACGATGCCGATCAGCCGGCGGGAGCGGCGGGCTTCCTGCGGCTTGCGTTCGGCGGGCATGGCGCGCGATACAAACGTCCCGCGGCCCTGCACGCGGTGGATGAGGCCGTCCTCCTTGAGGCGCTCGAGCGCCTTCTTGACCGTGATGCGGCTGACGGAATGGGCTTCCGCGAGCGCCTCTTCGGAGGGCAGGCGATCCTCGGGCAGCAGCTCTCCGCGCTCGATCTGGGCGCGGAGCTGCTCGTAGATTTCCGTATATAAAAACTTCTTTCCGTGCATCCGGAAGCCTCCTCTGGCAGATAAGTATATTTATTATAGCGCAAATCGCCGGAATTGTCCATAAATTCACGGCGAAATGGGCGGCGTGCCCGGTTGCACGGTATTGAATTAACCTTTCTGTGATAAAATAAAAAAGCTGGCGCGTCCCATGCGGGGCGGCGGCAAAAAAACAATTGACATTTTTGTGCCCGAGTGTTTATAATGAGGGCAAGCTCGGAGGAGATGGATGGATATGGAAGTGACCCGGACGGCGATTCGCCTGTTCGGACTGGAGATTCACTGGTATGGCGTGTTGATCGTCGCAGGCATTGGGCTGGGCGTGTGGCTGGCTTGGAAGCGCGAGGGGCGGATGGGGCTGCCGCGCGAGACGGTGCTGGATCTGGCGCTCGTCTGCGTGCCGCTGGCGCTGGTCGGCGCCCGGGCGTACTATGTGGTTTTTTCGCTGGATGAGTTCATCGGCCGGCCGTGGTGGAAGGTCTTTGCCGTCTGGGAAGGCGGCATGGCGATTTACGGCGGGCTGATCGCGGGCGTGCTGGGCGGCTGGCTCTATGCGCGCGCGAAGAAGCTGTCGTTCTGGAAGCTGGCCGATCTGGTCGCGCCGTCGATTGCGCTGGGGCAGGCGATCGGCCGGTGGGGCAATTTCGTCAACCAGGAGGCGCACGGGGCGCTGGTCGAGAATCCGGCGCTGCAGTTCTTTCCCGTGTCGGTGTCCATCGGCGGGGAATGGTACTATGCGACGTTCTTTTATGAATCCATGTGGTGCCTGCTGATCGTTGCGGCGCTGCTTTGGGCCGAGCGGAGGAACCGCTTTTTGCGGCGGGGCGATGAATTCCTCGCCTATGCGTTTCTCTATGCGCTTGAGCGCGCCGTCGTGGAGGGCATGCGCACGGACAGCCTCTACTGGGGTGCGATGCGCGTGTCGCAGGGGCTGAGCCTGCTCGCGGCAGCGGTCGTGGCGGGGATCTGGGCCATCCGCGCGCGCCGCGCGCCGATGGCGCTGCGCATCGCCTCGCCGGGCTGCGTCGTTGTGGCGATCGCGTTTGCCGCATGGGGGAACATGTGGGGCGTCTTTGCCGCGGCAGTCGCCGCGCTGGCGGTTACGGTTTGGATGTATGCTGGGGAGTTCGACCGACAAATGAACAGGGGCGAAGTACAATGAGAAATCTGACGATGATGACGGACCTGTACCAACTGACGATGATGTACGGCTACTACAAGTGCGGGATGCGCGACAACCTTGCGACCTTCGACATGTTCTACCGCAGCAAGGACGCCACCACGCACTACGCCATCATGGCGGGCGTGGAGCAGCTGGTGGAGTACATCGAAAACCTGCACTTTGACGAGGACGCCATCGCGTATCTGCGCAGCCTGAACATCTTTGACGAGGACTTCCTCGACGAGCTGCGCCGCTTTACATTCCACGGCGACATCCAGGCCGTGCCGGAGGGCACGATTGTGTTCTCCAACGAGCCGCTCATCCGCGTGACGGCGCCGATCTTTGAGGCGCAGCTGATCGAGACGGCGCTTCTGACGATCATCAACCATCAGACGCTGATCGCCACCAAGGCCAGCCGCGTCGTGCAGGCGGCGGAGGGCGGCACGGTGATGGAGTTCGGCCTGCGCCGCGCGCAAGGGCCGGACGCGGGCATCTACGGCGCGCGCGCGGCGATCATCGGCGGCTGCGTCGGCACGAGCAACGTGCTGACCGGCCAGATGTACGGCATTCCCGCCATGGGCACGCACGCGCACAGCTGGGTGATGTCGTTCCCGACGGAGCTGGAGGCGTTTCGCAAGTACGCCGAGCTGTTCCCGACGAGCTGCCTTCTGCTGGTGGACACCTACGACACCCTGCGCAGCGGCGTTCCGAATGCGATCACCGTCTTCCGGGAGCTGCGCGAGCGCGGCTATGAGCCGAAGGGCATCCGCCTCGATTCCGGCGACCTCGCCTATCTGAGCCGCGAGGCGCGCAAGATGCTCGACGCGGCGGGCTTCCCGGAGACGACCATCTGCGCCTCGGGCGATCTGGACGAGAACCTCATCCGCGACCTCAAGCTGCAGGGCGCGTGCATCGACACATGGGGTGTGGGCACGAAGCTGATCACGAGCGAGGATTCGCCGTCGCTCGGCGGCGTGTACAAGCTGAGCGCCGAATACGTCGACGGCCGGGTCGTGCCGAAGATCAAGATCTCAGAAAACCCGGCGAAGATCACGAATCCCGGCGTCAAAAAGCTCTACCGCATCTACGATAAATCCAACGGCATGGCCGTCGCCGACCTGATCGCGCTCGAACAGGAGCACTATGACGAGTCCCAGCCGCTGACGATCTACGACCCGGTGAACACCTGGAAGAGCATGACGCTGACCAACTACACCATGAAGGACCTGCACGTGCCGCTGTTCAAGAACGGCAAGCGCGTGTATGATTCGCCGGCGCTGATGGACATCCGCCAGCACTGCGAGGAGGATCTGGCGACGTTTTGGGATCAGTACAAGCGCCTGCTCAATCCGCATCGCTATAAGGTCGACCTGTCGGACAGCCTGTGGATGCTCAAGAATTCCATGATTCAGCAGCTCAGGCGCGGCTGATCTCCAAGGCGGGACACCATGCCCTTTGCGCGGGCGTGGTGTCCGCCGTTTTGCGCGTTTTTGGAAAGCGGGGGGATTGCCGTGGATCTGTTTGTAAACAACTGCGGGCGGGAAGCCTGCGCGCCGGGGCACCGGTTTGGCCCCGCCATGCGCGGCTATCACCTGATTCACATCGCGGCTTCGGGGTGCGGCGTGTTCGACAATGGCGCGGCGCGCTTCGACGTGCGCGCGGGGCAGGGGTTCATGATCTTCCCGGACGACGTCTCCGTCTATACCGCGGACGCGCAGACGCCGTGGGACTACGTCTGGGTGGGCTTTCTCGGCGACGGCGCGGAGGCGCTGGCGGCCTCGGCGGGATTTTCAAAGGAGAACCCCGTGTTTGATCTCGGCGGATTTGCGGAGACGGCGCTGGGCATCGCCTATGGCGTCTGCGACGACATGGCCACGCTGCGGCTGGGCGGTCAGGCGGCGCTGGGCGGGCTCATGCGCCTGATGGCGTACATCGCGCAGTGCCGCGCGTCGCAGCCGGTCGTTCCCGGCGGCGCGGACAGCTACCGCCGCGCGCTCTGGCTGCTCAACGCGAACTATCAGCGGCCGGACTTTCGCATCGCGGAGGTCGCGTCGTTCGTGGGCCTGAGCCGGTCGCAGCTGTTTCGCGTGTTCAAGGCGCAGTGTGGCCGCTCGCCCATGGACGTATTGGGCGAACTGCGGCTGTCGCACGCAAAGCGCCTGCTCAGCGGGACGTCGCTTTCGCTCAACGAGGTCGCGCTGTCGTCCGGGTTTTCCTCGGCCGCGCGGCTGGGCGAGGTGTTTCGCGACGAACTCGGCTCGACGCCCACCGCCTTTCGGCGCGCTGCGCGCGAACATGGGGCGCAGGAGCGCGAAAACCTTGCGCAGGCGTTCATGATTCGTTTATAATGTGTTGATAATTGCGCGGTATACTGGAATTGAGAAAGGAGGTCGTCATGAATACAGAGACCGCTATTATGAAGATTACCGGAGATCGGGAAATCCAGCGGCAGTTTTTGGAGATGTCGCACCTGTACGACGCCGCCATTCGCGAAGTCCGCACGAAATTGGAGATCCTCGATCGAGAATTCAGCATATTGTACGCTTCCAACCCGATCCATCACATCGACAGCCGGCTGAAATCTCCGCGCAGCATCATCGGGAAGCTGGAGCGCAAGGGCCTTCCGGTCACCATTGAGTCCGCGGAGGCGAACCTGCAGGACATCGCCGGCGTGCGCATCGTCTGCAATTACATCGACGATATCTACCGCCTGGCGGATCTGCTCGTGCGTCAGCAGGATCTGGAGCTGGTCGCGAGAAAAGATTACATTGAAAACCCCAAGCCGAACGGCTATCGGAGCCTGCATCTGGTATTGCGCGTTCCGGTCTACCTGTCCAGCCATACGGAGCTCGTGCCCGTGGAGGTTCAGATCCGCACGATCGCCATGGACTTCTGGGCGAGTTTGGAGCACGAACTGCGCTATAAGAACGACGTCGAGGCCACCGCGCCGCTGAAGGACCGCCTGAAGCGCTGCGCCGAGCAGAGCGCCGCGCTGGACGTCGAAATGCAGAGCATCTATCGGGAAATGCGGGGTATGGCCGGGCGGCGTTCGGAGGATTACGAGGTGGACGGCCTTTGGTCGGACGACGATTCGCAGGAGGAATGAAACCGCCGGACGAGCGGCGGGAATCGATTTTCCGCCGCTCCTGGGTTCATCCGCCCGGATAGGCGGCAAACGCCTCCGCGCTGCCGGCGAATGCGTTGAGGTCGATATACGGCTCCTCGCCGGAATAGCCGTCGAGCTTTGCGCGGTCGGTGTACTGCCAGAAGGTCCAGTCACGGTCGACGTTTGGCTCGCCGTAGACGCTTCGGATCCAGAGGTCGCAGTCGTCAAACGCGCCGCGGATGTACAGACGGTAGGCGCGCTGCGTGCAGTAGAGAACCGGCCGGACGCCGTAGTGCGCCTCGAGCGCGTCGACCATCGTCCGCAGTTCGGCGACGACGCCGTCCCGCCCGGCGGGAGAGAGGACGTAATCTCCGTAGAATTCCACGTCGATCGCGGGCGGCAGCTGGCCTTCGAGGGTGGGGACGTTTGCGATGAAGTTCTGCGCCTGCGTCTCTCCAGGGCTGTCGTAGCTGAAGAAATGGTAGAATCCCGCGCGCAGCGGCGATTCGGACACAGCCATGATATTTTCGCGCAGCCGGCTGTCGACGTAGTCGGAGCCCTCGGTCGCCTTGATGTAGACAAACGAAAGCCCCTGTTCGGCGAGCCGGTCGAAGTCGACGTCTCCCTGATAATGGGAGACATCCGCGCCGCGAATGGGATACTCGCCGGACGAGGGGTTGTTGGGACGGTACATCCGATAGGCTGCCAGCGCAAGCCCGGCCAGCAAAACGCACGCGGCGGCCAGCGCGAGCAGCCATCGGAGGCGGCGGGAAGGCGTCAGCCGGCCCATGCGAAGAAGATGGAGGCGTTGGAGACCAGCTCCGACGCGCGGAAGTAGGCGACGGCGCTGCGGTCGGCATTGCAGACGCGATAGTAGTCGCCGCTTCGGTCGAGGACGTAGCACGGCGTGTCGGCGGTCAGCCATGCGGTCGCGGCCCGGGAGTTCGGCTGCGCAAAGAGCCTCAGCCCGTCGGGCAGCATCAGCATGCAGGTTTCATCCTCCCACTTCGGATCATAGCCGCCGAAGAAGGGATTTCCGCCGGTCGGCAGCGTGGGGGAAAGGGCGTCCATGCGCACGAATCCCGTGTTGCCCGAGGCGTTTTCCACCTTATAGAAGCTGCCGGCCGAGCCGACGACGTACACGGGGAAGCCCGCACCCACGGAGATGCTGTTCGGAGAAAACTCGGTCGGTGCGCTGTAGATACAGGTGCTGCGCGTGGTGAAGCCGATCAGCTTGGCTTCGATGTCCAGCGCGCTGACGCGCATGAAACCCACGTTGTTGCCATGGCGGACGCGCGCCCAGCCGTCGCGGGTTTCTTCGACGGTGAGTGCCGTTCCCCCGGGGACGTAGCCCACGGGCGGATCGCCGTAGCGCAGGTAGACAGGTTGGCTCCAGCCGGTGACGCGCGCGGCACAGGAGTCCGCCAGCGCGCCGACGGCCGGTGCGGCTAGCAACACAGCGAGCGTCAAGATGAGAAGCCTTCGGATCCGTTTCCCTTTGGGTTTCATTGAGGACACCTCCTGAGCAATTTGTTTTCTGCTGCTTATTAGACGAATTGTGACGGAATTTTGTGCCATGATCTCGGAAATTCATCCAGGTTTTACATTATTTCGCTCTGCCGGTAATGTAAGCGGGGTAGATATGGTCATACTGCCGGGCGTACTATTAAGCGCCCCGGTGGGCATACTGT
>DVJL01000058.1 GCA_018716805.1 Candidatus Faecivicinus avistercoris | reverse complement strand
GCATGGTCTCTTTGCCCGCCAACTCACTGGCCCGGTGCCGCCGGTGCCCGGCGACCAGCTCATAGCCGCCGTTGGGGTCAGGGCGGGCGATGGCCGGGACCAACACGCCGTACTGCCGGATGCTGTCTGCGGTTTCCATCATGGCATCGTCATCCTTGACTTTGAAGGGGTGGTCTTTGAATGGATGCAGTTCCGACAGCGGTATCTCCATAACCTTTTCCCGCTGAGCGTCGGCCCGGCTTTCCTCGGTGGAAAACAGGTCATCGACCGTAGCCAGCTCTACTTTTTTCGCGCTGCTTTTCAAGTTTCAACACCTCCTTCGTCAAATTTTTGTACTCTTGCATAGATGTCCATATGCCGAGTGGGCGCGCTATTCGCAGGGCATGAGCGAGGAAGAAAAGGCGCCGCGGCTGGAAGGCATCCGCTATGAGACGGAGGTTGTGACCTCCACCAACATGGCCGATTACTTCCTGCGGGACTACGAGATCGTCCGCCGCGCAAAGACCATGGGCGGCGTCATCACCCCCACGGGGCGCGGTTCCGCCGTCTCCTATTTCACCAACATGCTGCTGGGCTTTTCCTCCGTGGACCGCTTCTCCATTCCGGTGGAGATGTTCCCGGACCGCTTTATCTCCGCCGATCGCATCCTGTCCGGCTCGCTTCCCGACATCGACCTGAACGTCGCCAACGAGGAAGTGTTCCAACAGGCGCAGGCGGAGGTGCTGGGGCCGTGGCGCAGCGCGCCCATGGTGGCGTTCGGCACGCTCAAGCGGCTGTCGGCATGGAAGATGTACTGCCGGGCGGCGAACGTCCCCTTCGAGGTTGCCAACCGCGTCGCCGGTCAGCTCAAAGCCTACGAACAGGCCGTGCGCTACGCGGAGGAGGACGCGCGCGACGCCATCCAGGTCACGGATTATGTACCGGAGGAATACCGCGAACTGATCGCCCGTTCGGAGATGTACATGGGCATGGTGGACTCCATCGCCCCGCACCCCTGCGCGCACCTGCTGTGCCGAGAGGACATTCGCCGGGAGATCGGCGTCATCCGTCTCAACAGCAAGGGCGGGAAAAAGAAGACGGTCTACGCGGCCTTCATCGACGGCGCGACCGCCGAGGCGTTCGGCTATCTAAAGAACGACCTGCTGCACGTGGACGTGGTCAAGGTCAATCGCGAGGCCTTTGCCCGCGCCGGGAAGGAAATGCCGGATGTGGGCGAGCTGTTGCGGCTGACAAAGGACGATCCCGCCGCCTGGCGGATGTATGCCGAGGGCTTTACGATGGGACTCAATCAGGTACACTGAAAAAAGTTTATCAGCACACCATGCGGGATAAGCAGCAGGAGGTGGCAGACACGATCAATCAGAAGATGAACGCACTTTTTGCAAAGGAAGATTGAAAAAAATCATGCGCGGAAACGGACAAAAAATATGCCGAACATTATTTTCGAGCCGGATTTCGTGTCATGAGTCGTGTCATGACACGGGTTTTTTGATCGAAAAAACGTCCAAAAATACGAACAACAAATGCTATGATAGAGTTAATTGTTCGGTATATTAAACGAACAAAATAAAAATCCGAACGCTTTAACGTTCGGATTTTGGTGCGGGAAACAGGACTTGAACCTGCACGAATCGTAATGATCACTAGAACCTGAATCTAGCGCGTCTGCCAATTCCGCCATTCCCGCAAATATGGTGGGCAGGGGTGGATTCGAACCACCGAAGTCTGCGACGGCAGATTTACAGTCTGCTCCCTTTGGCCACTCGGGAACCTACCCACATTTCCTGTGCCAAGCGCAAATCCAGATGGAGCTGGCGATGGGACTCGAACCCGCAACCTGCTGATTACAAATCAGCTGCTCTGCCAATTGAGCTACGCCAGCCTATCATCGGATCGACGGGCGACGCCTTTCGGCTTTCCTGCGGATCGTGCCCGCTTGCGTCGGCAACAAAATATATTATACACGAATTCGCGGGAATGTCAACCCCTTTTGAGAAATTTTTTTTGATTTCTGCCGGCACGCTTCGACCTTGGCGAAAAACGGCCTTTCAGCCTTTCTATCTAACGAATCAGAGGGCAGAAATGGCGCTCATCTCCCCCTTAACGGGGACAATGCCATCCCCTGCCGCGCAGCACAGAAGCGCTCAAAAGGAGAATGCACTTTCCTCGATAACTTCGTCCGAAAGGGCGCGGCGGCGTGCGGGCGCGCAGCGGATTTTCGCCTCCCTGCGGCTTCCGCTCGCCTGCGCGTTCGCGGCTTCCGCCCCCAATTCAAAGCGCTCAGCCCGCGCTTAAAACGCCGGGACGCATCTTTGCCGCCATTTGGGCGCTGAAAACTTCTGATTTTACGCCGGCGAGCCTGCGAACGCTCCGCAAAAGCGGACGGAAAATTCGCTCCGGACCGCTTCCCTTTTCACCCTCCTCCGGCGCGCACGTCTACAAAAAATTTTGCCTGGAAATTTTCAAGTTTGGCTTGACTTGCGGCGAAAATATGGCTATGATAAAGGCAGGGGCGAAAACGCCCCGACGACTCACATTCTCAGATTCGGGAGGTGGCAGAGCATGGACGACGGCGGAAGATGTATGTCGGCTGATGGCGTACCTCGAAGCGTCGTTGCGTCGCTTCGCCGCTGACCGGTATGCCTTCATTCTTCACACAACATCCGAACGTCACATGGGCGCGGCCGAATTTTGCGCAAACGCACGGCGGCGTCCGGGGTTTTGTGCGCTTCGGCGCGCGAATGAAATCGGAAGGAGGATGAAGTCCCATGGATTTTGAGCGCATCAAGAACAAGCTGGACGCGCTGCTGGAAGCCGGAAAAAAGGCCGAGCTTCGCGGGGCGCTGACCATGCTCAACGAGGTGGACATCGCAGAGTACCTCCAGACGCTGGACAACGAAAAGGTACTGATGGTATTCCGCCTTCTCCCCAAGGACATCTCCGCGGAGGTGTTCGCCTACATGGACAACGACCAGCGCACGCGGCTGATGGAGGCGCTGGACGACAACGAAGCCATGCGCATCATCGATGAAATGTTCATCGACGACGCCGTGGACTTCCTGGAGGAGCTGCCGGCCGGCGTGGTCAAGCGGATGCTGGCCAACGCCGATCCGAGCAAGCGCGATCTCATCAACCAGTTCCTGCGCTATCCGGAGAACAGCGCGGGGCGCATCATGACGATCGAATACATCGAATTCCACGTCGGCACGACGGTCGGGCAGGCCATGGCGGAAATCCGCCGCACCGCGCCGGACAAGGAGACGATCAACACGCTCTATGTGCTCGACGACCGGCGCGTGCTGCTGGGAACCGTCGGCCTGCGGCAGGTGCTTCTGGCCGACGACGGCAGGCGCATCGAGGAGCTGATGAACCAGCAGGTCATCTCCGTGCGCACCACGGACGATCAGGAGCTGGTGGCCGACACCGTGCGCAAGTACGACCTGCTCTCCATTCCCGTGGTCGACCACGAGGACCGGCTGGTCGGCATCGTCACGGTGGACGACATCGTGGACGTCATCGAAGAGGAAAACACCGAGGACTTCGAAAAGATGGCCGCCATGCTGCCGTCAGAGGACACCTACCTCAAGACGAGCGTCCTCAGGTTGGCGTGGCACCGCTTTCCGTGGCTGCTGATCCTGATGATCTCGGCCATGTTCACCGGCGGCATCATCACCCACTTTGAAGATGTGCTGGCCAGCGCGCAGGGCATCGGCGTGGCGATCGTGTCCTGCATTCCGATGCTGATGGACACCGGCGGCAACTGCGGAGCGCAGGCATCGACGCTGGTCATTCGCGGATTGGCGCTAGGCGAAGTTTCCCCGCGCGACGTCGGCCGCATCCTCTGGAAGGAGCTGCGCGTGGCAGTCCTGCTCGGCGTCGTGCTGTCGATCGTCAACTTCCTGCGCATCTGGTGGTTCACCGCCTACAGCCGCGATGTCGCGTTCGTCGTCTCGCTGGCGATGTTCTGCACCATCGTCATCGCAAAGGCGATCGGTTCCACGCTGCCGCTGGCCGCGAAGGCCGTGCACCTCGACCCGGCGCTGATGGCCAGCCCGATCATCACGACGATCGTCGACGCCGCCTCCCTCCTGATCCTGTTCACCATTGCGACCAGCATGTTCCACATCGGTGCATGAACGAGCGCCGCGGACGAATCTGTCCGCGGCGCTTCAGGATGTTGACAAAGTCAGCATCCTGACAGAGTGATGAGAAAGCCTGCAAGACAAGGAAGCAAACTTGCAGACAAGGGAACTTACATGGACGTAAGTGACCGCAGGCTGCAAGTGCAGCTGACGCTGGAAGCAAAAATTACCGCCGACTCCTCTCTTGTCAGGGCAATTTTTGTGTTTGCGGGCTTTGTCAGCGCTCTGGAGCGCCGCGGACGAATCTGTCCGCGGCGCTCCAGAATACCGGCAAGGCCATCCAACTGTCAGAATGACGGAAGATCCGGCGCGGAGCGCAAAAACTGCCGCTGATTCTCAGGGCGATTTTTGCGCTTGCAGGCCATCGGTCGTGAGCCGGCTGCGGCTCTGCAAAGCTCGGGGCGAACCGCTTTGACGGCGGTTCGCCCCCTTTCGCTTATCCCCCAGCTTCACAGCTTCTGCAGATAGCTCGTCACGAAGCCCTCGAGCTGGCCGTCCATGACGGCGTTGACATCGCCCATCTCGTAGCCGGTGCGGTGGTCCTTGACCATGGTGTAGGGCTGAAAGACGTAGGAGCGAATCTGGCTGCCCCATTCGATCTTCTTCAGCTCGCCCTTGATCTCGCCCATCTGCTCCTGCCGCTGCTGCTCGCGAAGCTCGGCGAGGCGCGCGCGCAGCCAGATGAAGCACATCTCCTTGTTCTGCACCTGGCTTCGCTCGTTCTGGCACTGGACGACGATGCCGGTCGGGATGTGCGTGATCCGGACGGCGGAGTCGGTGCGGTTGACGTGCTGTCCGCCGGCGCCGGAGGCGCGGTAGGTGTCGATGCGCAGATCCTCGGGGCGGATCTCGATCTCGGAATCGTCCTCGATGACCGGCGAGACGTCGAGCGACGCAAACGACGTGTGGCGGCGGGCGTTGGCGTCAAACGGCGAGATGCGCACCAGCCGGTGGACGCCGCGCTCGGACTTGAGGTAGCCGTAGGCGTAGTCGCCCGTCACCTCGAACGTGACCGACTTGATGCCGGCCTCGTCGCCGTCGAGCATGTCGAGCTCGCGCACCGCAAAGCCCATGCGCTCGCAGAAGCGGGTGTACATGCGGTAGAGCATCTGCGTCCAGTCCTGCGCCTCGGTTCCGCCCGCGCCGGCGTGGAGCGAGAGGATGCAGTTGCAGCCATCGTATTCGCCGGTCATCAGCGTCTGAAGGCGAAGGGTTTCGAGATCCTCCTTGAGGGCGGCAAAGTCGCGGCGGATCTCCTCGACGGAATCGTGGTCGTCGGCCTCCTCGGCGAGCTCCATCAGCACCTCGATGTCGTCGGCGCGTGCGGTCAGGCTCTCGAAGTGCTGCAGCCGGCGCTCGACGCTGCTGGCCTTCGCGGAGATCTTCTGCGCGCGGTCGGTGTCGTCCCAGAAGCCAGGCGAGCCCATGTCCTCCTGATATTCGACCAGCTGCTCGCGCAGGTGATCGATGTGCAGCGATTCGGCCGATTCGGCGAGCATTCGGCGCACCTCTGCCAGATCCTGCTTAAAACCTTCCATTTCAATCATGCAATCTATCCATCCTTTCAGGGCGCAGGGTCTCGCGCCGGGTCGTTTCTTGAGAAAAATGCCCGCTGACAATGTGCAGATCTGCCGGGATCGCGGGCGCCCCCTCACTGCAATCAATCGACGGCGTTGGACAGCGCCGCGCAGGCGGACAGCCGCGCCTTGTCGATAGCGTCGCGGCCGTAGGCGTCGAACATCCGCTCGCCGTATGCGCCGGTTCCGAGGTTGTATTCAAGCGACCACTGCGCCCAGTAGAGGTCGAAGTGGCGGTCGCCCACGCCGGCGTCGCCCAAATCGATGAAGCAGGCGCTCTGCCCGCTGAAGAACACGTTCGGCAGGCAGCAGTCGCCGTGGACGAGGGCGTCCTTTCGCAGAAGCGCGGCCTCCGCAGGGAGCGTCCGCGCCGGATTGCGCTCGCAGAGGGCAATCGCGCGCTCATTGACGTCGGCCAGCGGGCAGTCCGCGGCGTCCGCCTCGTGCAGCGCGCGCACAATCTCGCCCAGCCGCCCGGCCATCCATTCGGGCCGGTCGAGCAGGTCGACCGCCGCGCGGCCGGGCGCCGCGGCGGTCAGAAGGTAGTCGCTCGCACCGTCCGAATCGTAGGCGATCACGGGCAGGGAAAACCCCTTTCGCGCGAAGTAATCCTGCATCACCGCCGCGCGCTCGAGCGTGCCCCGAGGCGCGATTTTCAAATACCGGTCTTTGGCGCGATAGACCTGGGCGTTCGACCGCCCGAGCGAATCGCGCTCGAGCGCGCCGAGCTGATCAAGCAGCGCCCGGATCCGCGGATCCATCCCGTCCATTCCCCCTCGCGCCGGTGAAGCCGTCAGCCGGCGTTGCGGCCGCAGCAGTTCTTGTACTTCTTTCCGCTGCCGCAGGGGCAGGGATCGTTCCGGCCGACCTTGACGGCGGACTTCTTCGCCGCGGCGGGTCGGGCCTCGGCCTCGCCATGGGAGGCGGCGACCGGCTGGGCGACCTGCCTGCGCTCGAGCACCGGCCGGGCGAGCACGGCGAAGTAGAGGCGGCGCAGCGTGTCCTCCTGGATCAGCCGCACCATTTCCTCGAACATGTCGTAGCCCTCGCGCTTGTATTCGACGATCGGGTTGCGCTGGCCGTAGGCGCGCAGGCCGATGCCGTCGCGCAGCTCGGTCATGGCGTCGATGTGGTCCATCCAGCGGCGGTCGACGGCGCTGAGCAGCGCCACGCGCTCGAACTCGCGCATGTCGATCTTCGCCTCGGAGAGCATCTTTTCGCGCGCCTCGTAGATCGTCTGGGCGCGCGCCTCGAGCGCGTCGGCGAAGTTCTTCTTCGTGGCGTCCTTCAATTCGTCGAACACCTTGCGCACGCCGCCCTTGTCGAGGCAGAGCTTTTCGAGGTATTCAGACAGGCCGTCGAGATCCCAGCTGTCGCGGTGCGCCTCATCGGCGACGTGGCGCGCGACGGCCTCGTCGATCAGCGTGCGGCGCATCTCCATGATCTTCGCGTGCATGTCGCTGCCCTCGAGCACCTCGCGGCGCTGGCCGTAGATGATCTCGCGCTGCTGGTTCATGACGTCGTCGTACTGCAATACGTGCAGGCGGATGTCGTAGTTGCGGCTCTCGACGCGCTTCTGGGCGTTCTCAATCTGCTTGGAGACGATGCCGAACTCGATGGCCTCCTCGCCGCCGGCGGTGAGCTTCTCGAGCATCGGGCGGAAGCGGTCGGAGCCGAACAGGCGCATCAAATCGTCCTCGAAGGAGATGAAGAACTGCGACGAACCCGGGTCGCCCTGGCGGCCGGCGCGGCCGCGCAGCTGGTTGTCGATCCGGCGGGACTCGTGGCGCTCGGTGCCGATGATGTGCAGGCCGCCGAGCTTGACGACCTCGTCGTGCCCCTGCTTGGTCTCGATGGAGAACTTCTCCATCCACTCGCGGAACACCTTGCGCGCCTCGAGCACTTCCTCGGGCACGTCTTCATTGAAGCCGATGGCGTCCTCGATGACCATCTCGTCATATCCGGCCTGGCGCATCTGGCGGCGCGCCATGAACTCGGCGTTGCCGCCCAGCAGGATGTCGGTGCCGCGGCCGGCCATGTTCGTGGCGATCGTCACCGCGCCGACCTTGCCGGCCTGCGCGACGATCTCGGCCTCCTTTTCGTGGAACTTCGCGTTGAGCACGACGTGCGGGATGCCGCGCAGCGACAGCATCCTTCCCAGCAGCTCGCTCTTCTCGACCGACACCGTGCCGACCAGCACCGGCTGGCCGGTCTTGTGGCGTTTCTCGATCTCGTCCACGACGGCGGCGTACTTCGCCTTCTGGGTGACGAACACCGCGTCGTTCATGTCCACGCGGATCATCGGCCGGTTCGTCGGAATCGTGACGACGTCGAGCTTGTAGATTCCATTGAACTCCTCTTCCTCGGTCTTGGCCGTGCCGGTCATGCCCGAGAGCTTCTTGTACATGCGGAAGTAATTCTGGAAGGTGATCGTCGCCAGCGTCTTGCTCTCGCGCTCGACCTTGACGCCCTCCTTCGCCTCGATGGCCTGATGCAGGCCGTCGGAATAGCGGCGGCCGACCATCAACCGGCCGGTGAACTCATCGACGATGACGACCTGGCCGTCCTTGACGATGTAGTCCACGTCGCGCTTCATCATCTTGTGGGCGCGCAGCGCGGCGAGGATGTGGTGGTACAGCTCCTGATTCTCCGGATCGGTGAGGTTTTCGACGTTGAAGAACGCCTCGGCCTTGCGCACGCCGCGCTCCGTCAGCGAGATCGTCTTTTCCTTCTCATCCTTGAGGAAATCGCCTTCGACGCCCGGCTCGCCGTCCTTCTCCTCCTTGGCCTCGGTCAGCCCGCGGGCGACGAACTGGTTCGCCTGCTCGTACAGGCTGGTGGACTTGTCCCCCCGGCCGGAGATGATCAGCGGCGTGCGCGCCTCGTCGATCAAGATCGAGTCGACCTCGTCGACGATGGCGAAGTTCAGCGGCCGCTGCACCATGCGCTCCTTGTAGATGACCATGTTGTCGCGCAGGTAGTCGAAGCCGAACTCGTTGTTCGTGCCGTAGGTGATGTCGGCGCTGTAGGCCGCCTGCCGCTCGGCGGCGTCGAGGTCGTGCACGATCAGGCCGACCGACAGCCCGAGGAAGCGGTACAGCTTGCCCATCCATTCGGACTGGAACTTCGCCAGATAGTCGTTGACCGTGACGATGTGCACGCCCTTGCCCGGCAGCGCGTTGAGCACCGCAGGCAGCGTGGCCGTCAGCGTCTTGCCCTCGCCGGTGCGCATCTCCGCGATGCGGCCCTGATGCAGCACAATCGCGCCGATCAGCTGCACGTCGAACGGCCGCTGGCCCAGCACGCGCACCGCCGCCTCGCGCACCAGCGCATACGTCTCCGGCAGCAGATCGTCCAGGTTCGCGCCCGACTGCGCCTGTGCGCGCAGCGCGCCGATCCGCTCGCGGATGCCATCATCGGTCAGCTTCTGCACATTGCCCTCCAGGGCATTGATCTTCTCTACAATCTTCTTCAGCTTGCGGATCTCGGCCTCGTTGTTCTGGCCGAGCAGCTTGCGAACAAAGTCCAGCATTTGGCCCCTCCATATCGTCCTCGCGGCTGTGCGCGACAGTTCATTGCATATCAATTCAGAATATATTATAGCACGGCCACGCCGCTTTGACAACCAATTCCATGCAAAACCGCGCGCCTCACGGAATCGCCGAGAAGTCGCCCAGCCCGCGGAAGATGCGCGCCAGCGCAAACCGCAGCCGTTCGCCGCGGCGCATCGAGGCAAGCATCGCCTGATAAGCGCGCCGTCCCCGCTCCACCGCCTCGCGGTCCGCCCCGCGGCGGGCATAGGCGCACAGCGCGATGGAATCGGCAAACGCCGCAAAATCCCCGTTGCCCGGGCAGGCGCGGCGCGCAAACCCGCCGGGCGATTCGCCGTTGAGCGGCCCCTGGCCCTGCTGCGCCAGCAGCGTCAGCATCGAGCGGTACAAAATCAGCATGGCCTGCGCGGCCGTCGGCGCGGCGGCGCTCAGGCGCATCGGGTCGGTCGCGCGAAGCCGCGAGCGCACCCACAGCGCAGCCAGCAGAACCGCCAGCAGCAGAAGCAGCGCGGCCAGCAGGATCCACAGCCAGCGCAGATCCCGATCCGAATCCCCGCCGTCCGGCGGATCGGCGTCGCTCGCGCCGGGAGGCGGCGTGGGCGTCGTCTCGCCCATGAAGCCGGCGTCCGGCGTGGGCGACGGCGACGAATCCCCCGCGTCCGGCGGAAGCGTCGGCGTCGGCTCGCCCGCGTCCGGCGGAAGTGTCGGCGTCGGCTCGCCCGCGTCCGGCGTGGGCGAAGGTTCGCCCTCCGGCGGAAGCGTCGGCGTCGGCTCGCCTGCGTCCGGCGTGGGCGACGGCTCGCCCTCCGGCGGAAGCGTCGCGCCGTCGTCCGAGGAAGGCGGCGTGGCGTCCGGATCGCCGCTCTGCGGCAGATCGCTCTCCGAAACGCGGTCGGCCGTGTCGTCCGGATCGGACTCTCCGCCCGCAGCGCCGCTCTCCGAGGCGCCGCCGGATCCATTGGACGGGTCGAACGCTACCCAGCCGATGCCGTTGAAGTAGACCTCCGTCCAGGCGTGCGCGTCCTCGCCGGTGACGACCACGTCCTCGCCCGCGGGCACGGAATACCCCTCGACGTAGCGCGCGGGCACGCCGGCGATGCGGCACATGACCGCCATCGCCGTGGCGAAATAGCTGCAATAGCCCTCGCGCGTCTCGAGCACGAACTGGGACACGAAGTCCCGCCCGGCGTCCGGGTATCCCGGCTCAAGCGTATAGCTGCAGTTGGCATACAGCCACGCCTCGATCGCGGCGGCGCGGTCGAAGTCGTTGTCGCAGCCCTCCACGATGCCGGCGACCAGCTCGTAGACGCCGGCGTCGATCCCGTCGGGCAGCAGAAGGCAGGTCTCGAGCGCCTCCTCGTAGTTCGGATCCTCGTCCGCCTGCGCCGCAATCGCCGCCGCGCGGACCTCCGGCCCGGCCTGCCAGCCGGTCAGGGAATAGCTGTCGCCCGGCTGCACGCGGCGCGACAGGAACAGTTCGCCGATGGAATTGTAGTAGACCGCCGTGTCGAGCGGCATGTCGAACGACTCCAGCCGCCCGGTCACGAACAGGGAGCTCGTGCCCTCGGCGAGCATCTCCACCTCCACGCGCACGGGCACGAACGCCTCGTTGCCGTCCATGCCGAACACCCTCGACCGCACCGAGCCCCGCGTAAAATCATAGAACAGGTATCTCGCCTTCGGATCGTCGTCCACCCACGAATTGCCGGTGTACGTCCGCCGGATCGATCCCCGCAGCAGCACGTTGGAATCCGAGGTCACGCGCATGACCGGCTCCGCGTCCGGATTCGCCGGGCCGCCCAGCAGCGCCACGACCTCGCCCTCCACTTCGGAGGCGTGGTTGTATCCCTCCGTGCTGATCGTATAGGGAATGCGCTCCTCGGTAAACCGAAAGTAATCCTCAAACATCGAGCGAACCGTCTGCGCCGCGCGCTCCAGCGGCTCCCATGTCAGGCCGCTCGCGGGCATCAGCAGAAGCGCCAGCCCGACGACCACCGCCGTCGGCGCCAGCACGCGCCATGCGCCCGCGTCGCGCGGCACTTCGCCCGAGAGGGCAAACGCCGCCACCGCCGCCACCAATCCCGGCGCCGCCGGCAAAAACGACATCTCCTCCGCGGCCGCATAGCAGCTGATGAAGATCGCGAAGAAGATCAGCAGCGCAAACGGCGTGCCCCCGCGCCGGAACAAAAGCGCAAAGTACGCCGCGCCCAGCAGCGCCGCCGCGATCGCCGCAAACATCGCGCCCGCCTGCGCCGTCGCCTCCGCGCCGGTCGCCAGATCCGGACGCACCAGCGCCGCCAGCCAGTCGCGCAGCGCCGCCAGTGCGCCGGCATTGGCCCAAAGGCCCGCGCCGCCCAACGCGGCTGCCAGAACCGCCGCGACCACCGCCAGCGCTCCCGAACCCGCCGCCAGCGCCCCCAGCAGCACCGCCGCGGCCGCCGGCAGCCCGATCCACGCGCCGCCGACCGCAAAG
>DVJL01000004.1 GCA_018716805.1 Candidatus Faecivicinus avistercoris | reverse complement strand
TTCGACTGGAATGTTTCGATACCGATTTAATGCGGCGTTCAAGTCTGGAATCATATCTGCACCTCCTTTCCGCTCGATTATAACACGAGCAGAAACAGAAGGCAATCATCTATGCGAACGGACGCATTTCACGAAACATAATGGGAATCAACATGAACAATCTGTCTACAAAGACACCGACCAGCCCGCGTAGGAGGTGAGAGGATGCGCAAATACAAATCTATTCCCGAGGTGCACACAAACGATCTGGCCATCACAACCGAATTGGAGCAAAAGATCGTAATGCAAAAAATGCTTGAAAAGATCAATGAGAAACTGGACGGCCCTCTGAAGCCATCCGAACTGCAGCAGCTATCTCGAGCGCTTTTGAATCTGCATACGGCGGAAATATCCGGGCGATTTACTCCCTATTACTCCCTATGATCCGAATGCATTCTACATAACATGCTGAGGAGGCGAGAGAAAATGGAGATCATTATCAAAGCCAGGCCTGAAGAAATCGCCGCCCTTGTAGTTGCGCTTCAAGAGCGGCAAGGGGAAGGAACATTGGAATTCGCAATGCGCTCTATTCAGGAGGGGTTAAAGGCTGGTTTTCCGGGAACTGCGTCAGCCATTCGTGATAACGACGAAGCAGGAAGGTCGAATACCTGGAAATCGAATAGCCGGTTATCTTCATGAGCGTTCCCAAAGCTTCTTCCGACATTCCGATTTTATTGAAATCATGGTAAATCGCAAGAACGCGATTCTGGCCGACGCCTTTGAGCGCCTGACCGTGTACAACGTCAAAACCGGCGAAGAAATTGCCGTGATTGCCGAAAACGCCGATGATGTTTTCACAACCACGGCGTCGGAGGACATCGTCATCAAGCTGAAGCCGAAAGGAGAACACCCATGACGCACATCATCACATGGCTCGCCATCATCGGCGGCACGGCCTTTTTCATCTGGGGCTGCAAGGGCTTCCCCGTCCCATACCAGCCCCACCGCAAGCGCACGCGCAGGTCGTTCGGCTATGGCCGAGAGATTGAACATGAAAGTAGGTGAACCCCATGATGGACCTGCAGTCCATCCCAATCGAGGCCCTAATGGCCGAGATCATCCGCCGGTGCGGCACAAGCACACCATCTCCAAACGGCGCGCGCGAACGGCTGATCCATGAATACGGAGAAGTTTGTACGCAGGCGTGCGCTGCAAGAATCCTGGGAATCAGCAATTCAACCGTGCGGGATATGGTTGAGGACGGCCGGCTGCAGTACGCCTGTAACGGAAACCGCGTGCTCGTAGAATCCATCGCGGATTACATTGAGCGCAAGCCCGAGATCGATGCCGAGACCCGTGCGCGCAAGGCCGCGAAAAAGCGCGCTGAGAACGGCGAGACTCGCCGATGGTACATAAGTTAAAAGGAGGCATCCCCATGAAGAACATCCACAAGCCCAAATTTAAGCCCGCCCCTGACCGCGACGCAGAACTCGACCGCCTCATCGCGCGCGCCAACTACATCTGCGAGCATTATCCGGACAGCTCAATCCGCCGCACAATCCTCGCCCGTTACGAGCAGGAGATGGACGAGCTCAGCAAAAAGATGCTCGGAAAGGAGGCGAACCGCAATGACGCTCAATGAAATCCTCGAGATCGCCGACGTCCGCAACTATCGCCTGTCGGTGAAGGTCGGACGGTCGCTGACCAGCTGCATCGAATGCGACACGCGAAACGAGCCCCAGATGGAGGACATCGAAATGCTCTACGGCAGCTACCACGTCACGCGGCTGGGCAGCTGCGGCAGCGCACTGGAAGTAGATCTGGAAATGGCATGACAATCCCCTCGCGACCGCACTCGCGAGGGGGAAGGAAAGGGGTGCAGTGATGCGTACCTGCACCTCCATTATACCACACTGGAGGAGGAAATGCAATGGATAACATGCGGATTTACAACGCCGTCCGCGAGGTTCCGCCGGAGGCGCAGAAGCCCATCACCGGCGGGCGGCTGAAGGGCATGACGGACATCAACCCCATGTGGCGCATCAAGCGCCTGACGGAGCTGTTCGGGCCCTGCGGCCTCGGCTGGCGGTACGACATCACGAACCGCGAGTTTGTCCCCGGCGCAAACGGCGAGATCGCCTGTATCGTGGACATCGGCCTGCAGGTCAAAGAGGACGGCGAATGGGGCGACGTGATCCCCGGCACCGGCGGCGCGATGTATGTGTCGCAGGAGCGCGGCAGTCTCCACACCGACGACGAAGCCCCGAAGAAGGCGCTCTCGGACGCGCTGAGCGTGGCGTGCAAGGCGCTCGGCATCGGCGCAGACGTGTACTTTGCCAAGGACCGCACCAAGTACGATAACGACGATACCCAAGCCCAGAGCACCGCACAGACCCCGCAGGCGGCCGCCGAACCAAAGTCCCCGCAGAATGCCGCTCAGGCTACGCAGACGGCCGACGATCTCCCACAGTACGCCGCCGCTGGCCAGATCAAATACATCACCAGGCACGCAACGCCCGAGCAGATCGCGCAGCTGTGCGCCAAATACGGCGTGCAGGCGCTGGACGAATTGAGCTTTGAGCGCGCGAGCAGGATCGTAGAACAGCTCCAGCGGCGCGCGCAGAATGGAGGAAGAGCATGAACCTGTACACCATCACCAACGAATACGCGCGCCTCGTTGCTGCCTATGAGGACGCGCAGACCGACGAGGAGCGCGCGCAGGCATCCGACGCGCTCGCCGCGCTGGACATGTCCCTCGCCGATCAGGCGGACGCCTGCGCTCGTCTGACGCGCAATCTCAAGGCCGACTCCGACAAGCTGTCCGAGGAGATCAAGCGCCTGCAGGAGCTCAAGCGGCGCAAGGACAGCACCGCTGAGCGCATCCGCGCGGGCCTGCAGATGGCCATGGAGGCCGCGAACGTGCGCCGCGTCGACACGTCCATCGGGCGGTGGAGCGTGCGCAAAAATCCGCCCAGCGTGATGTTCGTCGATGCGGCGGAGATCCCCGAGGACTACCTCGTCCCCCAGCCGCCGAAGGTCAACGCCGCCGCCATCCGCGATCACTTTAAGGCGACGGGCGAGATCGTGCCCGGCACGGAAATCCACTATGGAGAGGGGCTGCAGCTGCGATGAGATGCCCGTATAACGGCGGCGGAGACTGCTCCGAGTGCTGGCGCGAGATCTGCCCAGTCGACGTGGAAAACGAGCTGCGCGACGGCCTGCGCGCGGAGGACGGCGAGGAAGAGGCCGCGATCGAGGAAATTGTGGAAATCATCGCGAGCCGTCGGAGGTAACGCCATGGCGACAGGAAAGCGGTACTACTGGATCAAGATCAGCAAGGACTTCATGGACAGCGATGCCGTGAACTACCTGATGGGGCTGAAAAACGGCGCAGACTACATAATGCTGTATGTATCCCTCTGCATGATGGCGATCAACACGGGCGGCGAGCTTGCGATGAAGATCGGCGATCAGGTCATCCCCTACGACCTGGAGCGAATCCGCAGGGATGCGAAGTGGTTCCCATTCGCGACCATCTACAAGGGCGTCGAACTCTTCAAAAAGTTGGGGCTTTTGTCCCTCGGAGAGCGGGGACAATTTATCCTCACAAACTATGCAAACATCGTCGGCAGCGAAACCGATCATGCGAAGAAAAAACGAGAACAGCGCAGCGGACAAAGCGGTGACAAAAGCGAGGACACGGACGGGGACACAGGCGGGGACAAAAGCGGGGACAAAAGCGGGGACAAAAGCGGGGACAATGTCCCCATAGAGACAGATATAGATACAGAGGCAGAGACAGATACAGAAACAGATATAGATACAGATCAAGAGAAAGAAGGGGATACCACCACCGGTGGAGTATGCGCGCACGCGCGCGAAGAACGCCCAGATTTTGACACGCTGGAAGCCTACGCTGCAAACAATCTGCGCAATTTATCGCCGCGCAACTGCGAAGAATTGATCTCGTTCGGCGACGACCTGCCCGATGATCTTATTCGCCATGCGATCGACGAGGCGTGCGCCGCTGGCGCGCCGACATGGAGCTACACACGGGCGATCCTCAACCGCTACGTGGACAGCGGTTTTAAGTCCGTTGGCGACGCAAAGGCGGCCGAACAAAAGCGCCGGGAAGACCGTGCAAGGCGCGGACAATCGGCGGGCGGGAAGCCCAACCCCGCGCTCGATTACCAGCAGCGCGAGCACACAGATGCGGATTATGCCGGCCTGTTTGTCAACCTCGATGACTGGGAGGGAGGCGGCACGTCATGACTCCGCTGCGCATCTGGATCCCCGGCGATCCGAGAACCAAGAAAAACTCGCAGCAGATCCGCCGCCGCGGAGACCGGCACTGGATTGCGCCGAGCGATGCTTACCGGCAATACGCCGCAGACTGTGTGCTGCAGATCCCGAGCATAGCGCGCCTGCACATCGACAAGCCCGTCAACGTGCAGTGCGTGTACCACATGGCGACCCGGCGCAAGGTTGATCTCGTCAACCTGCTGGAGGCCACGCTCGACATCCTCGTGGAGGCCGGCGTGCTGGCCGACGACAATAGCCGCATCGTGGCGAGCCATGACGGCTCCCGCGTGCAGTACGACCGGGAAAGGCCCGGCGTTGAAATTATCATCACGGAGGGATGAACGACATGAAAATCACGTTGAACAACAAAGAGTTGCGCACCGTTTTCAGAGGAATCTACGGTTTAATCGAGACCATCTACTACATCGGCGAAATGCCGGCCAAAGAACGGCCGGACGACGACTGGGACGACTGGGATGACGATTCGGACGACGAACCCGATGATCCCACGCCGCCCGAAGATCACGGCGCAGAACCGGAAACCGAGGAGCGCACAATCCGCATCGGGATCGGCGCAAATGTACACGGCGATCTGCCTGGCGAGATCCGGGAGCGGCTGGAAGAGGCCCTGAAAAGGCGATTTCGGGAAGTCGCGACCGAAGAAGTCCGCCGCATCATGGGCGACGAATAACCCCGGAAAGGACGAAGAAACCATGAAAGTTACGTTGATCTACGAGCCCGAAGAGCGCGAACTGAAGCTGTTCAAGCGCTGCGTCTGGGTAACGATGGGAAATCCGGAAGAGCCGCTCGGTCCGCCGTCCTCCGATCTCCTGCACCGCGTACTCCACGCAAGGCACAGCCCCATCCGCGTTCTCAATTTTGCGTTCCTCATCGAGGACATCCCCAGCAACACCGCCACCCACCTCGCGCGCCACGTCCACGCCGTGCCCTTTATCTCCAGCCTGCGCAACGACCGGCAGGACAGGATGGACGGCGACGCGGCACGGCGCGATACGCCGGTGGACATGATCTTTTACTGCAACGCCGAAGAGCTCATGACCGTCGCCAACAAGCGCCTGTGCGGCCTCGCCGCCGCGCGCACGCGCGAGGTTGTGCAGATGATGTGCGACGCAGCCGCCGAAGCCCTGCCGGAGATTGCAAGTGAGCTCGTGCCCGCCTGTCTCCATCAAGGCGGAGTGTGCCATGAGCTGGAGAGCTGCGGGAGGTGCGCAAAGGGATGACGCACGATCACAACATCCCCCGGCGCAACGCCGAAGGGTATCCCGACCCGACTGCACACGAAGCGCTGTCCAAGGCGGAGCGGGAACGGCTTGCCGCACTCGATGAATCGGATGCACGCTGCAACCTCCTCATCCGGGCGCTCAAGGCACTCATCGATCTCGCCGGCTTTGACCTGCTCGCCCGCATCGAACTCCGAGACCGCAGGACGGGGAAACGCTACACATGACCTGCGAAACAGAGAGGAGTTTGTCCCATGAGAAAGACCGAGAAGGACGCTGACGGAAGATTCCATTTTTCGGAGCGTGAATACTACGCCACGCGCGAATTGTTTGGAATTGTAAACACATTCAATAAGTGCGCCGGTGAACTGAAACGGCGCACGCAGAAATTCCCTGGCGGATGGCGCGACTTGAGGCTCATCACAGTGCTTTCTGAAAAGCTGCTGATCGGAATCTTACGAACAGTGCCGCTGAAGAAGCTCGCGGCCGTCCGGAGAGAGCTTGAGAACACGGAAATGATCGTGCAGGTGAAAAGAACCGCAGTGCAGCATTCGGAGGATGAAACCGGCGGATACACCTACGTTCCACAGCGGGCACTGGAGCGGATCACGCAGCGCGTGGTAGATTACGAGTGCTTCTGTTGCGACAAACACGGCGCGGACGCGAAACACTGCCCGCTCAGGCGGGACATCGAATCGACCTATATGTTTGAATACCCATGCCCGGCAAAGAAAGAATGCCCGTTCCAAGGGCTGACATTTGGAGGAGAATATGGACGAATGGATGAATCTGACTGAAATCGCGAAAGAAATCCACGAGAACGCCGTGGCGCATGGCTGGTGGGAAGAAGACCGGCCCGCATACGAGATCATTGCGCTGATCCATTCCGAGTGGTCGGAGGCGTTGGAGGAGTACCGCGCCGGACGTCCGATGGTTTGGTACGCAGTAAATTGCGATTGCGTGATTTGCAAAAATCGGCCGGTTATGCACAATGAAATCTGCGAAGGCTATGAATGCAATGAGAATCACAAGCCAGAGGGAATCGCCGTGGAGCTGATTGACGGCGTGATCCGGATACTGGA
>DVJL01000057.1 GCA_018716805.1 Candidatus Faecivicinus avistercoris | reverse complement strand
CGTTTTACGCCTCCTTCTTCCGGCCGAGGTAGGCCTCGATGACTACCGGGTTGGACTGGATGTCCGCCGGGGTACCTTTTGCTATGACCTTGCCGAAATTCAGCACGCAGATGCCCTCGCAGATGCCCATGACGAGGTGCATGTCGTGCTCGATGAGCATCACGGCGATCTGGAACTTGTCGCGGATCTTGATGATGTTCTCCATCAGCTCCTCGGTCTCGTGCGGGTTCATGCCGGCGGCCGGCTCGTCGAGCAGCAGAAGCGACGGGTTCGTCGCCAGCGCGCGGACGATCTCCAGCCGGCGCTGCGCGCCGTAGGGCAGCGAGCCCGCCTTGACCGGGGCCATATCCTGCATGTCGAAGATCGACAGCAGGTCCAGCGCCTGCTCGTGCTGCCGGCGCTCCTGCCGCCAATAGGCGGGCAGGCGGAAGATGCCGGAGAACATGCCGTACTTGATCTGGTTGTGCAATCCGATGCGGACGTTCTCCTCGACGGTCATGTTGCCGAACAGGCGGATGTTCTGAAACGTGCGGGCGATGCCCAGCTTGTTCGCCTGAACGGTGTTCATGCCGGCGGTATCCTTGCCGTCGATCAGCACGGTGCCGGTCGTGGGCTGATAGACCTTGGTCAGCAGGTTGAACACGGTCGTCTTGCCGGCGCCGTTCGGGCCGATCAGGCCGGCGATCTCGGTCTTGCCGATGGTGAGGTTGAAATCCTCCACGGCCTTGAGGCCGCCGAACTCGATGCCCAGGTGCCGCGCCTCCAGCACGGGGCGCTTGTCGACGTCGCGCTCGGGGACGATGCTGTGGCTCGGGAACGGAACCATCTTCGTCTTGGGCTTATGCTGTGTCATGCCGCGGTGCCTCCCTTCCCGGCCTTTGAGGTCCTGAATTTCGGAACGATGCGCCCGAAGAACGTGCGGGCGGCGGGGCTGTTCGTGGCGAGCATGACCAGGATCAGCACGATCGCGTACACGAGCATTCGATAGTCGCTGAACGCGCGCAGCAGCTCGGGCAGAACCGTCAGAAGCGCTGCGGCGATGATCGAGCCGAAGATGTTGCCGATGCCGCCCAGCACGACGAACACCAGCACGAGGATGGAGGTGTTGAAGTCAAACTTCGATGCCTGCACGCTCGAGTAGTTCAGCCCGTACAGCGCGCCGGCCATGCCGGCCAGCACCGCCGAGGTCACGAACGCCATCATGCGGTACTTCGTGACGTTGATGCCCATCGATTCCGCCGCGATGCGGTTGTCGCGCACGGCCATGATCGCGCGGCCCGAGCGCGAGTGGATCAGGTTGAGCACCACGAACAGCGTAAACAGGATCAGCGCGAAGCCCATCGCGAACGTCGCAATGCGATCCACGCCCGTCGCGCCCGCGGGGCCGTTGACGAGCATCTCGCCGGGGATGTTCGGGCTGTTGAAGGAGATGTGCACCCGCCCGGCGTCGATGGAAATGTACAGGCAGTTGAACACGTTGCGGATGATCTCGCCGAACGCCAGCGTGACGATCGCCAGATAGTCGCCGCGCAGCCGGAGCACCGGCACGCCGATGATCACGCCGGCGATGCCGGCGAACACGCCGCCGAACACCATCGCGAGGATCAGCCGGACGACCTCGTTCTCCAATCCGAACGCGGCCTGAAGCCATGTCGAGGCGACGATGCCGGAGAACGCGCCGACGCTCATGAAGCCGGCGTGGCCGAGGCTCAGCTCACCGGAGATGCCGACCGTCAGGTTCAGCGAGACCGCCATGACGATGTACACGCAGATCGGGATCAGCTGGCCGCGCAGCGACCGGCTCATCGCGCCGGCGTTGACCATGGACTGGCAGATGATGAAGGCGACGATGACCAGCGCGTAGGTCAGGAAATTGCCCAATGTGGTCTTGCTCAGCTTCTTCATGCTTCCCACCTCAGACTTTCTCGCGAACCTGCTTGCCCAACAGGCCCGCGGGCTTGACCAGCAGCACCACGATCAGCACTGCGAACACGAACGCGTCGCCCAGCTCGGTCGAGACGTACGCCTTGCCGAGGATCTCGATCACGCCCAGCAGGATGCCGCCGATCATCGCGCCCGGAATCGAGCCGATGCCGCCGAACACGGCCGCGGTGAACGCCTTGATGCCGGGCATGGAGCCGGTCGTCGGCTGAAGCGTCGGATAGGAGGAGCACAGCAGCACGCCGGCGATCGCCGCCAGCGCCGAGCCGATCGCGAAGGTGATCGAGATCGTGGCGTTGACGTTGATGCCCATCAGCTCCGCCGCGCCCTTGTCCTCGGACACGGCGCGCATCGCCTTGCCGATCTTCGTCTTGCCGGTGAAGGCGGTCAGCCCGATCATGATGACGATGTTCGCCAGCACCGTCAAAATCGTCTCGCTGGTGATGATCAGCGTGCCGCCGAAGAGCGAAATCGAGCCGACGCTGAACACAGAGGTGAAGTTCTTCGGCGTCGATCCCCAGATCAGCAGCGCGACGTTCTGCAAAAGGTAGCTCACGCCGATGGCCGTGATCAGCACCGCCAGCGAGGGCGCCTGCCTCAGCGGGCGGTAGGCCAGCCCCTCGATCACGATGCCCAGCACCGTGCACACGGCCATCGCCATCGCGACCGAGACGATCGCCGGAAGCCCCAGATACTGCGTCGCGCAGAAGGAAATGTAGGCGCCGATCATGATGACGTCGCCATGGGCAAAGTTCAGCATCTTCGCGATGCCGTAGACCATCGTATATCCCAGCGCGATGATGGCGTAGACGCTCCCCAGGCTGATCCCGTTGATCAGATAGGAAAGAAACAGTGTCATGACGCACAACCCCTTGTCAAGATGTCCTCGCAATGCACTTGAGCCGCGATTCGCTTCAAGGTAACCAACGGTAATCAGCCCCGCCGTCCGCGCCGCGCGGAATCCGCCATGCGCGCGCAAAGGCCGACCGCCGTGCCCGCGCGAAGTGCAGGCGGCGGGCCAGCCTCCTTGCTGACTACCGTTGGTTACCTCAAGTTTCAATCCACGCCGCGCGGACAGACTGCCCTCGCGCCGCGGTCATTACGTCAATACCGCACAGAGGGCATTCGCGTTTCTGTGCGGTATGGCGCGCCGTCCCGGCCGCGCAATGCGCAGCCGGACGGCCATTGGATCATCAATCAGGCGGCTTCCTCAGTCGCGGCCTCGTCGGTCGCAGCTTCGTCAGCAGCGGCTTCCTCGGTCGCAGCCTCGTCGGCAGCGGCTTCGTCGGTCACAGCCTCGTCGGTCGCAGCTTCGTCAGCAGCAGCCTCGTCGGTCGCGGCTTCCTCGGTCGCAACTTCGTCAGCAGCGGCCTCGTCGGTCGCAGCTTCCTCGGCGACATCCGCGCCGACGTACACGCCGTTCTCGATGCGCACGGCGGTCGGGGTCTTGGTGACTTCACCGGTCGCGGACCAGGTCATCGTGCCGGTGACGCCGGTGATCTCGATGTTCTGCATGGCCGCGATCAGCAGGTCGCAGCACTCCTCGGCGGACATGTCGGCGGTGATGCCGGCCTCGTTGATGGCGGCGTACAGCGTGTAGACGCAGTCATAGCCGTCCGCAGCGAACTGGTCCGGGGTCGCGCCGTAGGCTTCTTCGTACTTGGTGACGAAGTTGACGGTCAGATCATCGGTCGCATCCGCGGAGAAGGGGGTCAGCAGCATGACGCCCTCGGCCAGGGAGGTATCGAAGCCCTCGATGTTCAGGATGCCATCCATGCCATCGACGCCGAAGAACACCGGCGCATAGTCCATGGAGTTGGCCTGCTGCAGGATCATGGAAGCGGGCGTATAGTAAATGGGCAGGAACACCAGGTCAGCGCCGGCCTCACGGGCCTCGGTCACCTGCACGGAGAAGTCCGTGGTGTCATCGGTGAAGGTGGTCACGGAGACGATCTCCAAGCCCAGCTCCGCGGCGGCCGCCTCGAAGGTCTGGTAGATGCCGGTGGAGTACGCGTCGGCGTTGTTGTAGATCACGGCGATCTTCGTGCCCAGGCCGTGCTCGGAGATGTACTGCGCCGAAGCGGAGCCCTGCGCCGGGTCGGTGAAGCACAGCTGGTAGACGTTGTCCTTGTCGGCGATGACGTCGGTGGAAGAGGCCGACGGGGTCAGCATGAACATGCGGTCGTTATACGCCTCGGCGCCAACGGCGACGCAGGGGCCGGTGGTGACGCAGCCGATGATCATCTGAGCGCCCCAGTCCCACAGCGTGTTGTATGCGTTGATGGACAGCTCCTGGTCATGCTCGTCGTCCTGCGCATTCAGCTCGATCTGGACGCCGCCCAGCCCGTTGACTTCCTCAACCGCGAGTTCAACGCCCTGACGGACGGACGTGCCGTAGCTCGCCGCCGCGCCGGTCATCGGGCCGATCAGGCCGATCTTGATGGTGCCCGCATCTTCGGCCATGGCGACGGAAGACATCGTCAGAACCATCGCGAGCGCAAGAACCATTGCCACGAGAGTCTTTGCGAACTTCATAATGGATTCCTCCCAACTGAAATTCACGCATTGCGCCGGCGGAAACGTCCGCGCAAAAACGTTATAAGTAACTATACATTTTTACCGCGTGAATGTCAAGCGCAAATTTTGTGTTTTCATTCGATTTTTTGGTTATCTCAAGGATTTTACCATTTTTGAAGGGAATGGCGCAGGGGAATTTCCAAATTCCCGCGCTCCCGGCGCAATTTTGCGCCATTTTCGTTCGGTATGAAGGCGCGCGCCGCCTACCCTGCAAGCCGGCGGCGCGTGTCCGTCCGTGAAAGACATGCGTTTCGCATAAATATCCGTTATTCTATACTGAATATGCAGAATTTGCCCGCCGGTTCCCCCTGCGGGACGCACCCTGCCCGGCAGGGATCCGGACGGACAGTCATTCCGCTGTGTCCGCGGCCCCGAATTCCGCGAGCAGCCGCTGGAACAGCGCGGGCGAATAGCGCGCGGTGCGCTCGGGAAAATCGCCGTCGAGGATGATCTTCAGCGCCTGCAACAGCCGCATACCCGTCCGCTCCGTCGGGCCGTCCCGCCAGTCCATCACGCTCGGGCACAGATAGACAAAGCCGTTGTAGCGGCGCGCCGCCCGCGCGCGCTCCTCAAAGTCGGCATACCGGATGGCGATCCCCTGCGCGGCCAGCGCGGCGTGGTACAATGGAAGATCGGCGTCCGAAAACCAGCCCGCTAGGTCGATGTACAGCGGGGCATAGCCGCAAAAGCCGAAATCGATGATGCGCGGCGCGCCCGGGCAATCGTAGACATGGGCGCCATCGCGCATCTGCAAATCGCCGTGCGCCAGCGTCATGCACGCCGTCTCGCCGCACAGCGCGGTCATCTCCCGGGCAAACCGGGCGCCCATTTCGCGAAGCGGCGCGAGATACCGCCCAAACGCCCGCGCAAACGATTCGCTCTCATGGAGCTTCCGCTCGAAGTGATCGACGGACAGTTCCGACACCACCCGCCGCCAATGATCCGCGCCGGCGGCCGGGAGCCACGGCATCTCCGTCCCCCTGTCCAGATTTCGGGCGTGAATGGACGCGAGCGCGATGGCGAAGCGGCGCAGGAAGGCGCGGTCGTCCGGCGGGGCGAGCCGCTGCCGGCCCAGGTCCTCCATCGCCATCCACGCGGGCGCGGCGCCGTCCAGATCGGCCGAAAAGGACGCCGGCACGCACTGGCGCTGCCGGGTCAGCCGCGCCATCGCGCAGCGCTCCTTCCGCTCCGCGCACTTCAGGATCAGGGGCATCCGCGAGCCGTCCGAAAGCACCGCCTCTCCGCGGACGACCTCCGCGCCCGACCAGCCGCGCTCCGCATCCGTCAACCCCCGCGTCTCCACGCGGCAGACCTCGCCTCGCCCGAACGCATCCGCTAAGCCCTGCGCGGCCTCGATCCAGCTGGATTCCCGCTCCACCGGCGCGCCTCCTCTCCATTCAAACGCGGGCGGGAAGATTCCTCCCCGCCCGGCTTCACTCCCGCGCAAACGCGCAGCAAAGGCGGCGCCAACTGCGCCGGCCCTGCTCCTGATATGCGGCTTCACGATCCGCGCGGGCACATCCACCTTCCGGCGCATTGTGCACCATGCGAAACATGCGGCTTCACTCCCGCGCAAACGCGCGTCCGCCTGTCAAACAATCCCCGGAAGAGCGCGAGAGGGCCGAAACCCTTCGCGTCACTTCTTCATTCTCACCACGGCCTTGATGCACTTTCCCGAAAGGGAATCCTCATAGGCGCGGTTGATGTCCTCGAAATCGTAGAACTGCATGATCCTGTCCACCGGGAACCGCCCCTGCCGGTAGTATTCGATCATCTGCGGGATGAACACCTTCGGCACGGCGGCGCCCTCGATGACGCCGGTGAGGGTCTTGCCCTCGGCCATCAGCTCGCCGAACATGTCGATCTCCATCGGCGGGGTGATGCCGACAACGGCCTCCACGCCCAGCGGCGCCAGGCAGTGCAGCGCCGCGCGGACGAAGTTGACGTTGCCGCTGGTATCGATGGAATAGTTCGCGCCGCCGCCGGTGATCTCCTTGATCTCCGCGGCGATGTCCGGGCAGGTCTTGCGGTTGATGGTGTGGGTCGCGCCCAGCTCTTTTGCCAGCGCCAGCGTGTGGTCCTTGCCGCCCACGGCGATGATCTTTGCGCACCCGGCGATCCGCGCGGCCATGATGGCGCTCATGCCCACCGTGCCGCAGCCGAACACCGCAATCGACGAGCCGAACTCCGGCTTGAGCGCGTTGAGCACCGTGCCCGCGCCGGTCTGGATGCCGCAGCCCATCGGCGCCACCACGGCGAGGTCGACGTCGTCATACGGCACCTTGACGGCGCTCTGGGCGGCGACCACCGCGTATTCCGCAAAAGACGACTGGCCGAAGAACATCGACAGCGTCCTGCCGTTCTGGCTCAGGCGGGAAGTCCCGTCCGGAAGGACGCCGCCGAAGTTGATCTGATTGAACTTCAGGCAGCTGGCTGGCCGGCCGGCATAGCAGTTCGCGCAGGCGTTGCAATAGGCAAAGCTGAAGCCGACGCGGTCACCCGGCTGGAATTCGGTCACGCCCGGGCCGACCTTGACGACCTCGCCAGCGCCTTCGTGGCCGAGCACGGCGGGAATCGCCGTCGGCAGGTGTCCTTCGACGCCCTCCACGTCGGTGTGGCAAATGCCGGACGCGAGCACCTTCACGAGGATTTCGCCTGTCTTCGGCTCTTGGAGTTCGACGTTCTCAATGGCAAACTTCGCGCCAGCTTCGTGGGTGACGGCCGCAATGATCTTCATAAAACCGCCCTCTCTTTCCTGTCAATCGGGGAATCGCCTTCCCTTTTCTCAAGGGTACAATGCAAATTTCGCTTGTGTCGCAAAGCGGCGCGAGCGAAATTTGGAGGGGATGGCAGGAGGCGCAGAATCCGCAGGATTCTGCGGTTTCGCCTTTGGGCGAAACTGCCACGGCTCAAATTGAAAATTTGAGGCGCGGCACCTGGCGGGGGAGTTTACTCCCCCGTCCACAATCAGTATCTATTTTTCGCAAAATTCCAGCCGTCGCGGCACATGTCGTCGATGTTGCGCTCGGCGCGCCAGCCGAGCAGCTTCGCGGCCTTGGACGTGTCGGCATAGCAGGTGGCGATGTCGCCAGCGCGGCGCGCGGCGATGCGGTAGGGCACCTCGCGGCCGCTGGCCTTCTCAAACGCGCGGACGATCTCCAGCACGCTGGTGCCGTGGCCGGTGCCCAGGTTGATCGCCTCCGCGCCGGTGTGGCTGTCCGCGTAGTTGAGCGCCGCGAGATGGCCGAGCGCGAGGTCGACCACGTGGATGTAGTCGCGCACGCCGGTGCCGTCGGGCGTGTCGTAGTCGTCGCCGAACACGGTCAGCTCCTTGAGCTTGCCCGCGGCGACCTGCGCGACGTAGGGCAGCAGGTTGTTCGGAATGCCGTTCGGATCCTCGCCGATCAGCCCGCTCGGGTGCGCGCCGATGGGGTTGAAATAGCGCAGCATCACGATGCTCCACTCCGGGTCGGCGACGGCGATGTCCTTGAGCATCTGCTCGATCATGACCTTCGTGTAGCCATAGGGGTTCGTGGCGGAGGTGGGCATCTCCTCGCGGAAGGGCACGGGGTTGTTCATGCCGTAGACCGTCGCCGACGACGAGAACACGAACTTCTTCACGCCGTGATCGCGCATCTCCTCGGCCAGCACGAAGAAGCCGCCCAAGTTGTTGTCGTAGTACTCCAGCGGCTTCTGCACCGATTCGCCGACGGCCTTCAGCCCTGCGAAGTGGATGACGGCGTCGACCGGATGCGCGTCGAACAGCGCCTTCACCGCAGCGCGGTCGCGCAGGTCGGCCTCGACAAAGGCGAAGTCCTTCCCGGTGATCTTCCGGATGCTGTCGAGCGCCTCGGGCTTGGAATTGACGAAATTGTCGATGATGACGACCTCATGCCCCGCGTTGAGCAGCTCCACGCAGGTGTGGCTGCCGATGTAGCCGGCGCCGCCCGTGACCAATACCTTCATGGCGATGACCTCCTCATATTCATTGGTTGCTTCTATTGTAGCGCGCCCCGCGGCGAAAGGCAATAAAGGAAATGCGCGCGGATATGGATTTTTGTTGCGTCTTTGATCAAGAGCGTGTATAATGGAGGCGAGGGGGCGGTCGCGGATGGCGCAGTACAAGGATTCCTACAAGGTTCCCCGCCGGACGACGGGCGCGCTGGAGGTCTGCAACGTGGGCGTGCAGCGGTGCGAGGGCGGCTACAGCTGGGGCCCGGGCGTGCGCGACCACTATCTGATGCACTACGTCGTCGACGGCCGCGGGCGCTACCGCGTGGGCGGAGCGGCGTTCGAGCTGTCGGCGGGCGACCTGTTCCTCGCGCGGCCGGACGAGCGGATCTTCTATCAGGCCGACGAGGGCGCGCCGTGGTCGTACTGCTGGGTCGGCTTTCACGGCTCCGAGGCGCGGCCGCTGCTTTCGCAGACCGACCTGGGCGCGCAGCCGGTGCTGCGCCGGGCCGGCGCCGAAGTGTATAAACAAATGATGCAGATTTACGAATCGCGCGGCAGCCTGCCGCACCAGGCCGCGCGGATGACCGGCGCGCTGTACCTGCTGTTCGCCGCGCTGATCGCCGACCGACGCACGAGCGCGCCCCGGTGCGACGGCGACTGCGTCCGCCGCGCGTGCGACTACATCGCGAACAACTTCGCCCTTCCGATCACGGTTGCGGACATCGCGTCCCACGTCGGACTGAGCCGCAGCCGGCTCTACCGCCTGTTCATGGCGGAGCTGGGCGCGTCGCCCTCGCAGGCGCTGACGCAGGCGCGCATCCGGCAGGCGTGCGCGCTCTTGCGCCGCGGGGATCTGAGCGTCAAGGCCGTCGCGGCCTCGGTCGGCTACGACAACCAGCTCTACTTCTCCCGCCGCTTCCGGGAGATCGTCGGCGTTCCGCCGAGCCGGTATGGCGAAAAGGGGGAAGAAGGGCAAGCGCTCCATTCCGTGGACCCGTTCCGCCCGAGCCGGTCTGGTGGGGAGGAGGGCTGAGGTAGGCTCTTCTTCCCCTCTCCCTCGGGCATTCCAACCTTCCGCTGCTTTCCCCCTCGTTTCCTCGGAAACAGCGGCTTCCGCCGCAGATCAACGGCCTCGCCGGAAGGTTCCTCCCCCTCGGCCATTCCAAATGCCCGGATCCAAACCCCGGCGAAAATTGGGTGGCATTTTTTGCCTTCGGCCTGCACATGATGGAACAGATTGTCAAGCCAAATGGAGGAATGCCCATGCGCCGCCGTCTGTTTTCCATGATGCTGGTTCTGTCGCTGTTCTGCCTGTCCGCGCGCGCGGAAATCGACCTCTCCACGCAAAGCCCGCAGCCAACTTCCACGCCCGCGCCGGTCGAACTGTCCGGCACGGCGCTGCTCGACGCGCCGCCAATGGCGCTGGACTGCGCCGCCGCGCTGCTGCTCGAACCGGAGAGCGGCCAGATCATCTTTGAGATGAACGCCGATTCGCCGCGCGCGGTCGCGTCGGTCACCAAGGTCATGACGATCCTGCTGACGCTGGAGGCGATCGACGACGGGCGCGTCGCGCTGGACGACGTCGTGACCATCTCGGAATCGGCGGCGGGCATGGGCGGTTCGCAGGTGCTGCTGGACGTGGGCGAGACGCAGACGGTCGACGTGCTGCTCAAGAGCATGATCGTCGGCAGCGCCAACGACGCCGCCGTCGCGCTGGCCGAAGTGCTCTACGGATCCGAAGAACTGTGCGTCGACCGGATGAACGAGCGCGCGCAGCAGCTCGGCATGGCCGGCACGCACTTCGTCAACTGCACCGGCCTGCCGGCCGACGGCCAGCACACCACCGCCCGCGATGTCGCGCGGATGTCGGCGGCGATGTTCTCGCACCCGCTCTACTATGAATACGCGCACATCTGGCTCGACGAGGTCGACCACGGCGACGGGCGCGTGACGCAGCTGACGAACACCAACCGCCTGATCCGCCTCTACGACGGCTGCGACGGCGGCAAGACCGGCTCGACCGACGAGGCCGGCTACTGCATCGCCGCGACGGCGCAGCGCGGAGACATGCGGCTGATCGCCATCGTGCTCGGCGCGCCGAGCGGCGCGGAGCGCTTCGACATCGCCGGAGAGATGTTCGACTACGGCTTCGCGAACTACCGCCTCTACCCGGTCGCGGAGCGCGGCACGCGCGTGCGCGGCGGACTGCCGGTCGAGGGCGGCAGCCAAGGAAGCGTGGCGGTCCAGCTCGACGCCGACCTGACGCTTTTGATCCTGAAGGGCAGCGAGCAGGGCATCCAGCTTTCGCCCAACCTGCCCGAATCGCTCGCGGCGCCGGTCGCGGCGGGCGACCGCGTCGGATCGGTGGACGTCGTCGTCGACGGAAAGACGGTCGCCTCGATCCCCGTCGCCGCCGCGGAGGACGTCGACGCCACGGGCCTGCCCTACGCCCTGCGCCGCATCCTGTCGCGCTGGCCAGCAATTGGAGGGTGAAAGCCGATTAGACAGAGGGCGATGCCGGAATAGAGGATGCGCGCCCGCGCAGGGAGGCGCATCTACAATCGCCGCAGATGCAGAAAACAAAAATTGCCTCTGATTCTGTTCAGGGCAATTTTTGCATTTACAGATTTGGATTTCTGTTCGGGGCAATTTTTCCATCCATAGATTTGGACGGTGCTCTGCCCGCGCTCCGAAATCAGGGATCGCAGCCGCAGGGCGCGCCATTGAGCCGGGAGGCCACGCGTTCGCGCCTCGACGAACCCCGGCGTCCCCCTCGCCCGCATCACGCCCCGACGAACCCCGGCGTCCCCCTCGCCCGCATCACGCCTCAACGAACACCAGCGTTCCATGCGCGCCGTCCGCGGGGCGCTGCTCGCCGGCGGTCAGCTCCAGCTCTTCGACCTCTTCGCCGTTCCAGAATTCGGGTTCAAAGGCCTCGGGCGGAATGGTAAAGTACAAGTGGCGGTGCTCGCCGGGCTCGATGACTGCCCGCTGCGACGCGACCGGCCGCCAGTTTCCGCCCGCCCTTCCCCAGAGATGGATTTCGCACTCAGTTTGCGGCCCGTCGTTTTCCACACCGGCGAGCACGTTGAACGCCGCTCCGCGCGCCGCCGTCCCGCTGGATGGGATGAGAAAGGCGACTTTCAGCATGGCGATCTCCCCTTTCACAGCCGGTTCCGCTCGCCCCACTCGCACATGGCGTCGAGGATGGGGATCAGCGACTTTCCCCGCCCGGTCAGGCTGTATTCCACCTTCGGCGGGATCTGCGGGTATTCCTCGCGGTGGACGAGCTGGTCGGCCTCGAGCTCCTTGAGCGTCGCGCTCAGCGTCTTGTAGGAGATGCCGCCGATGTACTTCTTCATCTCGTTGAACCGCACCACGCCGAACTCCATCAGCGTGTAGAGGATCGTCATCTTGTACTTGCCGTTGATCAGCGAAAGCGTATAGCTGAAACCCGTGCTGCTCAGGCACTCTGTGGAAATGCACCGCCCGGTCATATCATACTCTCCTTTAAGTAAGTATCTATAATGAATGTAAGTACTGCACCTGAATGTGTGTACTTGTTTTCCTTTTCATTCATGCTATAATTGTAGCGTCCGGCGGAGGAAAAGTCAATCCCGCCGGGAACGAGGAGGAAGCATTGATGGGAAAGAAAATTGTGGTCATTACGGGAAGTCCCCGCAAAAACGGCAACAGCTTCGCCATGACGGACGCCTTCATCCGCGCGGCGGAGGCGAAGGGCCACGAGGTCGCGCGCTTCGACGCGGCCATGATGAAGATCGGCGGCTGCCACGCCTGCGAAACCTGCTTCAAGACGGGCAAGGCGTGCTCGTTTGACGACGACTTCAACCGCATCGCCCTGGCGATCCTCGAGGCCGACGCGCTGGTGTTCACCATGCCGGTGTACTGGTATTCGATTCCGTCGCAGATCAAGGGCGTGATCGACCGGATCTACTCGCTGGTCGTCGGCGGCAAGGACATCGCCGGAAAGGAATGCGCGCTGATCGCCTGCTGCGAGGAGGACGACCTGTCCGTGCTGGACGGCGTGCGCATCCCGATGGAGCGCACGGCGGCGCTGAACAAGTGGAAGATGGTCGGCGAGGTGCTCGTTCCCGGCGTGCTGAACGCGGGCGACATCGAAAAGACCGACGGCTGCGCGCGGGCCGCGGCGCTGGCGGACAAGTTCTGAGGTGGGCGCATGGGCAAGAAGATCGTCGTACTGAACGGAAGCCCGCGCCGAAACGGCAACACGTCGGCGCTGATTCGGGCGTTTTCCGAGGGCGCGCGGAGCGCGGGCCACGAGGTGACCGAGTTTTTTCTGGACAAGATGGACATCCACGGCTGCAAGGGCTGCTTCGGCGGGCACAGCCGCCGCGAATGCCCCTGCGTGCAGCGCGACGGCATGGACGAAATCTATCCCGCCGTCCGCGATTGCGACGTGATCGTGCTGGCGTCGCCGCTGTACTATTGGAACCTGAGCGGCCAGCTGCGCACCGCCATCGACCGGCTGTTCGCCCTCGAGGAGGGCGACGGCAACCTGCTGCGCGGACAGGGGCGCGCCAGCGCGCTCTTGATGGCGGCGGAGGGCAGCGGCTTTGCCGATGTGCTGGCCTATTACGACCATCTGACCGAGCACCTGCGCTGGAAGAACCTCGGCCATGTGCTCGCGGGCGGAAACGGCGGCGCGGGCGAAATCGAAGGCAAGCCCGAGCTGCAGCAGGCCTACGATCTCGGAAAATCCATCCCCCAGAGAGGGTGAAAAAGGAAAATTCGCAATTGCGCGAACCCATGGTTCCGCGCCGCAAATCTCTCCTTTGAGGTTCCGGCCATCGCGCGGCATCTGCACACTCATTCGCACTTCATTCTGACGCCCTCATTCTTCAGTCTGCGGCCCGGCGGCATCCGCGGGCCGCTTTTTCATGCCCTTCTTTTCACGATGCGCCATAGGCAACGACCTCTTTCCCCTTTTTCCTCGCATATTCCAGCGCCTTCGCCGCGCCGCCCCAGCCGTGCTGCACGCAGGCCACCACGACGGCGGCCTCATCCGCCATCCACTGGTTGCGCCGGGCGATGGCGTAGCGCCGCGGCACGCGCTCCAGCGGCGGATAGACCGTCGCGTCGTATTGCGCGGCGTCCGCGCCAGCCTCCGGATAGGCGAGCACCAGCACGGCTTCGACCTCCGGGTGCGCCCGCTGCGCCGCCCGAACCGCGCACAGCGCCAGCCGGTCAAACTCCCCGTATCCTCCCAGATAGAAGGTTCGCGCGCCGCATGCCGCCAGACGCGCAACCGTCGGCTCCAGCCAGATCCGCACCTCCTCCCGATTCTCGAGCCTGCGATGGCCAAAAAACGTAACCTTCATTCAAAAACACCTCCCACCCTTACATCATACCGCAAAATCCGGAAATAGTACAGCTACAGGGACTATTCTTCGTGCACAGACTGTTAAAATGGATTCCGTGCAGGGTGGTGAAGCGAATGAAGTTGAATCGGGCCGTCAGCGAGCGCCTGTCGGAGCTGCTCGCCGAGCGGAACATGACGCAGTATCAGCTCTATATCAAGAGCGGCGTTCCGAAGTCCACGATTGGCAACGTCATCAACTGCTCCTATGATTCCGTCAAGCTGCGCGTAATTCACGAAATGTGCCAGGGCATGGGCATCGATCTCAGCACGTTCTTCGCCTCTCCTCTGTTCGAGGACAAAAATCTGGAGCCCTGAAGGCCGCCCGCGACCCGGCCCAGCAATTTTTCCCCAAAAAACAAATGACCCGCAGGGCACCTTTCGATGCCTTGCGGGCCAAATTTTGTCCATCTGTCGCTTCACGATCCCGCCGACTGATACTTCCGCACGCCGACGCGCCAGACGATCCAGCAGGGCAGCGCGAATAGCGGCGCGGCCAGCGGCGCCAGCGCGCACAGCGGGCTGTCCGTCCGGCCGAGCAGATAGGTCAGCGGATAGTATTGAAACAGCGCATAGGGAACGATGTAGGTACAGAATTTGAGGATGGCCGTTCCGTAGACGTCCAGCGGATAGGCGGCAAACTCCCGCGCGCCGTCGGTAAACACGTTCATGAACTCCAGCCCCTCCAGCGTGAAAAAGCACAGCGCGGCGTAGAGCAGAAACAGGCTGGCGAACACCGCCGTTCCGCCCAGCACCATGCCGGCCAGCACCGCCGCCCGCGCCGGCGTCCACGAAACCGGCGAGACCGCGATTCCGTAGCCCAGCATCAGCGCGCCCTGCAGCAGCTTGCCCAGACGGGCGAAGTCGATCTCCTGGCAGATCAGCTGGAAGATCAGGCTGCGCGGGCGCAGCAGGAGGCGGTCGAACTGCGCCTCGCGGACGACGCGGCTGAACCGGTCGAATCCCCGGAAGAAGCACTCGGCCAGGCTGAACGACATCAGGATCACGCCCGTGCAGAGCATGCACTCGCCCAGCGTATAGCCGCGGACGCTCTCAAACCGCGCGAACAGAAACCAGATCGTCACCACCGCCGCAAACGCCGACAGAAACTGCCCGACGACCGAGAAAAAGAACGACTTTTTGTACGCCATGCGGCTCTTCAGGTGCATGGAAAAGAAGTGAAGATACAGCTTCATCGCTCAACCTCCCTGCACGCACAGCCGCCGCATGCCGCGCCGCTGCATCCACCAGCCGAGCAGCGCAAGCGCAACCAGCCAGAACGCCTGCAAAAGCATCGTGCCGGCGGCCTCCGCGCCGGCAATGTCGCCCGAATAGATGCGCAGCGGCGCGTTGCTGATCGACGCAAACGGCAGCCAGCTCAGCACCTTCGCCAGTCCGTCCGGCATGAACGGCAGCGGAATCAGCTCGCCCGCCAGCAGGCCGACCAGCGGCATCATCACCGCGCGCGTGCCTTCGGACGACAGCGTGAAGAAGCAGGAGAAGTAGATGATCAGGATATACGCCGTCACCACGCCGAGCGCCAGCGCCATCGACAGCACCGCCGCGGCGAACGCGCCGGCCGACGGCGGCAGCCGAAGCCCCCACGGATCGGGCAGCAGCGCGGCGACCAGCAGAATCGGCCAGCACCGCAGCGCCAGACTGCTCAGCCGCAGCGCCACATTGCGCGCAAACCACATGCCGTACAGGCTCGCCGGCCGGCAGAGCTCATAGGCGACGTTGCCGTTCAGGATCATGTCGAACAGCTCCTGCTCCGTCGACCACGTGTCCAGCAGCCGCAAAAACGCCTGCCTGAGCCAGATGTAGCTCACCAGATGCGAAAATTCCATCGGGAAGTTCTCCGGGTTCTCCCGGTAAAACGCCCCGTAGAGCTGAATCTCCATGAATCCCCAGAAAAATTGCGTGAAGATGCCGGCATAGGCGGCGGTGCGGTACTGCAGCCCGTTGACGAGCCGCATTCGGAAAAAGGCAAGACAGGCCCTCATGCGCGCACCTCCCTCACACGCCGTAGCGCTGGTACAACGCCGCCGCCAGCGCGTCGAGCGACTCGGCTCCGGGATCCATGGCGCGCACATCGTCAAACGTGCCGTCCATCAAAATCTTCCCGTGGCCGATCAGCAGAATCCGCCCCGCCAGCGCCGCGATGTCCTGCATGTCGTGCGTGGTCAGCAGCACCGTCGTGCCGTGCGTCCGGTTGCGCTCCCGGATAAACGAGCGCACCGCCAGCTTGCTCACGGCGTCCAGGCCGATGGTCGGCTCGTCGAGGAACAGCACCTTCGGATCGTGCAGCAGCGACGCCGCGATCTCGCAGCGCATCCGCTGGCCGAGGCTCAGCTGGCGCGCCGGCGTGCGCAGCAGCTCGCCTAGGTCGAGCAGCTCGGTCAGCTCCTCGACGTTTTTGCGGTAGCGCGCCTCGTCCACGCGATAGATGTCGCGCAGCAGCGCGAACGAATCCGTCACCGGCACGTCCCACCAGAGCTGCGAGCGCTGGCCGAACACCACGCCGATCTCGGCGACGTGCCGCTTGCGCTCCTTCCACGGCACGCGGCCGTTCACCCGGCAGACGCCGGAGTCCGGCACGAGGATGCCGCTCAAGATCTTGATGGTCGAGGACTTGCCCGCTCCGTTGGGGCCGATGTAGCCGACGATCTCGCCGTCGGAAATGTGAAAGGAAATGTCGTCCAATGCCCGGACGGACTGCGTCTCGCGCCGCCCGAGCGCCTTGATGGCCTGCAAAAGCCCGCCCTCGCGGCGGGAAATGCGATAGGTCTTGGTGAGATGTTCTACCTGAATCATGGTTCCCTCCCGGTAGTCATACGGTCGGTCGTATCTTGCCAAGCGGTGGAGCGGACGCCCGCCCCGTTCCCGCGCCCCTCGCGGGATACCTCAGATCGTCTCGGTAAACCTCCCACCTCCTTCAAACTTGCTGTAAACAGAGCGCGCAAAAGCGCAAAGACCATTATACCACAAACCGCCCCGCCGCCGCAATCGCCCCGCATTTTTTAACAAAGGACGATGGATGCCGAGGCCGCTGCGCCGCGCGCCCGTAACCTTTCTTGACATTTGGGACATCCTGCCTGTTTTGCCAAACTAATTTTAGATTGTTTGCAATTTGGTGTGCGCCATGAAAAAGCTCCTTGCACTGTTCCTCCTCGCCGCGCTGCTGCTCTGCATGACCGCCTGCTCCCGCGATGAAGAGCGGGATCTCTCCGCGCTGGAGGAATACACCTCCGGCGAGCTGCGCGCACTCATGGGGGACGCCATGGAGGTGGCCGACAGCCGCTTTGACGATATAGGACCTGACCTTGCCGAAGCACTGGTGGAGAATATGCAGCAGCTTGGCTACCCGCTGGAGATCACCTCCGCCGATGATAACGTCATCTACTTTGCCCTTGAGGATGACCCTTCTGTAGAGTTTATGGTGCTTCACAATATGATGTGGCGCTTAGACATTGAGGGGGAAGTAACCCCCGAATTTTTGATGGCCTGCCTCGGCTCCATGGCCAAAGCGCTTGCGGATGAAGAAGGGCACCCCGACGCGAAGGACGACGTTGAGAGCTACATAAGGATCTTCGAGGAAGCATTGCCCTTCGAGCTTCTTGGCGCAAGACAATCCTGTGAGTGTTATTATGACGGTTATGTATATACTGTGCTCAGAGCCTCCGATTTATCTGGTTATGCGCTCTTCATAGAGTAAATACGCTCTATTCCTTCCCGCCGTCTGGCCAAGACCAGCGGCGGGAATTTTATGCAGGATATACACTTCGCCATCTCCTACAATCCCAACTGCTTGAGCAGCGCCCGGTTATCCTCCGACTTCCTCGGCCGCAGCTTGCGTCCTTCCGCCAGTCGCATCATCACGGTGAACATCGCCTCGTCGATGCACCACGCCTCGTAGCTCCCCGCCTCACATCCGACCGGCATTGTTGACGTCCTCTCCGCTTTCGTGCTATAATACCTCGGAATTCGCGAAAACAGAGGGCGAGGCCCGGCGCCGTCCAGACGGCGGTGATTCCGGCACGATGTCCACGCGGCGGCCGGACGCCCGGCGCTTCGCGCGGCGGAGCGCTGCCCGGCCGGGCCTGCGCCGCCTGTTTCGCTCTCCGGCATCGCGCGCCTTGGAAAGGCGAAAGCGCAGCTCGCCGCGTTTCAGCGCGCGCGCCGGGACAAGCACATGCAAAGGAAGGATGTCACATGTCAATCGAACGGGTGCGCGCATTCATGCGCGAGCGGAACATGGAAGATCGAATCCTCGAATTCGACGTATCGAGCGCGACGGTCGCCCTCGCGGCGGAGGCGGTCGGCTGTGCGCCGGAGCGCATCGCCAAGACGCTTTCGTTCCTCGTGGACGGCGGCGCGGTGCTGGTCGTCGCCGCGGGCGACGCGCGTGTGGACAACCCGAAGTTCAAGGCGCAGTTCCACACCAAGGCCAAGATGCTGACGCCCGAGGAAGTTGTAAATCTGGTCGGCCACGCGGTCGGCGGCGTCTGCCCGTTCGCCGTCAACGAGGGCGTCAAGGTCTATCTGGACGAATCCCTCAGGCGCTTTGAGACGGTCTTTCCTGCCTGCGGCAGCTCCAACAGCGCGATCGAGCTGACGCTGTCCGAGCTGGAACAGCTCTCCGGCGGCGAGTGGATCGACGTCTGCAAACTGCCGGCATAAAAGCCAAGCCGGGACATTCGGAATGTCCCGGCTCTTTTCTGCCCTTTCCAGCGCGCTCCTTTCCCACGGCGGCGCGCGCGCCGGCTGGAATGCGGCTCCATATCCGGAAGGCCGACGAGCGGCGTGCCGGCGCGCCTACAGGACGATCCCCCTCGCGCGCAGCATTTCGCAAACGGGATCGAGATCCAGGTTCCCGACCGCGGCATGCTGCATGCAGCTCTGCGCGGCCAGCACCCCGGCGGATTCCCCGATGGCCATGCACGTGGCCTGAACGCGCAGGGAGGCGTATGCCTGCGCGTCACAGGAGACGCACCGGCCGGCGGCGATCAGGTTTTCAACGCCATGAGGGATCAGGGCGGTGTGCGGCACATAGGCTGCGCGTTCAAGCGGAATGAGCTTCTGCGTCGAATCGTCCGGCCGGTGGAGATCCATCGGATGCGCGCAGCGCGCGACAGGGCACGGATAAGTCCTTCCCGACCGCATATCGTCGCCCGTGACGACGGACAGGCCGCGAATGCGCGCAGTTTCGCGCGCCCCCGCATTGGCGCCGGAGCAGACGATCTGGCAATTCTGAAACTCTGGAAAGCGCGCGCGCAGCAAATCCACGATGGCGAACATATCCTGCCTGAGCCGCCTCTCGGCCTCCTGCATGGACGCCCGGCATGCGGCGTTTCCGGCGCGCCGGGTGACATTGACGGCGACAACGCCGCCGCGGACGAGCGCGTTGAACCACGGGCCGCCAAATCGTTCCAGCGTCCCCCGCGCCACGCATTCGTCAAGATAGGCGCGGATGACCGCATTGCAGGAGGGGCGTCCGCCTTCCCCCGTGTGATGAATGCAGTTTCGCAAAAGATCGGTAGAAAGATCCACCCCTTCGAGCAGAAAGCACAGCGAAAGCGGCTGCAGCGCAGCGCTCTGGGACAGCATGGGCACCTGCGCCATGCGGCAGAGATCGGCCTCGCCCGTCGCATCGATGAAGCATCGCCCGGCAATCGCCTCCGTTCCGCTCTTGCTCTCATAGACGACGTGGCTCAGCGCGCTCCCCTCGCGCCGGCAGCCGGATACCCACGCGTTCGTGTAGGCGTCCACCCCGCTTTCATCAACCATCTCCTGGGCGAGCAGCTTATAGAATTCCGGATGAAACGAAATGTGGCCCTTGGGAAGTTCCACCTGCGCGGCGCCGCGGCGGACGAGCCGGGAGACCAGTTCCCACGCGATCCCCCCGACCACGCGCCGCCCCTTGTGAAAGAACCCGCTGATCGGCACGACGAACCCCGCCGTCGCCGTGCCGCCGAAAAAACCCATGCGCTCGATCAGCGCCGTGCGCTGCCCCGCCCTCGCGGCCGAAATCGCGGCCATAAGCCCCGCCGGCCCGCCGCCGCAAACCACGACATCGTAATCGCCGGCAACCGGCACATCCTTTTTGAGCGTCAGCGTCTCCCTCACGGGAACTCCCTCCTCCACGCGCGCGGCACGCCCCGCACGGCGTAAATGCCGCCCTCGTTCGTATTGCACAACAGCATCCCCCGATACTGCGCGCAGCACTCGATCTCCTCGCCGCAAAGCGCTCCGTCCAGATTCCCAATGTGATTCACGATCGCGCGCCGCCGCAGGTCGAACGCCATGATATGCGTCGGATAACCGGCCTTTGCGCAGCCAAAGGTGTACGCGATGCAGTGATCCCACAGCATTCCGCCCTGCGTAAACATGACATCGGACGCGACGGAAAACTGATCCAGGATATCGCGCGGAGTCAGCCGGACGAAGCCGCCTGCATCCGGAGAAGGCAGCGGGAATTGCGTAATGACGTATTCGTTGCTCTGCCCTTCCGGAACGCACTCCCTTTTCGTCCGGTACTTTGCCGAAAAGATGTACAGCAAACCCGCATCCGTGTCCGCAAAAAAGGCCGGGCAGCCCCAGCACGGCGGCTGAAACGGCGTTTTTTCGATGCCTTCCGGATGGTAGGCAATCGTCTGAACGGTGTGCGCCGCGTGCGATTCACTGCCGTCTGCATCCACTGTGCGGACGATGTTCTCCACCGCACAGCGGTAATAGTAGCCGTCGCCGTCGAACCCGATTCCCGTCCCCGTGGTGACATACAGCAGCGGAATGGGATTTCCCTCGTAGTGAATCGCGCTGAACATGCACGAATTTGCGTGGTTCAGGTACTCGCGCGAAGGCTTTCCTTCATTATAGGATCCCAGCGGGAAGCTGTCGATGGGGCGGCCGCGGCGCGATTGCAGGTCGTACACGGCGCATACGCCCGTATCGTAGAGAATGTATGCGCGGTCTTCCCAGACGTCCATTCCCTGAGCGGAGCGCAGCGCCTTGTCAAACCTCATGTACAGCTCGCTGTTCCCGCCATCCAAATTCCAGTCCGCCGCGCCGCCGCCCGGCATTGCGGCCAAAGGCGCTCCCCTTCGAATCCTTCCCGCGGCGTCCCCGACCGGCGGCTCTGCGATTCCCTCCGGGAAGGAGCCGTCCGAAGCCAAGTGCGCGCACCGGCGCAGCTCTACAAATGCACACGCCTTCTCGCGCGCCATCCGCTCGGCCGCGGAAACCCCGGTTTCCGCAGCGCCCTCCGCCGTCCGGCTCCGGGCCGCCGGAAGAACCGCCAGCAAAACCTGCGGCGGAGCACAGCCGCGCCCTGCCAGCGGATGCGCGCGAATGCCGTCGATCAGGAAACCGAGCTTCGGCACGAAATCCCCGGCCGCGCCGGACGGTTCGACCGCCAGGAGGACGATCCAGTCCAGCGGCCGGTGCGCGCAAAGGACGGACTCCAGTTCGGATTCTCCGCCAGCCCCGGCGCATCCATCCCATGCTTCGCTCAAGACCTCAAATTCCTCGCCCAGCTCCGCCCGCAGCCGAGCGAACCACGAATTCATCCAATCCATATCGCCGGACCGCCCCGGCGCATCCGTCTGCCCGGGCATCCCGATGAGCAAAACTCTGCACGGGCGGCGCAGGGTCATTTCTCCCTCCACGGTCATCCGTCCGTTGAGGACATATGCGAGGAAAAGTCCGAGAAAGATCGAAGCCGGCACCGTGGCGATCGCGTAGACAAACGTATTGGAAACGGAAGCCATGAATCGCCGGTCCCTGAAGGCGTTTACAAAGTTTTCCAGCCCAATCCATTCGATGTAATCGCCGAGCCGCGCGATGTCCCGAACCTTGAGAAAATTAAACTCCGTGAAGGAGAGGATCAGAGTCAGGCAAAAGGGAAAGGCAACCAGCAGCAGATAGCAGATCAACGCCGGGGCTATGAAGGCGTATCCCGCCATGTTCTCCCTCCGCTGCCCATATTGAACTCTTCTGGGCACCATTCAAGTTCCCTCATTTCAAAGTTGTTTTCCATTGCAAGCGGCAAGCCCGGCGATCCCCTCCCGGCGGAAGAACCGCCGGGAGGGCTGCAGCCAGCGCCTTTTCCGGGATGTCCGGCGCTATCTGGCGGCCGCGATTTCCTCATCCGCCAGCGCGTCGGCTTCCATCATCGCTTCTTCAGCGGTCATCGTGCCGTTGAGCGCGTACATGGCGTACTCATTCAGAATGGAATTCACATCGGTGTAGGCGGTCAGCTCATCCTCGTAATAGGAGGGCAGCGTGGAATCGCCCACCACGCGGTTGAAGGATTCCACATCGACGTACTTGGCCGCTTCTTCCTCCGAGCCGAACAGCAGCTCGAGCGCAGAGCCGACCTCCGTACCCGTCCAGTTCGGCTGATGTCCGGCGGCGACCAGGTACTTCACGCCGTAGGTGGAATACCACTTCAGGAACGCCCACGCCGCATCAAAGTCCTCATCGGAGGGATCCATGCAGATTCCCGCATGGGAAAACGGGGAAACGCCGCTCATATAGTTGACCTGTCCCTTCTCCTCTACCGGAAACGGCGCGAAGCCCACGATGAAATCGACGCCATAGTTTTCCGTGTCGGGCAGGAACCGAACCATATTCGGGGTGATGCAGGAATTGGCAAAGCGCTCCACGAGGAAAATCTGCTGGGACTGCAGGTTGTCCCCGCGATAAGTCGCCTTCGGGAACCAGATCTGGTCCACCAGCTCGGCCTGCACCTCGCGCTCCAGCGCGTTGATGATCTCCGGCGTATCGAAGGCCGCCGTGCCGTCCTCCTTGTAGTATGCATTCTTGCCCACAATGGAGCCTCGGGCATAGGTGAAGTAGTTCACGCTGTGGTAATCGGAACCGCCGTATACCTTCACGGTGCCATCGTCGTTGTACTCGGTCATGGCCTCGCTCGCCGCGAGGTATTCGTCCCACGTCCATTCGGTCGGCAGCTCGCCGAGGCCGGCGGCATTCCACGCATCCATGTTGATGGCCACATAGTAGCTCAGTCCGCCGCAGGGCAGCGTGTAGATCCGGTCTTCATACTTAAAGGCGTCGCTTCCCCAGTTCGCGACGAGGTCGATGCCCTCCACCTCGATCAGATCCGTCAGATCCGCATACATATTGCTCTCCCAGCGGGTGTAGGCATTGGAAAGCCCAAAGGAGGCCAGCACGTCCACCTCGCCCGCCAGAATCGACGTGTTCACGGACATGTTCCCGTCGCTGTTGTTGTTGTAGGTGTTGAGTTCAACCGTGATGTTCGGGTAGATGGAATTGAAATCCGCGATCAGGGCGTCCATTCCCTGAGAGCCGTTGAAGGGCATCCAGAAGCTGATCGTTCCGGAAATCGACGTGTCGTCCTCCAGAATCCAGCTGGTGAGATCGGCTTCCTCCGCAATCGCCGCAGTGGACGCCAGCATCAGGACCGTCAGGAGAATTGCGAGCAGTTTTTTCATTGTAACCATACCTCCTTATTTATTCATCATTGCCGGATTGCTTCCGGCAACAACTTCGCCAGAAGTCCTCTTACGCCATATTTGGAGCGTTCCAAATTTTGGCAGAAAAGGAATCGTCCTCGTCGCCGAGATAAACGCCCCTCTCCCTGAGCCGTGCGCGAAGCACCTGAGGATCGAGGCTGCGCACCGTCTGGCCGCGCTGCACGGAGAGCGCCGCGGCCACGCCCGCGGCCTGTCCCATGCCCATGCACGGCGGCATGACGCGGATTGCTCCCGCCGCGGTGGAATCGGCGCTCACGCACCGTCCTGCGACGAGCAGCTGTTCGACCCCCTGGGGAAGCAAACTGCGATAGGGAATCCCATAGTATTCTCCATTGATGGCGACGTATTCATTGCTGACGGGGCCGAAGCGCCCGTGCACATCGACGGAATTGGCCGCGAGCAAAATGGAATCCTCCGGAACCCTTCCGGCGATCAGATCCTCCCCGGTCAGCCAGTAATCCCCGACGATATGCCGGCTTTCGCGAATGCCGACATAGGACGCCGTGGCCTTCAGCCGGGCGTTTTGGCATCCGGGAACATATTTTCTCAAAAAGCGGAGGATTTCATCGGCCTGCCTGCGCCCCTCGATCTCCGCGCGCGTGAGGCTCTCATTGTCCGTGCTGTCCACATTCATGATCCGGGAGGTATTGACGCACCACTCGTCCGGCTTGGGCATGCGGAAAATGCCGATGCTGACCCGTTCGAGATTCCAGTCTCCATTCGCGCGCGCTTCGGCGACATGCCAGTGCAAAGAGCGGTAGTTCACGCCGTCTTTCCGGTAAAAGGTGTGCAGATGCGCCTGGACATCCGCTTCCAGCGGCTCGCCATCCACATCGCTGATGTGAAAGAACATGGTAGCCGGCTGAATCTGCCGGAGCTTTTCGTTGCCCATCTCATAGGCGGCTCCGCAGCGCTGGGCGACATCGCCATCGCCGGTGCAATCGACGACGACGCTGCCGCGAATGATCTCCAACCCGCGCTTCGACGACACCAGAATGCCGGCAATCGAGGATCCTTCCAGTAAAGGCCGGACGAAGGACGTGTGGTACAGTACCCTGACCCCGGCCTCGGCGAGCATCTCGTCGACGACCAGCTTCAGTCCCTCGGGCTCAAAGGGCGTGACGTGCTCGTGCCCCAACACGATCCACGAGGTAAAGCATGTGCCGGCATGCACCTGCGAGGGATGGATGGCATAGCCCCGATCCACCATGCGATCCACGATTTCCTCGAACAGCCCGCGAATGATCATCACCTTTGCCGAGCGGTCATAGCAGGTCATAAACGGGCCGACCAGGCCGCGGGTCGCCATGCCTCCGCACGCATTTGATTCTTCCACCAGCAGGACGCGGACCCCTTCCCTGGCCGCCGCAATGGCCGCACACATTCCTGCCGGGCCGCCGCCGACGACGATGACATCGCAGCTCCGTTCATCACGGATTTGTCCAAGGTCGATATTCGACATGTTTTTCCTCCGTTCGTCGTTTGTTTTGTCCGTTTCAACGCTCCCGCACGCTCTCGCGCCGGACCAGATAGGGCTCGGCGACAAACGTCGTAACCGGTTTGTCCGGATGGCGAATCCGATCGATCAGACATTTGGCCGCCTCAAAGCCGAGCTCTTCCTTTCGGATGTTGACGGCGGTGAGCGCGGGCGTCGCATAGCCGCAGATCGAGGAATCCTCGTATGCGATGATCGACAGATCGTCGGGAATGCAGACCCCCTGGCGGTAGAGGAACGACATGATGCCGGAAGCGCTTTGCCCATTGGCCGCGACGATGGCGTCGGGCCGGTTCCCCGCCTCCCAAAATTGGCAAAACACTTCGTAGGCGCTCCTGCCGTTGTTCTTCTTCGCGCAGATGTTCCAGCTTTCATCGAACGGCAGGCCGCTCTCCTCCAGCGCCATGCGGTATGCCTGCAAGCGCCGCTCATGCGAAAGCAGCATGGCCGAACAGTTCATCAGGCATATCCTGCGGTGTCCCGTGCGCAGCAGCTCCCGCACCGCGATGAGCGTTCCCTCAAATGGATCCGCATAGATGGAATCGATTCCTTCCTCGTAGCTGCCGACGCCGACCATGACAAAGGGAATTCCCGTCTCGCGCAGGTTCTGAAGAAAGGCCTCGCTGTACGGATGGCCCACGACAAACACCCCGTCCACGCGCTTTTCCTGAATCATCCTGGGAAGTTCATCCGGCGCGTTGACCGAACAGAACCGCTCCATGATGACGCCGTAGCGGGTGCCGATCAATCCATTCATAATGCCGTTGCTGATATTAAAGGAACACAGTCCGACGTGCTGGTCATTGTCGTAGGTCACCTGTCCCATGCTGGGCATGAAGTCCTGCATGAACAGCACCCCCAGCGCATTGGTAATCCGCGAGCTGAGCCCCCGCGCGTTGTTGTTGGGCACATAATTCAATTCCGCGATGGCCTCTTCCACGCGCCGCTTTGTCGTCTCCCTGACGAGGGGACTTTTGTTCAATACGAGCGAAACCGTACTGCGCGAGACGCCCGCTGCACGCGCAACATCTTCAATCGTCGGCATATTATCACCTTTGGAGCGCTCTAAAAATTTATCTGTATTATAGCATATCCCCATTTCATTGTCAATAGATAAAATAATGCAGAAAAACAACCGCTCCAGAGGGCGTATGAAAAGAAAAAACAGCAATTTCGGACGAACTTTCCATCCATTTTCGCGGGCCGGCGCCAATCCGGAATTTCCAACGCGGAAATGGAGAAAAAGCCGCCGAAATTGCATTTCAGGAAACCTGCAGCCCCTAGGCCAGCTCCGTCCGCTCCGCCATGCCGTCCGCCGCGCGCTGGGCGGCCTCCACCGAGCGCACCGGCAGCCTGAGCGTAAACGCGCTGCCGTGCAGGGGTTCCGACGCCGCGCGCAGTTCCCCGCCGAGCATGTGCGCATAGGCGCGCGCGATGTACAGGCCATAGCCATAGCCGCCGTCGGTCTCGTGCGGCTCGAAGATCGAATCGATCCGGTCGGGCGCGATGCCGCAGCCGTTGTCGGACACGCGCACCTCCACAAAGTCGCCCAGCGCGCGCACCTGTACGCGCACGCGGCCGCCCTCGGGCGTGAACTTCAGCGCGTTGGACAGCAGGTTCATCAAAATCCGGGTGTACTTCTCCTCGTCCAGCGCCAGCTCGAGCCGGTCGGCGTTGGCGTGAAAGCCGAGGCGGATGTCCTTGCGGCCGGCATAGAGCTGGCACCGGGCGCAGATCTCCCACGTCCTTGAAATCAAATCCACCCGCTCAAACCGAACCGCGTCCGCGCCGGGCCGCGACGCCTCAAGCGCGCCGGACAGCATCCGCTGCATCTCCGCCGCGCCGTTTAAGAGCATCTTTATGTATTCCTGCGCGCGCTCGTTTTCGCCGACCTCCTCTTCCAGCAGCTGGCCGCAGCTGCAAATCAGCTGCAGCGGCATCCGAAGGTCGTGCATCAACTCCGCATTTTTCGTCCGCATACCATCACTCCAAACCGATTTCTGGCAATATTCTATGCGCGTCTGGCGCAAATCATGCCCCCTTGCAGACAAAATGAATGGGGAAAATGTGCAATCTACGCCGCTGTCCATCGGATTTTTATGTATAATTACGCTTTTATAATTGAATAAATATGTATAATAATTGGGAACATCAATGACGACAAAGAGGATGGAATGATGATCGCTTCCAAATTCAAAGCCCTGATTTCGCTGGCGCTTGCGCCGGCCGTGTGCCTGTCAGCCACCGGACCCTAGCCTGCACGGCGATCTACGTCGGCTCCGACCTCACGGCGGATGGATCCACGCTGTTCGCGCGCTCGGAGGACATCTCCAACAGCTACAACAAGCTCTACTTCTTCAGTCCCGCGGGCGCCTACGCCGAGGGCGAGGAATACGCGGGCTGCTACGGCTTCACCTACACCTTCACGCACGACAGCTACAGCTTCACCACCTTCTCCGACGACAACGGTTCGGGCGTCGACGGCGTCTGCCCCGACTGCGGCGG
>DVJL01000056.1 GCA_018716805.1 Candidatus Faecivicinus avistercoris | reverse complement strand
TTGATTTTCCCGCGCCTTCGCGGACACAATTATTATATCACGATCTTCCGCAAATTGCAATGATTTGGAGAGAACTGCGCGAATGAATTTGGGCGATGCGGCGAGAATAAATGGGATTGCCCAAGCTGTGTAAAAATGCAATGAATCCTATGGAACGCCCCGCCAATCTGTGTTATAATGAATTCGCTCATGCCGAGGGGGTAAAGATGTGAACAAAATCATCCGGGAATTTCGCGAATTTGCCTTCAAAGGCAACGTGATCGACATGGCGGTGGGCGTGCTGATTGGCTCCGCTTTCAGCGGAATGGTCACCAGCCTTGTCAACGATCTCTTTACGCCATTGCTCGCGCTGCTGACCGGCAGCGTGGATTTTTCCCATTGGGTCGTTCCATTGGGGAGCGGCGCGGATGCGCCTCGCCTCGCGATTGGATCGTTTGTTCAAACGGTCGTCAATTTTCTGATCGTCGCGGTCTGCATTTTTGCGATGGTCAAATTCATCAACCGCCTGAAGCGGCCGGCGCCGAAAACCGCCCCGCGACTCTGCCCGTATTGCAGGGGCGAGATTGCCGCGGAAGCTACGCGCTGCCCGCACTGCACCTCTCATTTGGAGTAAGGCGGAAGACACTGGAGGAAGGTCAATGCGGACAAAGCTTCGCGAACGCATCAACGTTCAAAAGATGACGCGATTTGCCGTGGCCCTCAATACGCTGCAGATCCTGGCGATGGGCGGCGTATTTATCTATGTTCTTCTGCACGATGTGGCCTTCCTGTCCCGCGGCGCAGAACTGGTGCTGCTGGGGTTTTGCCTGCTCATCGTCATCTGGGGCGCGGCGATCGACATCCGCGATGCCCTCGTCGCGCGCAAGATCGCCGAACAGACGCGCATGATCGAGGAGGCGTATGCCCAGCTCGAGGAGCTCAACGGCACGCTGCGCCGCCAGCGGCATGACTTCATGAACCATCTTCAGGTCGTGTTCAGCCTGACGGAGCTGGGGGAGTATGGCGAGGCGATGCAGTACATCGAGCGCGTCTATGGAGACATTCAGCGCGTCGGACAGGTATTGCGCACTTCCATCCCCGCGGTCAACGCGCTCATCGCCGCAAAGCACTCCGACTGTGCGGAGGACGGCATCGACTTCGCGGTGGAGATCTCGTCCGACTGGTCGGGCATGCCGGTATCCGGATGGGAGATGTGCCGCATATTTGGCAATTTGATCGACAACGCGCACGATGCCATCACCGGCGCTGGAGTCCGGCGGGACAGCCGCATCCGCGTGTCGCTCGGCGAAACGCCGAATGCCTTTTCGTTCGCCGTTGCCAACAATGGACCGCGCATCCCGGAGGAGCACCTGGAATCGATTTTCCATCAGGGCTTCACGACAAAATCAAACGGCCACGGCTCGGGTTTGAGCATCGTTTTAGAGATCCTCGAGAATTATGGAGGCCGGATTGAGGTGTGTTCCGACGAGACGGAGACGCAGTTTCTGGGGTCGATTCCCAAGACAGCCGCGCGCATCGCGCGTGAAAAGGACGAAGACAATGCATAACAAAAAGGCCGCATGTTCATCACTTTGCACGAACTCTGCTGCCTTTTAGAAAAATAATATCGGAAATATTCAGATGTTCAGACGACGGTGGATTGACCGGTCTTTGAAATCTCCCGGAGAATCGCATTCATAATGGATACCGTAACCGGGATGCCGCCCTTTTTGCCGCGCACGACAATGGAGGTCAGGTCGCTGTCCATCAGCCGTTCCTTGAGCTGTACGACGCTTGCAAAGCCTGTGGAAGCGGCGAGCACGCAAACATCGCTCATCGGTTCGTGCTGGCGTCGGGTAATCATGCGGTTGATGGCCGCCGGCGCGCTGCCGACCACCATCAGCTTGGGGCCGGGAACCGCAAGGCCGTAATCCACCGCCACTTCAGCGCGCGTCACCCTACGCTGTTCGGCCAGCGAAACGACCTGTGGATCGTCGATGAAGCACAGCACCTTTGCCCCGTTGCGCCCCAGCAGGGATTCGTCGATGTCGTTGGCTACAAGCGTCGTGTCCGTGATAATGGAACCGCCCATTTCAATCAGACGTTTTATGTGCGTTAGTGCCGTCGGACCAAAGTAGATGCTCTGCGCAAGGGCGTGGTCGCTTGTTTCTTTTTCGATCTCGCTCAGAATCGCAGACATCTCCTGGTTCATATATGGGATGCCGACGCGATGCCGGTTTCCCTCGCCAGTTGTCTTTCTCATTGCAGTGTATTCTCTCCATTTCCGATAGAGTGGGTTTCGCCCTTAATGTTCACTATACTTTTTATTGACGAAATAGTCAAGCGAATTGTTTGAGAAATTATGTTAATTTGATAGTAAAACATAAGTTATTCTGTGGCATTCTGCACTCTTAGAATTAAATAATATGCCTATTAAAAAGAATAACGCAAGGAGAATAAGTTCTGGAACGACACAAAATGTCTTGTTTTTCAAGAAAAAAAGAGCGTGACAGGCACAATTTCAGTGTGCCTGTCACATGTATTTTATTCAATCAGCAGCGGTTCGGACGCCTTGACTTCGATCTCTCCATCGACGACGTCGGCGTGGAGGACGCTGCCATCGGCGACCGGCTCGCGGATGAGCAGCTTCGCGATCGGCGTCTCGAGCGCGCGCTGGATAAAGCGCTTCAGCGGGCGCGCGCCGTAGGCGGAATCGTAGCCGTTGTCAACGATGAACTTCTCCGCTTCCGGCGTCAGCTGCACCGTGAGCCGGCGCTCGGACATCCTGCGAGTCAGGTCGGCGATCATGAGGTGCATGATCTCGACGATCTGCGCGCGGGACAGCGGCGTGTAGATCACGGTTTCATCCAAACGGTTGAGGAACTCAGGCTTGAACTGCGTCTTGAGCAGCTTTTCAGCCTGTTCGCGCGCCTCGGGGCGGAGATTGCCTTCGGCGTCGATGCCCTCCTGGATGATCGCGGAGCCGAGGTTCGAGGTCAGGATGATGATCGTGTTCTTGAAGTCGACCGTGCGGCCCTGCGAGTCGGTGATCCTGCCGTCGTCCAGTACCTGAAGCAGGATGTTGAACACGTCCGGATGCGCCTTTTCCACCTCGTCGAACAGCACGACGCTGTACGGCTTGCGGCGCACGGCCTCGGTCAGTTGGCCGCCCTCCTCGTAGCCCACATATCCCGGAGGCGCGCCGACCAGACGCGAGACGGAGTGCTTCTCCATGTACTCGGTCATGTCGATGCGCACGAGGTTCTTTTCGTCGTCGAACAGCGCCTGCGCCAGCGTCTTGGCCAGCTCCGTCTTGCCTACGCCCGTGGGTCCGAGGAAGAGGAACGAGCCGATGGGCCGGTTCGGGTCCTGTATGCCGGCGCGCGAGCGGAGGATGGCTTCGGAGACTTTCTCCACGGCCTCGTCCTGCCCGACCACGCGCTGATGGAGGATGCTGGGCAGCCGGAGCAGCTTCTCGCGCTCGCCCTCGACCAGCTTGGAAACGGGGATGCCCGTCCAGCGGGAAACGATGCGGGCGATCTCCTCGTCCGTCACCTTGTCGCGCAAAAGCTTGTTCTTGCCCTGCGCGGCCTCGGCCTTCTTTTCCTCGGCCTCCAGTTCCTTCTGCAGCTGCGGCAGGCGGCCGTACTGCAACTCGGCGGCCTTGTTAAGGTCGTACTCGCGCTGCGCAAGTTCTATATCGGCGTTGCACTGCTCGATTTCCTCGCGCAGTTTCTGCACCTTGCCGATGTCCTGCTTTTCCAGTTCCCACTTGGCTTTCATGGCCTTGAACTTGTCGCGCATGTCGGCAAGTTCCTCCTGCACCTTGGCGAGCTTCTCTTTCGAGCGCGCCTCGGTGTCGTTGGAGAGCGCCGCCTCCTCGATCTCCTTTTCGATGATCTGCCGGGCGATGTCGTCCATCTCCTGCGGCATGGAGTCGATCTCGGTGCGGATCATGGCGCAGGCTTCGTCCACCAGGTCGATGGCCTTGTCGGGCAGGAAGCGGTCGGAGATGTAGCGGTCGGAGAGTTTGGCGGCGGCGATGAGCGCCTGGTCGGTGATCTTCACGCCGTGGAACACCTCGTAGCGCTCCTTGAGGCCGCGGAGGATGGCCACGGTGTCCTCCACCGTCGGCTCGTTGACCATCACCGGCTGGAACCTGCGCTCCAGCGCCGGGTCCTTTTCCACGTATTTGCGGTACTCGTCCAGCGTCGTCGCGCCCACGCAGTGCAATTCGCCGCGCGCCAGCATCGGCTTTAAGAGGTTGCCCGCGTCCATGGAGCCCTCGGTCTTGCCCGCGCCGACGATGTTGTGCAATTCGTCGATGAAGAGTATGATCCGGCCCTCGCTCTTGCGCACTTCCTCCAGCACGGCCTTAAGCCGCTCCTCGAATTCGCCGCGGTACTTTGCGCCAGCAATCAGGCTGCCCATGTCCAGGGAAAACAGCGTCCTGTCCTTCAAAGAGGTGGGCACGTCGCCGCGCACAATGCGCTGCGCCAGCCCTTCGGCGATGGCTGTTTTGCCAACGCCCGGTTCGCCGATGAGCACCGGGTTGTTCTTCGATTTGCGCGAAAGTATGCGAATGACGTTGCGGATTTCCGCGTCGCGGCCAATCACCGGGTCGAGCTTCTGTTTGCGCGCCATGTCGGTCAGGTCGGTGCCGAACTTTTTCAGCGCGTCATAAGTGTCCTCCGGCTGGTCGCTGGTGACGCGGGCGTTGCCGCGCACGGCCTGCAACTGCTTGAGGAAATTGTCGCGCGTCAGCCCGATTTCTTGGAACAGGCGCTTGAGCACGCCATTGGGCTTTTCCATCAGCGCCAGCACGATGTGCTCGACGGAGACGTACTCGTCCTTCATGTGTTCGGCCTGTTTTTCGGCCTCGTTGAGCGCTGCGTCTACGCTCTGGGAAATGTATACCTTTTCCGGGTCGCGGCCAGGACCGCTCACCTTGGGAATGCGCTCAATTTCACGCTCGCAGGCGGAAAGCACGCGCTGCGG
>DVJL01000055.1 GCA_018716805.1 Candidatus Faecivicinus avistercoris | reverse complement strand
GAAATAAAACAAAATAAATGTCCAATCCGACGGCAGTTGTGGCATATGGCGGATCGTCAATGCGCAGAAAAGCCACAAATGTGTAAACGCCCGCGGCATGAATCCTTTGCCCTTCAATTCGCGCGCCGTCCCCGAATATGAACCGGGGCTGCTTGCCGCCAGAGCAACCGCGGGCGCGTCGGATCGCAGCGGTCCTCCGCCTATACGGCAGGTCAGCGCCGCAGAATCGGACAGCCGTCCATCCAATCGAGCGCCGCGCAGGCATAGTCGATCGACCGGTCGCGATAGCCGGCAAAAAACGCCCCGTCCTTTCCCCCGGCGCACGCCTTGAACGCCGCCCATGCGCTCCACATCAGCGCGACGCAGGCGCAGTAGAGAAACAGCTCGCGGCATTCCTCCTGTTCGGGCCTGCGCTCAAGATAGTCCGCGAGCAGCGCAGCACACTCATCCTGCGAAAGCGACGCGTCGTGGCAGAAGTCCGCAAGATCGCCCATCGGATTGCCCATCGAGGCAAATTCGAGGTCGATCAGCACCGCGCGGCCATCCGGCCGGATCAGCACGTTATCCGGAAGGAAGTCCGCGTGAACGGGGCGTAGCGCCGCCTCGGGCGTCTCAAAATGCCCGCGCAGCGTCCACAGCCGCGCCGCCGCCCTGCGGAAGCGGCCGTCCTTCGCAAGCTCCGCGCCCGCCTCTTCCGCGATGCGCGCATAGCGAACGAGCCTCGAGTGCGGATTGTCCACGCCCATCAGCCTCGCGCCGCAGCCGTGCAGCCTACGAAGCAGCCGCATCGCCCGGCGGCAATCCTCGCGGCTGCGCGGATCACACGTCCGACTGCCGGGATAGAACACCGTGAGCTTCGCGCCGGTGCGCGCGTCGTACCCGATCAGCCCGTCGGTCAGCCCCATGGGCGAAAGCTGCTCATAGGCGCGCTTCTCCTGCATCCGGTTGCAAAACAGGCCCGTCCCCTCGCCCGGCACGCGGCAGAGGTATGCGCCCGCCGCGGTGCGCACGATCCACGTGTCATTGTTCATGCCCGAATTCGGATTCCTCCGCATGTCCAGTATCGGCCCGCCGGGGATGCCCAGCATCCGGCAGATCATCGCGGCCTGTTCCCGCTGCGTCATTCGGCAACCCTCCCCATGAATCGCGCGCATTATAGCACGCGCGCGCGGGAAAAGCAAGCCTGTTTTGCAAAAATGCCGGATCCGCCGCGCGCCGCACCCATCGCAGAGGCCGCAATCGGACGGGCAAACGCACCGCCGCGCGCCACAGAAAAGCGGGGAAGCAAATCGCTTCCCCGCCGGTCCCATCAATCATTCATCTGCATCGTCGTCAAAGTCGTCGTCCATGTCGTCGTCAAAACCGCTGTTCTCGAAGATCTCCATCAGGCGCGCCGCGAGCGCCTCGTCCACGGGGACGAATTCCTCGTTTTCGTCGTCGTCCTCGAGGGGGCGAACCTCCATGACGAACGCCTCAAGCGCCTCGTCCTCATCGTAGCCCTCCTCGTTGTACTCGGTCAGCAGCGCGTACTCCTTGCCTTCGTAGAACAGGTAGTCCAGCACTTCCATGGTCAGTTCGTTGCCATCGTCGTCCTCAAAGACGACGAGGTCGAGTTCGTTGTCCATCCTCACAGCCTCCCGCGAATGCTTTTGATCGCCGGACATCGCCCGGCAAACCGAAAGGGCGTGCAGGGAATTGCCCACCACGCCCAGAGGGTGTTTGAAAGGGAAAGCGCAACTTCGAGCGGATTTTCCGTCCGCTTCAGCGGAGAATTCGCAGGCTCAGCGGCGCCAAGTCGAGAACTCACAGCGCGAAACGGACGCATAAGGCACCGGAATTGCGTCTTCAGGGATTTTCAAACACCCTCTTATCTTATCCCACTTCGGCGCTCTTCAATCAGCCGTTCGCGCCCATCTCAAACTCCATGACCACCGACGCGCTGACCTCAATCGTGCTCGCCTGCACGAGCGTGGACGCCGAATCCGCCTCCTCACGCAGGTTCATGTAGGCGGCACCGGGGGCGGCACCATAATAGCTGGAGCTCTGCTGCTCCTCAATCGACAAAATGGACCCGATGCCCACGCCCGCGGCATCCGCCAGCGTCTGCGCCTTGGTCATGGCGTTCTGCACCGCCAGCGTCAGCGCCTGCTGCTTGGCCTCCTCGGTATTGCTGGCGGAGAGGTTTACACCGTTGAGCTCGTTCGCCCCCGCCTCAAAGGCGACATCGATGATCTCGCCCACAGAATCGACGTCCGTGGTTCGCACCTCGAGGGTGTTCGACGCCGTATAGCCGTCCAATACCTGAATATCGAGCGGATAAGAATAATTTGCCGAAATGTTGATCCGATCGGTTCCGATGTTCTTCGGCTCAACGCCGTATTCGATCAGCGCATCGTAGATGGCGTTGATCTTCTCGTTGACGGCGTTCTGCGCTTCGAGCACGTCCTCCGCCTTCTCCTCGACGCCCAGCACCACCGTCGCCTGATCGGCCAGCACGCTCACCACGCCCGAACCGTAGACGGTCATCACCGGCGCGCCGGCCTCCTCAGCCAGCGCCGCACAGCTCAACAGCAACATCGCGGCCAAAATCGCCGCCAAGACCTTCCTCATCGCGGTTCACCTCTTTTGCACATCAAATCTCAGCGAGAATCACGCAAATTCCCACCGTCTGCGCCGCCGCATCCACGGCCGGCGCATCTTCTTCCGGCTCGACGCCCAGGTGATCCACCGCGCTCAAGAAATCCGCGACATTTTCCCCGGGAATCTGAACGTAGACGCGCGCGCCCTCGTCGGTCTCCGCCTCGTAGGCCACCGTGCCGCCGTATTCGGCGACGATGTCCAGCAAGTATCCGCGCGCAGCGGCGGCGTCCTCGCTCACCACCGTCCGGTCGACATAGGCGATGGCCGCCGATTCATCCGACGCGCCCAGCATCGCGACCGGGTCTTCGAGCACCGCCTCGTCGGAGATGCCGTCGGCCTCCACATATGCGACGCTGCGCGGTTCGGCATTGGGCGCGACCGGGTTCGACCCGAGCATCGCCACGGTTCCGATCGTGACTGCGCACACCGCCGCAACCGCGCCGCACGCCGCATAGACGCGCTTCATGCGCCGTTTGCGCGCTTCGGCGCGAACCGCCTTTCGCCACGCGGCCTGAGCGGGCAGCGGCACGGCGAGTTCGTCGTTCATGTGCGCAAGAAAGTCCCGAAGCTGCTCCGCCGCGCGAAGCGCCTGTGCGCACGAATCGCACTTTGCGGCGTGCGCTTCAAATTCCGCGCGTTGAACCCCGTCCAGCTCGCCGTCGATATAGGCGTCCAGCAGCTTCTGAAACTCCGAACAGTTCACCTGTCTCCCTCCCTTCCATGGTCTCATACTTTAGACGTCTGGCCTGTCAAAAAGTTCCGCTTTCGACTGAAATTTTTCACGCAATTTTTCCCTTCCGCGGCTGATGCGCGATTTGATTGTGCCGACGTTGATGTCGAGCACGCGCGCGATCTCCTCGTAGGACATGCCCTCGATGTCGCGCAGCACGACGGCGGCGCGCATGTCCTCGGGCAGTTCGGCGATCACGCGGCGGATCTCGGCGCTCTTTTCGCGGTTGAGCGCGTGGCGCTCCGGCGTGTCAAATTCGTCCGAGGGCGACCACCCGGCCTCCAGCAGGCCGTCGAGCGATGTGGACGTGCGGTTGCGCTTTTTGCGAAGCTCGTCCAAACAGGTGTTCATCGCCACGCGATAGAGCCATGTGGAAAACGTCGACTGCCCCTTGAACCCCGAAATGGCGCGATAAACGCGCAGCATCGTCTCCTGCAGACAATCCTGCGCATCCTCATGGTTCCCGCTCATGCGGAGGCAAACGGCGTACATCTTCTTTTCATACGCGCCCAGCAGCTCGTTAAACGCCGCGGCATCCCCGCGGGCGGCTCGGTCGATGAGCTTTTCTTCATTCATGGTTGCAAGGGCTCCTTTTGGATCGCGTGGGCGCGATCGGTCATTCACCGTCTATTATACACGAATCGGCGCTTTTTGCAATGAACTTTCGTTAAAAAGTCGGCTTCACGGCCGCTGGAAGTCCATGCCAGCGCGCCGGCCGCGGCCGGCCAAATGTAAACAGTCGTGCAAAACGCGGAAAATTCGCTTGTCACAGCGCGCAAAACGCGGTATAATCTTCATGATAAAAAGCCGCGCGGCGGCGAAACGGAGGGCATTTTTCATGAGCACGGTACACGTTGTGGATCATCCCCTGATTCAGCACAAGCTGACGCTGATGCGCCAGAAGAACTGCGGCACAAAGGATTTCCGTCAGCTGCTGGAGGAGATCTCCATGCTGATGGGCTACGAAGTCACCCGCGAGCTGCCGCTGAAGGAAATCGAAATCGAAACGCCGATGGCAAAGTGCAAGTCCAAGGTCATCGCCGGAAAGAAGCTGGGCGTCGTGCCGATCCTGCGCGCCGGCCTGGGCATGGTGGACGGCATTCTGAACCTCGTCCCGGCGGCGAAGGTCGGCCACATCGGCCTGTACCGCGACCCCGAGACGCACCTGCCGGTGGAATACTACTGCAAGCTGCCCAAGGACGTCGCCGAGCGCGACCTGATCGTCGTCGACCCGATGCTGGCGACGGGCGGTTCCTCCGTGGCCGCGATCAACTTCATCAAGCAGCGCGGCTGCAAGTCGATCACGCTGATGTGCCTGGTCGGCTGCCCGGAGGGCGTCCGCGCGGTGCAGGAAGCGCATCCGGACGTCGACATCTACATCGCCGCCATCGACGAATACCTCAATGAAAACAAGTACATCGTGCCCGGCCTCGGCGACGCCGGCGACCGGCTCTACGGAACGAAATAAGACCATCTCTTCAGGAGGACACGCCATGCCCCTCATGCCCTCGGCCGGCCTGCACGCGCGCGTCGCGCTGGACAAACACGATTTTCGCACGTCGCACGCGCTGGGTCAGAATTTCCTGCTCGACGACGCGCTGCTTTCGCACCTGCTGGATCTGGCGGACGTCTCCGCGCAGGACAATGTGCTGGAAATCGGCCCGGGCGCGGGCGTGATGACGGCGCTGCTGGCCGGCCGGGCGCAGAGGGTGCTGGCCGTAGAGGTGGACGAGCGGCTCCGGCCAGTGCTCGAGAGCGTGCTCGCGCCGCACGAAAACGCCTCCGTCCTCTACGCCGACTTCCTCAAGTGCGACGCCGGTACGCTGGTGGACGGTGCGTTCGGCGGCGCGCCCTATCGCGTGGTCGCCAATCTGCCTTATTATATCACCGCCGACATCCTGCTCAGGCTCACGACCTGTGCCCGCCGGCCGGAGCGCATCGACATCATGGTGCAGCGCGAGGCCGCCGAGCGGATTTTATCCAACCCGGGCTGCAAGCAGTGGTGCGCGCTGGCGGCCATCGTCCGCCACTACGGCGCGGCGCGCGTGCTCGAGGACGTGCCCGCCGCGGCGTTTGACCCGCCGCCGCACGTCGAATCCTGCTTTCTGGAAATCGCGCGCTATGCCGAGCCGCCCGTCCGCCCCGCCGATGAAGCCGCGTTTCTGCGCACCATCCACGCCGCGTTCGCCATGCGCCGAAAGACGCTGGCCAACAACTTAAAGAGCGCCTTTGGCCTCTCGGCGCAGCAGGCGGCGGACGTCCTCGACCGCGCCGGGATTGACGGGCGCGTTCGCGGCGAGGCGCTCTCGCTGGAAGAACTCGCCCGCGTCAGCGACGCGCTGCAGGAATTGGAGCATTGATCCCCCATTCCCGGCGCGGCAGATGCGAATTTCCCTCGCGCCTCCTCCGACTCCGTTGAGGAAGGAAAGCCCGCCATCCGAGAAGCGTTCAGAGATTTCCAAACAGGCTCCGGCCGGCGCCAACGAGCCGCCCCTGAGCCCGGAAGGCGCGGCAATCTCCGCCGCAAGATTTTGAAATTCTTTCTCCTCGCCTGACGCGAGGCAAACCCAAATCTTCATGTGCCGGAGCTAAACGCCTTTTCCGGAGAGAATTGCTTCTGCGAAACGCCAACGCAGAAGCAATTTTGACTGTAGGCCGGCACTTCCCGCACGCGGCATGTCGGAAGGCGTTTGAAAGTCCCCTCAATGCCGGTTCAGCGTTCCCCCTTTGGGGCGCTGCAAATTCGCGAAAATGGGCGGAGTTTCGTTCAAAATTGCAGATTTTCCCTTGGGAAACACATTGCAGGCCTCCATGCGGGAAAAGCGCGAAAGATTGCAGAAAGAGATACAAAGATCATGCCGCAAACACCGAGCCGTGACCACGGCTCCGGCCCGAGAGCGAAAGCGAACGAACGGTTACTTCTCCGGCAACCGCGTCGCGTAGCGAAAGAAATCCCAGTCCAGCTTCTGCCCACAGCAGCCGCAGAAGGCTTGATGCGCGCGTTCAATGCTGTGCTGGCAGCGTGGGCAGACGGGAAAAGCCGCGCACGGGGCGGAGGCATCGGCAGACGGATGCCGGCGGTAGTGTTCGACCTGCATGGCGACGCGGTAGGAGAGTTCTTCGTCCGCGGAAGCATATCCAAGCAGGTCGTTTGGCGATTTCTTAAATCCGATGCAGAGCTTTTCCAGCGTATTGACCGAAGGGACCGTTTTTTCGCGGGCGATCGATCCGAAATACCTTGAACTGATGCCGCAAAGTTCGGAAGCGGTTTCGTAGGAAAGGTCGCGGCTGCCGCAAATGCCGAGAACGGAGGTGGAGAGATTCCTGGAAAACATGATGTGCCCTCGCCTTCTGTATAAGATACAGCCAGCATATCGGCAGCATACTTCCACCTCAAGGAACGATCGTTCCTGAATTTTCCAGAATTCCCAAGCGCCGCCAAATCTCAAATCCATTTCGGCACAAGATGGGTTTATGCAAAATCCCGCCTTCCAATGTCGGAAAGTGGGGCGGTTTCGCAGAATTGGCTGGGCTGCCGCAAATCCCCACGCGCATTTTCCTTGAATTTTAACGCGCTTCCTGTATAATATTCATCGATAACACTTGGAGGTCGGTCTCTTGAATAATTCTCAACGCAAACAGGAAACCGAGCGGCTGCCGATGATTCCGCTGAAGGGGCTGGTGGTGTTTCCAAATACGGTGACGACGATCGACATCGCGCGGGAGCGCTCGCTCAACGCGCTGAAAAAGGCGATGGAAGACGACCAGCAGGTCTTTTTCGTCGCCCAGCGCGATTCCATGGTCGATCATCCCTCCGCCGTCGACCTGTACACGATGGGCACCGTCGGCCACATCCGCCACATCATGCGCCTGCCGGACCAGTCGGCGCGGCTGATGGTCGAGGGGGTGGAGCGCGCGCTGCTCGTACAGCTGCTCGACGAGGGCGATGTGCAGACTGCGCAGATCGTCGTGCTGTCGGACGCCTCCGACGCGGCCACCCTCGACCGGCGCGCGCTCATGCGCGCGGCCTGTTCGCTCGCCCGGCAGGTTCTCGAGGGGCGCGGCACGCAGGCGCCGGAGCTGATGCAGTCGCTGGAGGGCGAGCGCATCGCGGCGCAGTTCTGCGATGTCGCGGCGGCGGGCGTGCTGCGCCGGCTGGAGGACCGCCAGGCCGTGCTCGAGTGCTCGGACGTGGACGAACGGCTGAAGCTGCTCGTCCGCCTGCTGGCCGAAGAGGTGCAGATCGGCGTGCTCGAGGAGCGCATCCAGCAGCGCGTGCGCGAGTATATGGAGCGCGCAAACCATGAATACTACCTGCGCGAGCAGATTCGCGCCATTCAGGAGGAACTGGGGGACGACGAGGATGAGGAAATCGCCGAGCTGCGCAAGCGGCTGAACGAATCCGCCATGCCCGACGAGGCCCGCGAGCGCGTCGACAAGGAGCTCAAGCGCCTCGCGCGCACATCGGTTCAGGCGCCGGAGAGCGCCGTCAGCCAAAACTACATTGAATACATGCTCGACCTGCCGTGGGGCGTGCGCGACGAGAGCGCCGTGGACATCGCCCGCGCGCGCAAGATCTTCGACGCCGACCACTTCGGCATGAAGGAGGTCAAGGACCGGCTGATCGAGTTTCTGGCCGTGCGCGCGTCGACGGGAAAGCTCAAAAGCCCCATCCTCTGTCTGGTCGGCCCGCCCGGCGTGGGCAAGACGTCGATCGCGCGGTCGGTCGCCAAGGCCCTCGGGCGGAAGTTCACCCAGATGTCGCTGGGCGGCGTCCACGACGAAGCCGAGATCCGCGGCCACCGCAGGACCTACGTCGCCGCGATGCCGGGGCGGATCGTGTCGTCCATCGCGCAGTGCAAGTCGATGAACCCGGTGTTCTTGCTGGACGAGATCGACAAGATGGCGCACGACATGCGCGGCGACCCGGCCTCGGCCATGCTCGAGGCGCTCGACCCCGAGCAGAACCACGCCTTCCGCGACCACTACCTCGACGCGCCGTTCGACCTGTCCGACGTGCTGTTCATCACCACGGCGAACACCACCGACACGATCGACCGCGCGCTGCTCGACCGCATGGAGGTCGTCGAGGTGCCGAGCTACACGCTGGAGGAAAAGGTGCAGATCGCGAAGCGCCACCTCGTGCCCAAGCAGCTGGCGGCGCACGGGCTGAAGCGCAGCCAGTTCAGGATCTCGGAGCGCGCGCTGTCGGCGCTGATCGACGGCTACACGCGCGAATCCGGCGTCCGCTCGCTCGAGCGCCAGATCGGCGCGCTCTGCCGCAAGACGACGCTCAAGTTCGTCGAGGAGCCGGAGCACGCGGCGATTTCGATCAAGCCCGCCGACCTGCAAAAGTATTTAGGCGCGCCCAACTACCTGCGCCAGCCGACGGAGGACCGCCCGACGGTCGGCGTGGTCAATGGCCTCGCGTGGACGAGCGTCGGCGGCGAGGTCATGCCCGTGGAGGCCATCGCCTTCCCCGGCAAGGGCGGCCTCGAGCTGACCGGCAATCTGGGCGACGTGATGAAGGAATCGGCGCGGCTGGCGCGCAGCGCGGTTCGCGCGCGGCTGGAAAAGTACGGCGTCGCGCCGGACTTCTTTGAAAAGCACGACGTGCACATCCACGTGCCGGAGGGTGCGGTGCCCAAGGACGGCCCGTCCGCGGGCGTGGCGCTCACCTGCGCGCTGATGTCGGCCGTGACGGGCATCCCCGCGAGCAGCCGCTTCGCCATGACCGGCGAGATCACGCTGCACGGCCGCGCGCTGCCCATCGGCGGCGTCAAGGAAAAGCTGCTGGCCGCGTACCGCATGGGCATCACCGAGATCCTGCTGCCGGCGGAAAACGAAAAGGATTTGGAGAAGATCGACGGCGACATCCTGAGCCGCTTCACGGTTCACAAGATCGCCAGCGTAGACGAGGCGCTCGAAGCCGTGCTCGTCCGCGCGGACGATAACGGAATGAGGATCGCGATATGAAAATCCGAAAGTCACAATTCGTCACCTCCCTTTCGGAAATGAAGCCGTTTCCCGGACAGGGACTGCCCGAGATCGCGCTGGCCGGCAAGTCGAACGTCGGCAAGTCATCACTGATCAACAGCCTCACCAACCGCTCGAAGCTGGCGCGCACGTCGTCCGAGCCGGGCAAGACGCGGCTGGTAAACTTCTACTGCATCAACGACGAGATGTTTCTGGTCGACCTGCCCGGCTACGGCTTCGCGCGCGCGCCGAAGAGCGAGCGCCAGCGCTGGGCGGCGATGATCGAGGGCTACCTCGAGCGGTCGGAGAACTTGAAGCACGTGCTGCACCTCGTCGACATCCGCCACGAGCCGACGCAGGAGGACCGCATGATGACCGAGTACCTGCGTCACTACGACATTCCGTTTACCGTAGTCGCCACGAAGGCGGACAAGCTGTCCAAGGCACAGCGCGGGCGGACAATTCCGGCGATCTGCCGGGCGCTGGTGGTGCAGCCGTGGGAGATCATCGCCTATTCCGCAACGGACGGCACCGGCAAGGAGCGCCTGCTCGACTTCATCGGCCAGGTCGCGCTCGGCGAGGAACCCGCCGAAGAACACGAATGAATCGCGCCACGCGGCGCGCGGAGGGAAATTATGGGAATCAAAGTGGTTAAATTCGGCGGTTCGTCGCTGTGCGACGCCGAGCATTTCAAAAAGGTCCGCGAAATCGTGCTGGACGATCCGGCGCGGTGCTACGTCGTGCCGAGCGCACCGGGCAAGCGGTTTGACGGGGATGAAAAGGTCACCGACCTGCTCTACCGCTGCTATCGGATGGTCGAGCTGAACCAGTCGCACGAGGAGGTCTTCGCGCGCATCGCCGACCGCTATCTGAGCATCGTCGAGGAACTGGGCATCGACTTCGACATGCGGCCCATCCTCTCGGAGACGTGCGACGCCATCCGCCGTCGCAGGAGCGTCGACTTCGCCGCCAGCCGCGGCGAATACCTGTGCGGCATCGTGCTGGCAAAGTATCTGGGCTGGGACTTCATCGACCCCGTCGACGTCATCAAGTTCGACCGGCGCGGCGCGTTCGCGGCGGAATGGACCAACGAGATGCTCATGCGGGCGATGGAGGATCATCCGCGCGCGGTGATCCCGGGATTCTACGGCTCCTATCCCAACGGCGACGTGCACACCTTCTCCCGCGGCGGCAGCGACGTCTCCGGCGCGATCGTCGCCCGCGCGGCCGAGGCCGACGTCTACGAAAACTGGACCGACGTCAACGGCTTTTTGATGGCCGACCCGCGCGTGGTCGACAACCCGCGCACGATCCGCCAGCTGACCTACCGCGAGCTGCGCGAGCTGTCCTACATGGGCGCGACCGTGCTGCACGAGGAGGCCATCTTCCCCGTGCACAAGGCCGGCATCCCGACCAACATCCGCAACACGAACAACCCCGAGGATCCGGGCACGCTGATCGTCGCCCAGCCGACCGAGGAGAGCTTCGCCACGCCGATCACCGGCATCGCCGGCCACAAGGACTTCACGCTGATTACGATCGACAAGGCGATGATGAACGCCGAATACGGCTTCGGCCGCCGCGTGCTGCAGGCGCTGGAGGACTTCGACGTCTCCTTCGAACACCTGCCCACCGGCATCGACACGATGTGCGTCATCGTCTCGGATCGCGAGCTGTCCACGCGCAAGGACCAGATCATCCAGCGCATCCGCCAGACCTGCCAGCCGGACTCCATCGAGATCCAGTCGGGCCTGGCCCTGATCGCGACGGTCGGCTACGGCATGGTGCGCCGGCGCGGCACGGCGGCCAAGCTGTTCAAGGCGCTGTACGAGGCCGACGTCAACGTGCGCATGATCGACCAGGGATCCAGCGAGCTGAACATCATCGTCGGCGTCGACACCGCCGATTTCGAGACCGCCATGCGCGCGATCTACCATGCGTTTGTCGGCGCGTAACCCCATTGAACGCGAGAAGCCCGGGTGCGATCCGCCCCGGGCTCAGCTTGTCAAAAAAGTCTTTTTGACAAGCTGGTGGACGGGGGGAGCTCTGCTCCCCCGCCACTACCACCCCCTCCAAATTTCGCTCGCGCCGCTTTGCAGCACAAGCGAAATTTGCAAGGAAGCGATTCTTGCTCTGGGAAATGGGATTTCCCGGCGCAAAAATCAGCACCCGCGCCCGACGTACACGCCATCGGGCGCGATTTATATGCGAGAGGGCTTCGGCCCTCTCGCGCTCTCCCGGGTCTTTGACAAACTGGCCTCGGGTGCGATCCGCCCCGGGCTTCTATTCTTTTCCCAAAGGAGGATTTGCCCATGAAAATCGCCGTCGTCACCGGAGCCTCATCCGGCATCGGGCGCGAATTCGCCCTTCAGATCGACCGGCGCGAGGCGCTCGACGAGATCTGGCTCATCGCCCGCCGCAGGGAGCGGCTGGAGGCGCTCGGATCCGAGCTGCGCGCAAAGGCGCGCCCAATCGCGCTGGATCTGACCGAACCGGAGAGCTTCGAGGTCTATCGGAAGCTGCTCGCGGCCGAGAAGCCCGAGGTGCGCGCGCTGGTCAACAACGCAGGCTTCGGCGTGTTCGGCGCCTTCACAGAGCGTTCGCTCGACCAGCAGCTGAAGATCATCGACTTAAACGACAAGGCGCCCGTCGCCATGGCGTATCTGACGCTGCCCTACATGGGCGATGGCGCGGAGATCTACAACGTCGCCTCGTCGTCGGCCTTCCAGCCGGTGCCGTACATCGCGGTCTACGGGGCATCGAAGGCATTTGCGATGAGCTTCTCCCGCGCGCTCGGCATGGAGCTTCGGCCGCGCGGCATCCGGTCGATCGCCGTCTGCCCGCACTGGTGCCGGACGGAATTCTTCGATACCGCCGTGACCGACGATACGGTTCGCTACTACAACTTCTTTAACCGGCCGGAGGGCGTCGTCGCGGCGGCGCTGCGCGACATGCGCCGCGGGCGCGACGTCTCCATCTGCCTGAAGCGGCTGAGGTTCCAGCAGCTGCTGGCCAAGCTGCTGCCCCACAGCCTCGTGATGCGCGTCTGGTGCTGGCAGCAAAAAAAGCCCTGCTGACGCTGACAAAAATTGCCAGCGAAATTTGGCGCAAAAACGGGCAAATTTGGCTGGGAAAATTGAACCTTTTCGCCCGCGGCCGCGTCTAATGACTGGTCAGAAAAAAACACCAAAAGGAGCGATAGAAATGAAAAAGCTGCTGAGTGCGCTGCTCGCGTCGCTGATGCTGCTGGTTCCGGTTCTGACCTATGCCGAGACCGCAGTGGACGCCGGGACCGCACAGGTCGAATTGACCACCGAACAAAAACTGGAGCGGATGCTCCCCGTGCTGGACAGCTTCGCGCGCAACATGGGCATTGAAGGCGAAATCGCCTACGACGCCACGTCCCCGGAGTTCGTCTGGACGCAGTTGTACCTGATTGGCGTGAACTGGTTCGCGGACAGCCTGCTGGCGACCGTGGACGACGATGAAATCGTCATGCCCGGGATGCTGATGCGCGAATTCGCAATCGCATCGTTCTATGGACTTCTCGAACTGCCCGATCTGACCAGCTGGCAGGATGTGAATTCCCCGATCATCACCCACGACGAATCCAACGACACCTACCGCCTCGCCGGCTCCGACATGAGCCAGACTTACATCATCGTCGAGCGCTACGCCACGGATGTCGAAGGCAACCTGGTCGTCGGCTTCGGCCTATATGACGAGACGGATGTCCGGCTCGGCGGCCTGACGGCTGTGATGACCGAGAACATGATGCCCTCAAATTTCGACGAGCCGCTGTTCCCCTACTGCGTGCGCGAGGTGCGCCTCGAGGCGGAAACCGACTTTGACGGCCTGACGGCCACCGCCTGCGCGATCCGCTTCGTGCCCGAGGTGACCGAGGAAGAGCCGGCCGATCCGGAATACGAGACCCTCTCCCGCGGTTCCGTCGGCGACGCCGTCGAGGCGCTTCAGCGCCGCCTGAACGAGCTCGGCTACAACTGCGGCTCCGTCGACGGCGTGTTCGGCTCCCGCACCCGCAGGGCCGTGCGCTACTTCCAGGATGCGATCGGCTACAATCAGACCGGCGTCGCGACGCCCTCGCTGCAGCGCCGCCTGTTCGCCTCGGACGCCCCTGAATATCAGACCTATGTGACCCTGAACCGCGGCGATACCGGCATCCGCGTGGAGGACCTGCAGTCCCGCCTGCGCGAGCTTGGCTATCTGGCCGATCCGGTGGACGGCGATTTCGGCGCCCGCACGGAAGAAGCGCTTCGCCTGTTCCAGCAGGCCGCGGGTCTGACCGTTGACGGAATCGCCGGCGTCAACACGCTGCGCGCCCTCAATCGCGACAGCGCTCCGGAGTGCTCGGTCTACATCTCGCTCGAGCGCGGCGACACGGGTTCCCGCGTGACCGAGATGCAGAACCAGCTCATCAAGCTCGGCTTCCTCTCCGGCGAAGCGAGCGGCCGTTACGACAGCGCAACCGCCGACGCCGTCCTCGCGTTCAAGCAGGCGGTCGGCGCGGAAGGCAATGGAAGCAGCGCGTCCGCCAGCCTGATCGCGCAGATGTTCAGCTACGTCCAGCCGACCGCAACCCCGGCTCCGACGGCCACGGCGACCCCGGCTCCGACCGATGCGCCGACCGCGACTCCGGCCCCGACGGACGAGCCCGCTCCCACCGATGAGCCTACTCCCACTGACGAGCCCGCTCCCACCGATGAGCCTGCTCCCACCGACGAGCCTGCTCCCACCGATGAGCCTGCCCCGACGGACGAGCCCGCTCCCACCGATGAGCCTGCTCCCACCGATGAGCCTGCTCCCACCGATGAGCCTGCTCCGACGGATGAGCCCGCTCCCACCGACGAGCCCGCTCCGACTGCAACCACTGCTCCCGAGCCGACCAATGGTCAGGTGATTTCCGACGAGCAGCTGAGCGCGTTTGTCGCCCTGCTGAACGAAACGGCGAATCCGGACACTCCCTACGATGCGACCACGGCTGTGAACTGGCTGCAGCGTGCGCTCGAAATGCCGTCCACGACCGGCGTCTATGACAGCGCCACGATGGATGCCGTCAAGGCGTTCCAGAGTGAAAACGCCCTCGAGGCCACCGGTTTGGTCGATGCAGCGACGCTTGGCCTGCTGCTGCCCACTGTCGCGGCCTAAGGCATCAAAAAATCCCTTTCAAATCCCCTAAATAAAACCCGGGCGCCGGCGAAAAATCCGCCGGCGCCTCTTTTCGTTTGGGCCGTGCGGCCCGCCGCGCCATCCTCCTTTGCGAAAGAAAAATCCCCGCGCTTCATCGCGAAGCGCGGGGATGCAACTGACCTCGGTCAATGCGCGGCTGGAAGCGCACCTTCGAGACAAGGCGCGGAAAATGCAGCTGAACTCAATCAATGCGTAGCCAGAAGCGCGCACCTTCGAGACAAGGCACGGGAAATGCGGCTGAACTCAATCAATACGCGGCTGGAAACGCGCACCATCGGAATGAAGCGCGGGGATGCAGCTGACCCTCGTCCGCCCGTCACAGGCGGTCGATCTCCTGCTGGGAGACGAGCTTGACGCCCTTTTCGGCCAGCTTTTTGACCGCCTCGTCCTGTTCGGACAGGCGCAGGATGATCAGCGCGCGTTCACCGGTCGCGCGAAGGAACGAATAGAGGTATTCCACCGACACGCCGATGGACTCGATCGTCTCGAGCAGCGCGTTCAGCCCGAGCGGCCGGTCCTCGACCTCGGCGCAGATGACGTTGTTCACCCGCGCGGTAAAGCCGCTGCCGCGCAGGGCGCGAAGCGCGCCGTCCACCTGATCGTCGGAGACGATCATGCGCACAATGCCGTAATTCTGCGTATCGGCGATGGACAGCGCCATCAGGTCAATGCCGCTCGCGCCGAGCAAATGGGTCAGCTCGCGCAGCGTGCCGGGACGATTCTCGAGGAAAACGGAAACCTGCTTGATCAACATGATGCCCTCCCCTTTCGATCACAGCTTGCGCTTGTCGATGACGCGCTTGGCCTTGCCCTCGGAGCGCGGAATCGACTTGGGCGCGACGAGTTTGACGTTCGTGCTGATGCCGACGACGGACTTGATCTGGTCGGTGATGCGCTTGCGCACCTGCTCGATGTGCGAGACGGTATCGGAGAACATCTCTTCGGTCATCTCCACCTGCACTTCGAGCGTGTCGGACGAATTGACGCGGTCGACGATGAGCATGTAGTGCGGCGCGACGCCCTCGACGCCGACCAGCACTGATTCGATCTGGCTGGGGAACACATTCACGCCGCGGATGATGAGCATGTCGTCCGTGCGGCCGGTGATGCGCGACATGCGCACCGTCGTGCGGCCGCAGGCGCACGGCGCAGGGTTGAGCGTGCAGATGTCGTGCGTGCGGTAGCGCAGCATCGGCATGCCCTCCTTGGTGATCGTGGTGAACACCAGCTCGCCGGACTCGCCGTAGGGAAGCTGCTCGCCGGTCGCGGGATTGATGATCTCGGCGATGACGTGGTCCTCGTTGATGTGCATGCCGTCCTTCTCGAGGCACGCAAACGACACGCCCGGGCCACAGATCTCAGTCAGGCCGTAGATATCGCAGGCGTCGATGCCCAGCAGCTCCTCGATGTGGTAGCGCATCTCCTCCGTCCACGGCTCCGCGCCGAAGCAGCCGGCCTTGAGCTTGAGGTCCTTCTTCGGGTCGATGCCCATCTCGCGGATCGTCTCGCCCAGATAGGTGACGTAGGACGGCGTGCAGCAGATCATCGTGACGCCCAGTTCCTTCATCATCATGATCTGGCGCTGCGTATTGCCGCTGGACATCGGCACGACCATCGCACCGATCTTGTCCGCGCCCTGATAGGCGCCGAATCCGCCCGTGAACAGGCCCAGCCCGTAGGAGACCTGCACGATGTCGTCCGGGCCGCAGCCCGCGGCGGTCAGCGTGCGCGCCATGACCTCGCTCCAGACGTCGACGTCGTTGCGCGTATAGCCCGAGACGATCGGATGTCCCGTCGTGCCCGACGAACCCTGAATGCGCACGATGTCGCGCTTCGGCACGGCCAGCAGGCCGAAGGGGAATTCGTCGCGCAGGTCGGTCTTTTCCATAAAGGGCAGGTATTTCAGATCCTCAATGCCGCGGATGTCCTCGGGCTTGACGCCCTTGGCGTCCATGCGCGCGCGGTACATCGGCACGTTGTCGTACTCGTGGCGCACGGTCTTGACCAGCCGCTCGCTCTGCAGCTGCATCCGCTCGTCGCGGCTCATGCACTCCATCTTCGGGTTCCAGATCTTGTGTTCACGCTTGGTTTCGCTCATGGGTATTGTACCTCCATTGGTTCGTCAGCCCTCTACCTGCGAGGCCACCAGATGCTCCGCCGAATACATCTTCCGGAGCTTCGGCTTTTCGATCTTGCCGGTGGGATTGCGCGGCACCTCCGCGAAGATGATGCGGCGCGGGCGCTTGTAGCGGGGAAGTTGTTTGCAGAATTCTTCGATGTCCCTTTCCGTGCAGACGGCGCCGGGCTTCAGCTCGACGATCGCCGCCGCGATCTCGCCCAGCCTCGGATGCGGCAGGCCGATGACGGCCACGTCCTTGACCGCGTCGTGCGCGCGCAGAAAATCCTCGATCTGCACCGGATAGAGGTTCTCTCCGCCGGTGATGATGACGTCCTTCTTGCGGTCCACCAGATAGATGAACCCGTCCGGATCCTGCATGGCCATGTCGCCGGTAAAGAGCCAGCCGTCGCGCAGCACCTCGCGCGTGGCCTTTTCGTCCTTGTAGTAGCAAGTCATCACGCCGGGGCCCTTCACGGCCAGTTCGCCGACCTCGCCCTGCCGGACGTCCTCCTTCCGGTCGTCGACGATGCGCACCTGCCAGCCGTAGCCGGGCACGCCGATGGCGCCGACGTGGTCGATGTTCTCGACGCCCAGGTGGACGCAGCCCGGGCCGATCGACTCGGACAGGCCGTAGTTCGTGTCGTACTGGTGGTTCGGAAAGTGGCGCTTCCAGCGCCGGATCAGGCTCTGCGGCACGGGCTGCGCCCCGATGTGCATCAGCCGCCACTGGCCGAGCGCGCAGCCGCGCAGGTCGATCTCCCCGCGGTCGATGGCGTCCAGGATGTCCTGCGCCCACGGCACCAGCAACCACACGATCGTGCACTTCTCCTCGGCCACGGTGCGGATGATCGTCTCCGGGCGCACGCCCTTGAGCAGCACCGCGCGCGAGCCGGAGATCAGGCTGCCAAACCAGTGCATCTTTGCGCCGGTGTGATACAGCGGCGGGATGCAGAGGAACACGTCGTCGTGCGTCTGGCCGTGGTGCTTCTGCTCGACGACCGCCGCGTGCATGAGGCTCTCGTGGTTGTGCAGAATCGCCTTGGGGAACCCGGTCGTGCCGGACGAGAAGTAGATCGCCGCGTCGTCCTGATCGGTCAATTCCACCTTGGGCGCGACGCTGGACTGGTTGGCCGCCAGGTGGTGGTAGTTCTCCGCGAACGTCGGACAGTTGTCGCCGATGTAGAACAGCAGCTTGACCTTCGGCATCTGGTCAACGACTTCCTCCACGCGGCCGATGAACTCCGGGCCGAACAGCAGCGCGTCCACGTCGGCCAGATCGCAGCAATAGCGAATCTCCTCGGCCGAATAGCGGTAGTTCAGCGGAACCGCCAGCGCGCCGGTCTTGAGGATGCCGAAGTAGACCGGCAGCCACTCCAGACAGTTCATCAGCAGGATCGCGACCTTGTGGCCGCGCCGGATGCCGCGGCTCATCAGCAGGTTCGCGCAGCGGTTCGCCTTTTCGTCGAACACGCTCCAGGTGATCTCCCGGCGAAACTCGGTGGACGAGCCGGTCTCGATCAGCTCATATTCCTTCCACGTCACGCGGCGGATCTCCCGGACATCCGGATTGATCTCCACCAGCGCGACCTCGTCGCCGTATTCCCTCGCGTTTCTCTCCAGCAGCTTCGTAATGGGCATTTGTGCTTCCTCCCCCGGTTTGCGAGGGCGGATACAACAAACCCGCCCTCCACAGTTTTTGCAGAGGACGGGATTCTTCCCGCGGTACCACCTCATTTTGACGCCGCCTCACGGCGACGCCCTCTTCGAGTACGCGGCGACGCGCCGTTATACTCCATCGCGCTAACGGGCGAACCCGGCGCAGCCTACTGGGCGCCCGGCCGTTCGGTGCGCGGCTCCGGAATGTATTCAGCCGCTCCTCCGCCGCTGCCTCGCATCCACCGGCAGCTCTCTGCAGACATCGCAAACGGCCTACTTCTTTCCTTCACAGCCTCTTGAAGCCCTCTCTCTGCAGCGATCCGCCGCTTCCAAAATGGCCTCAATTTTACTCAATTGTAACACCGCTGTGTCTCCGCGTCAAGTTAATTCTGTGTTGCAGTTTCAACCTCACGCCTCGACCGACGCGAACGGCACCTGATTCGTGCCGTCCTGCCACAGCCGCTCGATGTTGTAATAGGCGCGCTCCTCCGGGTGGAAGATGTGCACGATCACGTTGGCGTAGTCCAGCACGATCCAGCGCGACTCGCGCACGCCCTCGCGGCGGCGCGGCAATACGCCTTCCTCGGCGAGCTTGTCCTCGAGGTCTTCGGACAGCGAGCGCACCGAAATCGCGTTCCGGCCGCTGGCAATGAGGAAATAATCGGTAATCGACGTCATGTGGCCGACATCCAGAATCTGGATGTCCAGCGCGCCCTTTTCGTCGAGGATCTTGGCCATCTTGAGCACCAGTTCTCTCGTTTCCATTCAACAACCTCCGAATCTGTTGTCAACAAGTTCAACTTCTGAGCATCTCCGCCGTGCGCGGATGAAACGTTCCATGCCCGCTCTTTTCCACGTAGTCCTTCGTCATCTGCGCACAGTAGCGCGCCGCGGCGCGCAGGTCGATCCCGGCCAACTCCCGCGCGCGGGAAAGCCCGGCGTACATCGCGCGGTTTGGCTCGATGACGTCCGACACGTAGATCAGCGCCTCAAACGGCGTCATGTCCGCCCCGCCGAGCGTGTGCTTGCGAATGGCGGAGAGGATCTCCGGGTCGCGCACGCCGTACTTCTGCCGCGCGACGACCATGCCGGCCGGCGCGTGCAGCACCTGCCCCGCCGCGAGCTCGAGCACGTCCGCATCCGGGACGTTCGCCTTCACAATCCGGCGCATCTCCGCCTCGTCCATCGACTTTGCGCAGTCGTGCAGAAGCCCGGCCAGCCGCGCGCGCTGTGGGTCGACGCCGTAGCGCGGCGCGAGCCGCATGGCCGTCTCGGCCACGCCGATGGAATGGCGGTAGCGCGCGGGCCTGAGCGTCGCCGCGAGCTCGCGGTCGATCTCCGCCCACGTCATGCCGCAGAGGTACAGTCCCTTTTCGCGAATGTACGCCTCCACCGCCTGCGGCACCATGCCGGCGATCGACCGGTTTTCCGCCACGCGGTTGCGCACCTCCGTGGACGAGATCGCCGGGCCGTCCACATCCAGAAAGTGAATCTTCGCGCCGAATGCGCGCGCGAGCTGCGCGGCGTGCTCGTGCGCCCGTCCCGCCTCAAAGCCCGGACGGCCGACCGCCGCGAATGCGCACAGCCCGGCGACGCGTTCGAACCTTCGCCACGTCTCGAGCACATTGACGGTGTCCGCGCCGATGATGTACACCCATTCCACGCCCGGCCGGTCTGCGCAGAGCTGTTCGAGCGTGTCCACCGTATAGGTCGTGCCGCTGCGAACGATTTCGAGATCCGAAGCCGACATCCAGTCGAGCGCCCCGGCGGCCAGCTGCGCCATCGCCCATCGGTCGGCCTTGTCGGCGCGGTGCTGTTTGTGGGGCGGATCGCCCGCGGGCAGCAGCATCACGCCGTCCAGCCCGCACGCCTCGCAGACCGCGCGCGCCACGGCGATGTGCCCATTGTGCACAGGGTCGAGCGTGCCGCCCATGATGCCCATCCGCATCGGAACCACCTCCCTCTTCCCTATTATACACGATAAATCCACAAATGAAAAGACCCCACGGCGGTTTAGAATCCATGTGTATGCGCAAAACCGCGCTTCCCGCCGTACAGGAACAAAACAAAGCGCCCCTTCGATCAAAACGAAGGGGCGTCGATTGCCGGAATCAGAAGCGGCTCTGGCGCTGCGCCTCGAAGCACGCGCGGCAGTAGACCGGACGGTCTCCGCGGGGCTGGAACGGCACCTGCGTGGGCTGGCCGCAGCCATCGCAGATCACGTCGTACATCTGACGCTCGGCGCGGGCGCCGCCGCCATTCTGCGCGCGGCGCGCAGCGCGGCAGGCCGGGCAGCGGCCGGGCTCGTTCTGGAAGCCCTTGTCGGCATAGAACTGCTGCTCAGACGCAGTGAAAACGAATTCCGCGCCGCATTCACGGCAAACCAAAGTCTTGTCCTCAAACATGGATATACCCTCCTAATTGTGTTGCCCATACGATGCCTGTCTTTGATGCCGAGTCCTGTCATCGGTAGGGTTCCACCGGAGGGATACGGTTTCGAAGCTCTTATCGGGGCTGAACGTATTATACCACAGCTTCCCCAAAATGTACAGACCTTTTGCGGCATTTCAGGAAATTTTTTCGCCCGCCGCGGCGGACGGGAAACCCCGGCTTCGCCGCATTCCTCCCCCTTGGGAACCCAGCGCATGCCGCACAGCTTTCGCCCTTGTCAGAGCACGCCCAGATGCTCCAGCAGGATCTGAAGTCCCAGCAGGATCAGCAGGATGCCGCCGCAGAGTTCGGCGGTGCTCTTGTAGCGCGCGCCAAACACGTTGCCCACCTTCACGCCGACGCACGACAGCACGAACGTCGTAATGCCGATGCACGCCACTGCGGACAGGATGTTCACCTGCAAAAATGCGAAGGTGATGCCCACGGCGAGCGCGTCGATGCTGGTGGCGATGGCCATGATGAGCATGGGGCGGAAGGCATAGGAGGCGTCGACTTCCTCGACCTCCTTGGATCGCGATTCCCGGATCATGTTCGCGCCAATCAGGCCCAGCAGGATGAAGGCGATCCAGTGGTCGAAGGCTGTGATGTAGCGCTCAAACGCCGAGCCGAGCAGATAGCCCAGCAGCGGCATCAACGCCTGGAAACCGCCAAACCAAAGCCCCGCGGTCACCATCTTCCGGCCGTCCAGCTTGCGCGTGGCAAGCCCCTTGCAGACCGCGACGGCGAAGGCGTCCATCGACAGTCCGACGGCGAGCAGGAGAAGGCTCCAAAAACTCATGGGGAGAACTCCTCTCTGTGCCGAAGCCGGGGCGCGCGTACCGGCGGACGGTCCAGCCGCCTTGCGGCGCTCGATCGGGTTCAAAACCGGCATGTCCGCTCCGCGCTTCGGAGATTGCGCAGACAATACAAAAGACCCCTGTGCGCCTCCCGCCTGCATTGGAAAGGTGCACAGTGAGTCTCGTTTTTTAAGACAGGCCAGATCCGGCGGTTCGGACCAGCATGTTGACCTGCCACGCACAACGCGCAAACTACTCCCCCACGGGCATTTTGTCCGTCTATTCTATCACGAAATGGTTCGCCTGTCAAGCGCGGGGATGAATAAATTGTAAACAGTGGCCGGCGGTCACAATTTGTTCATCTCCTGTTGAGATTTCGGCGGTATACTTGGGGCCAGAATTTGGCAGGCGCCATGGAGGTGTACGGTTTGAACACGGAATCCATAAAAAAGCCGCGCAAAAAATGGAAGCGGCGACTCCGGAAAATCATCGTACTGCTGATCGTGCTTTTGCTGATCGCAGCGGCCGTCTGGTATGCGTACAGCGCCCTCAGACAGGAATATACGGTGACCTATGACGGCTACACGGCGACGGTCGGCAGCATCTCAAATTCGCTGAGCTTCAGCGGCAGCCTGAGCTTGGTCGACAGCGCGGCCTACACCGCGTCGTCCTCGGCCACGGTGCGAAACGTCTACGTCTCGGCGGGCGACGACGTACAGGAGGGCGACCGGCTCGTCCGGCTGTCCAACGGCGAGACGATCGAGGCGGAATTCGACGGCACGGTCAATGCGCTCAGCGTGGAAGAGGACGACGAGGTTTCCGCCGGCGATGAACTCGTTCAGGTGGCGGATTTCGACCACATGATGGTCTCCATCCGCGTGGACGAATACGACATCTCCGAGGTCTACGTCGGCCAGGCGTGCACCGTCACGGCCACGGCCACGGAGCAGACGTTCGATTCTGAAATCGATTCGATCAACTACATCTCCTCCTCCGGCGGTTCGGTGGCCTACTACACGGCCGAGGCCTATGTCGACGTCGGCGAGGGCATCTATCCGGGCATGCAGGTGACGGTCACGATCCCGCTCGAGGTGGCCGAGGACGTCGTCATACTGAACATGAACGCGCTGAGCTTTGACGAGACGAACAGCGCCTATGTGCTGATGTACAACGACGCGGGCGAGCTGGAGCGCGTGGACGTCGAGGTCGGCGTCAGCAACGGCAGCTATGTTGAAATCGTCAGCGGCCTGAGCGAAGGCGACGAAGTGTACGTCGAGGTTGAAGAGGATGCGTCGTCCGACGGTTTGAGCGGCCTGCTATCGGGGATGTTCGGCTCCACGGAGATGAACGCGCCCGGCGGAATGGGCGGCGGAGGCTTCCCCGGCGGTGAAATGCCCGACTTCTCCAGCGGTGAGATGCCCGACTTCTCCGGCGGTGAAATGCCGAGCTTCGGCGGAGGCGGCGGAATGGGCGGTGCCGGACAATGACGCAGGACACGTTCTTTGAAATGCGAAAGGTCAACAAGGTCTACCGCATGGGCGACGAGGACGCGCACGTCCTCAAGGACATCGATCTGTCGGTCGACGAAGGCGAATACCTGTCGGTGCTCGGCCCGTCGGGCAGCGGCAAGTCCACGCTGATGAACATCATCGGCTGTCTGGATGTAGCGACTTCGGGCGAATATGTGCTGCGCGGGCGGCTGATCGAGGATTTGACGGAGGGCGAACTGGCGCGCATCCGCAGCCGCGAAATCGGCTTCATCTTTCAGAATTCCCAGCTGCTGCCCCGGCTGACGGCGCAAAAGAATGTCGAGCTTCCGCTGGTCTACGCCGGCGTCCCGCCCCGCGAGCGAAGGCGGCGGGCGAAGGAGATGCTCGACCGCGTCGGCCTGTCCGAGCGGCGCGACCACTATCCCAACCAGCTCTCCGGCGGCCAGCAGCAGCGCGTGGCCATCGCGCGGGCGCTGGTGGGCAACCCGTCGATCCTGCTGGCCGACGAGCCGACCGGCGCGCTCGACCAGAAGACCGGCCGGCAGGTGATGGAGCTGTTCGGCGAGCTGAGCCGCGAAGGGCGCACGATCATCATGATTACGCACGACATGAACATCGCCGCCTACGCCCGCCGGGTCGTGCACATCATCGACGGCGAGCTGCAGGAGGGAGGCGACACCAGCGATGCTTAGGCGGTTTTTCGGCACCTTTGCCATGCTGAAGGAATGCGTGGCCATGTCGCTTTCCAACATCCGCGGCAACCGGATGCGCTCGTTTCTGACGGTGCTGGGCATCATGATCGGCGTCACGGCCGTCATCGCGCTGATTACCACGGTTTCGGGCGTATCCGATTCCCTGTCGAGCTCATTCAGTTCGATGGGCGCCGGCACGCTGACCGTATCGGTAACGGGCAGCGACCTCAAATCCGGAATGACGGACACGGATCTCGATGAGCTCGCCGGACTTGACATAGTGGACGGCATCACACCGACGGTTTCCCTGAGCGCGCGGGTCTCCCGTGGAGGCAGCTATGAAACCGGCATTTCCGTGTCCGGAAACAGCGCTTATTACTTCCAGACCAACGAGGGCGTCGTCGAGCGCGGCCGCGCAATCAACGTAGTGGACACGGCCAACACCTCTTTCGTCTGCCTGATCAGCCAAGAGATGGTGGATACGTTCTTTTACGGCGTGGATCCCATCGGCGAGGAACTCTACATCGACGGCGTGCCGTTCCTGGTCGTCGGCCTGTTCTCGGACGAGGAATCGGAATCGATCGCAAGCATCTTCTCCGGCGGCAACGACATCCTCGTTCCCTACACCACGGCACTGAAGATGAACAACGAAAACGTCGTGACGTCGTTTACCATCTACCTGACCGACGGCGTGGACTCCGAGGCGGCGGCCGACGTGATCGAGGCCGAGATGGACGTCATGTTCAGCTATGAGGACGACTGTTTCACGGTCACTACGCTGAGCAGTGTCGAGAACACGATGGAGGAGATGCTCTCCATGATGACCGCGCTGCTCGCCGGCATCGCGTCGATCGCGCTGCTCGTCGGCGGCATCGGCATCATGAACATGATGCTCACCTCCGTCACCGAGCGCACGACCGAGATCGGCCTGAAAAAGGCACTGGGCGCGCTGCCGTGGCAGATTCAGGCGCAGTTCCTGATCGAGTCATTCCTGCTGTCCGTCATCGGCGGCCTGGCCGGCGTGGTCGCAGGCCTGCTGCTTTCGTTTGGCCTGTGCCAGATGATGGGCACCGAATTCGCGCTGAATCCCGGTGCGATCGCGCTGGGCGTAGGTTTTTCAGCGGCCGTCGGCATCATATTCGGCTGGGCGCCTGCCCGCAAGGCAAGCCGCCTGAACCCCATCGATGCACTGAGATCCTTCTGATCCCCCTCGACATCATTTTAGAAAGGACGGTTTTGAACATGAAAGGACGTTTCTTCAAAGTGCTGGCGGCGGCGAGCGCCTGCCTGATGCTTATGCAGGGTGCGCTGGCGGAGTCGATCTCGTTTAACGGCACCGTCGGCGTCAGCGACACGGCGGAGGTCTACGCCCCCATCGGAGGCACGGTCGAGAGCGTAGAGGTCGAGGTCGGCCAGCGGGTCAGTGCCGGAGACGCCATGGCCACGCTGGCTACCACGAAGGTCTACGCCACCGAATCCGGCACCGTCACCGGGGTGTTCGGCCAGCCCGGCGATTCCGCCGAGACCGTTGCGACGAAGTACGGCGCCGTGATGTACATCGAGGGCGCGAGCGTCTACACGATCGCCGCCTCGACCGAAAACGCCTACAACGCGACTCAAAACAAGTTCGTCCACGTCGGCGAGACGGTCTACTTAAGCTGCTATTCCGACGGCGACCACACGGGCACGGGCGTCATCACCTCCATCACCGGAACAGACTACACCGTCGAGGTCACGTCGGGCGACTTCCTCGTCGGCGAGACGGTCAGCGTCTACCGCGAGGACAGCTATAAGGCCGCCACCCGCATTGGCCGCGGCACGCTGAACCGCACCAGCCCGACCGCCGTGACCGGCACGGGCAGCATCGTCTCCTTCGCGGTCGAAGACGGCGATACGGTCGAGCGCGGCGACCTGCTGTTTGAGACGCTGAACGGCAGCTTCGACGGGCTGTACATGTCCGGCAACCAGATCCTCGCGACGGCCGACGGCGTCGTCGCCGAGTTGAACGTGGAGGAAGGCACGGCGATCGAAAAGGATGCCCTCGCCGCGGTGCTCTATCCGGACGACGCCATGCGCATCGAGGCTGAAATTGCCGAATACAACTTGGCCGACATCGCCGAGGGCGACGCAGTCAGCATCGAACTGCTCTGGAATCAGGACGACGAAGTGACCTATGACGGCACCATTTCCCGCATCTCCCGCGTTGCCAGCGCTTCGTCCGATGCATCCGCAGCCGCGGCAGCGGACGCCGCCACCGGCGAGAGCGAGGACGTCACCTATACGGTCTACATCGACTTTACGCCGGACGAGAACACCCGCTTCGGCATGGGCGCCATCGTCTCGACGCTCGACGGCTCGGAGATGGAGGACGTCGAGACGGAGGCCGTCGATACCCAGGAGGCGGCGAGCGATGTCACGGAGTAAACGCGCGCTCTGCGCGGCGATGATCTGCGCATTGGCGCTGTCCGGCGCGCATGCCGAGCCGGCGGACACCGCTGCCCCCAGTCCTACTGCGGCGGCGACGGCCACTGCAACGGCCAGCGCTTCGCCCACTGCGGCGCCCGAACCGTCGGCCACGGCGGCTCCCTCCGCTACTGCCTCGCCCACTGCATCGCCTGAGCCGTCGGCCAGCGCCTCGCCCACTGCGACGGCGGCGCCTTCCGCCAGCGCCTCGCCCAGTCCCTCGCCCACATCGTCGCCGTCGGCTTCGCCTGGAGCGAGCGCTACGCCCACGCCGTCACCGTCCACATCGCCTGAAGCGAGCGCTACGCCCGCGCCGTCGACATCGCCCGAAGCGAGCCCGTCGCCCAGCGCGTCGGCCGAGCCGAGCGCTTCGCCCGCGCCAACGCCGGGTCCCATTTCGGAGGGCGGGCCGGTGATCTCCGTGGAAAACGGCATGGAAGTGGACGGCGTCTGGCAAGTGTCCTATTCCACTTTGGAGGATTTGATCGCATTCACATGGCAGCCCGTCGAAGGGGCAGCGCAGTACATCCTCTGGCTCGCGAATGCCGAAGGCGCGTTGACCGCGCTGGAGCCGACCGCGCAGACCCGGCTGGAAATCGCGGCATCCACCTGCGCGGAGGGCGTGTGGACGCTCTACGCCGGCGCAGTGCTCGCGGACGGATCGGTCGCGTGGGGATCGGCCGCGTTTCAGCTGACGCAGGGCGGCGGCATGCCCGGCGGCGGATTCCCGGGCGGCATGCCCGGCGGATCGTTCGATCTGAGCGGCATGCTGGGATCGCTCGGCGGCATGGGCGGAGAGATGAGCGGAGAGATGGAGCAGGGCTTCACCGTCGTGCCCGGCGAGGCGCTGACGGACAGTCATGCCTCGGGAACCGAAGACGCAAGCCTGTACGGCTCGCTTCCGCTCGAACTCGCCGCAGAAGCGGAAACAGCGCTGACGCTGGATGGGATTGAACTGGATGTCACGCTCGCGGACGGCGGCGCGTTCACCGCGTCGCTCGACGGCGACGTGCTGACCCTGACGCCCGAGAGCGGCGGCGGGGAATGGCGCATCGGCGGTCTGGCGCTCAGAACGCTCCGCCTGAGCGGCGTGCGCGAGCTGCGGCTGGTCGTCGGAGGCGAAGCCGTCGCGCTCGGCACGGAAGCCGAGTTCTCCGGAGCGGCCTATGGCGCGCTGCGCGCCGCGGGCTATGTCTCCAAGGATTTTGTCTGGCAGGTCACCGCGTCCGCGACGACGGTTGCCGTCGACGGCGAAGAATATGAAATCGGAGCGGACGGAACGCTCGTGCCGCTCGGAGGTTGATTGAAATGGCGAAAAAACTGCTGGCCGCCCTGATCGCGGCATGTCTGCTGGCGCCGTGCGCCGCGCTGGCCGAAGTCTGGCAGGGAACGGCTGAGGCCGGCCGGACCACCGTGGTGACGGCCGAGACCGGCGGCGTGCTGGACTGGATCGGGGTCGAACCGGGCGATGCAATCGGCGCAGGCGAGGTGATTGGCGAAATTCGCACGACGAAGGTCTACGCCACGCAGGACGGCACGGTCGCGACGCTCTCCATACAGGCGGGCGATTCGGCCGACGGCACGGTGCTGGAGCTTGCGCCGGTGGATCCCTACGCGATCTACTGCACGGTCGACGGCGCCTACGACGATCCCGCCGCGCAGCTCGTCCACGCGGGCGAGACGGTCTACGTCCGCTGCACGGTCAACGGCACGCACAGGGCGGTCGGTACCGTCGCCATGATGGAGGGCAATGAATACCGCGTCATTCCTACCGGCGGCGAGCTGTACGTCGGCGAGGTGGTCGAGCTGTACCGCGACGAGGCGTGCTCGGACGAGCAGTGCGTCGGGGTGGGCACCGTGGTCGAGAGCGACGTCGAAGCCTATTCCGCGCAGGGAACCGTGACGGCAGTGTATGTCTCGGCGGGCGAATTCGTCGAGCGCGGCGAGCTGCTGTTTGAATACGTGTCCGGCGATTCGGCGTCCCTGACCGCAGAGGAAGGCGGCGTGGTCGTGTCGGTCGCGGCCGAGGCGGGCGATTCCATCGAGTCCGGCGCATCGGTTGTGGAAATCGCGCCCGCGGAGGACATCTGCGTGGAATTCCGCGTGGCCGAGGAGGACGCCGCGCTGATTTCCATAAGCGACCGCGTGACGCTGGTCTACGCCTGGGACGCCGATGAGCGCGAAACCGGCGGCACGGTCTGCGAAATCTCCTCACTCGCGGAGGATGGAACGTTCGCCGTGCGCGTCGTTCCCGACCAGCCGCTCGAGTGGCTCGGCCTGACGGTCGAAGTGCGAACGGATGAATGAGCGCAGCGCATGTTAAGATTTGGCGCGCAGGGTGGCGAAGCAGCGAAGATTGTGCTATAATAGAATCGAAAATTGCATAGGCCTGCTTCGCCGCTTCAGTGCGGAACATGGAAAGGGTTCAAAACCCACGAGTCGGTCACTGGGAAGCTCCACGCGCCCCGCGCGATGGGGATAGGTCAGATACATGGAAGCAGGTTGTATTTCTGCCGGAACCATGAAATGCACTGTCATCCGCGTGGTCAGGCATGCGGTTTTTTTGATATTTTCTGAAGGGATCTCGCCGCTTCGGCGCCTTTGCCTGTAAAGAGGCAGGGCCAAAACGGAAAAATCCCGATGAGAATGTTCAGACTGCCTGCCCGATGCGCCGGGGACGTGGGTTCCGCGCGGCAGTGGCCGCGCGGTTCTTCGCTTCGGCGGAAAGCGCGATTTTTTGCAAGCCGCCGCGCGAGTGCCCTCCCCGAACGCACTTCCGCAGCGGAACGCCGGGGACGCTCGTCCCCGCACACGGAAAGAGCCGGTATCGTCCCCTACCCCCCCATGGAAGAAAGGCCCTTCGGATTTGCCAGCCGAAGGGTCTTTCCCTGTGTCCGGCCGCGCACGGCGCCGCCGTTCAAATGTGAATCTGAAAATCTCCGCAATCCAATACGCCGGCGCCATGCGCCAGCCTCCCCTGTTCGGACAGGCGCGCGAAGGCCGCTTCGATTCGGGGCAGGAGATCCATCGGAACGGACAGCCGGTGGTGTCCGGGAAAGATCCTGTGCGGATGCAGCCGCTGAACCCTCTGCACGGAGCGCCAGAACAGCTCCGGATCCGTGGACGGGTAAAACGCGTCGAGACAGCCCTGATAGATCAAGTCGCCGGAGTAGAGATCCCCGCGCGCCGCCTCGTAAAAGCAGCAGTGCCCCGGGGAGTGGCCGGGCGTGTGGAGGACGGCGAGCGTCCGGTTTCCCAGCGAAACAATGTCGCCATCGCGCAGAATCCGGCTCGGCGGCCCTTGAAAGACCTCATAGCTCTGCGGGTTAAATCCCTCCGGGAATTCGCAGGGCAGGCGCGTCAAATTGCGCCGGACTGCCTGCAACGGAATGGGAAACTGCCCGTTCAGCCAGTCCGCCTCCGCCGCGTGGACGGCGACGTCGCTGAAAAGGCCATGCCCGCCGATGTGATCCCAATGGACGTGCGTGGTGAGCACCCGAACGGGGAGCGCGGTCAACCGGCCGACGACCGCCCTCACGTCGGCGACGCCGAGACCCGTGTCGATCAGCGCAGCGGCTTCCGTCCCGCACAGCAAGTAGCTGTGTGCCTCCTCCCAGTGCCCATATTCGCTGATTGCAAACGTATCGTCCTCGATTTTCTCGACGGTAAACCAATCGTCCATGGAATTGATAGCCCTCCATCCTGAAAACCCTTCTGCCAGCCGTAGGCCGCACGCTTCGTACAAAGCCGTGCCGAGCCTACTCCGCCTGCGCGAGCAGTGCGGCGACAGACTCCGATGTCTCGTCCTCGCGAAGCGCGCGGAAGGCCACGATCAGCCGGCCGTCCGCCTCGGCGTTGTCGCAGGTGACGAGCAGCAGCAGCGAATCGCCGTACCGGACGTCAATCGGCACATCGTACTCGGAGCGGGCGCGCAGCGACGACACGAAGGCGTTGAAGTCCGATTCATCGAACACAAACTGCCGGACGTCGAAATAGCTGGCGTCGCCGGCCTCCATCGAGGCGATGAACACGGCGAACGGCGCGTACAGCCGGTTTTCATAGATCGTGTCAAACGCGACCGGCGGGCAGCCGCGCAGGAAGTACAGCTCGCGGTAGAGCTTCAGGTCGCCAAACATCGTGCCGTTTTGCATGTTGTGGCCGTAGACGATCAGGCAGTCGTCCTCCGGAACCAGCAGGTTCATGCCGTCGAGGAACAGCGCGCCCTCAGCGCTCTCCGCGCCGGAGAACGTGTGCGTCAGGTAGTATTCGTTGTCGTTGACCCGCTGGACGACGGGCAGCGAAACGATGTCGCCGATCTGCAGAAAGCCCACCGTGTCCGCATTGTAGCCGAGCAGTTCGGAAAACGATTCCTGCACGGGCGGCGGCGTTTCGAGCGCCAGCACGAGCGTGCCGCTGTCCGGCGTGGGCAACAGCACATCGCTGACCACCGGTTCGGAAACTCCA
>DVJL01000054.1 GCA_018716805.1 Candidatus Faecivicinus avistercoris | reverse complement strand
GAGGCGGCGTCCGAGCGCGCGCTGATGGCCGTCGTCGACGCCCGCGCCGCGAAGGACTGACCTCCAGCCACTCAGAGAAGGGAGATCCTATCATGCACATTTATCAGGCGTTTTTGATGGGCAGGGCCTTTGAATGGGCGAAATTTGAGCCAAACCCCCTCTGGGATCACGAGCACTGCGCGATGTGCGGGCAAAAGTTCTCCGCCGCGCCGGGCGACGCGCTGTACGGCTGGCGCACGGACGGCGGCGATTGGGTCTGCGCAGCGTGCTTTGCCGAATATCAATCGGAATACCGCTGGACGAAGAAGGAGAACCCGCAATGAAGAAATCAGACGTCAGGCAGCTCACCCGGCGGACAGATCCCCTTATGTGGCCGATCACAATCCTCACCTTTGGAGGTTACGGCGTCCTTTTGGGCCTGAACCTTCCCGCCATTCAACCCTGGCGCAACCTTCCCGCCGCGCTGGCGGTTTACATCCTGTCTCTCTATCTGGGCATCCTGCTCTGCACCGTCGCGCACGAGCTGGGGCACCTCGCGTTCGGACTTGCGACCGGCTATCGGTTCGTGTCCTTTCGCGCGTTCAGCCTGATCTGGGAGCGAAGAGACGGCCGCATCCACTTCGAGCGCAAGCCGCTGCCGGGCATGGCGGGCCAGTGCCTGATGGCGCCGCCGCCGGACGGCGCGCCGATGCCCGTGGCGCTGTACAACCTCGGCGGCGCGATTGTCAACGCCGTCCTGGCGGTCGCGTTCGGCGCTCTGGCCGCCGCGCTGCGCGGGCTGCCAATGCTGTTTGCAGCGGGCATGGCGACGCTCAACCTCTATTTCGCGCTGGTCAACGGCGTTCCGCTGCGCGTCTCCGGAATGGACAACGACGGCGCGAACCTGCGCGCCATTCGCCGGAACCCCACGGCCCTGCGGGCGTTTTGGACTGAACTGAGCCTGTCGGAACAGCTCGCACGCGGCAGGCGGATCAAGGATCTGCCGGAGGCGTGGTTCGTCATGCCCGCCATCGAGGAGATGTCCGACGGTATGAGCGCCGAGCTCGGCGCGTGGGCGTGCGCCCGCCTGATGGACGAGGGGCGCTACGAAGAAGCCAACGCGGCGATGATCCGCCTGCTCGATTCAAACGTGCCGATCAACTGGATCAACCGCTGCGGGCTCGTGTGCAACCGCATCTTCTGCGAGCTCCTCACCGGCAACGCCGGGGAAGCCGAACGGCTCGCCTCGACGATCCAGAACTTCCTGCGCGCCATGCGCAAGCAGCCCCATGTTTTGCGCACGCAGTATGCGCTCGCCAAACTCGCTACGCACTCGGACAAGGAGGCGCGCAGCGCGCGGCAGGCATTCGAGCGGTGCGCCAAAGCCTGTCCCCAGGCCGAAGCCATTGAGGCCGAATGGGAGCGGATGCGCCTCATCGACGCCCGCGCCGGAACATTGAATGAATAGAGAGGAGAGAACGCGACATGCAGCTCCATGAACTGTATCAAAAAATCGACCTGCCGGATGAGGCGGCGCGCCGGGCGGAGGAAGCCGGACACACGCTCGATCTGGCGGCACTCGAACCGTTTCTCGCGGGCATGATGGCGATCGAGACCGCCGAAAGCGCCTATCGGGCGCTGAGCAACCGGCTGACGGGCGACGGCGATCACTACGCCATGCTCTACTGCCAGCTGGAGTGCGCACGGCGCGACGCCATCCGGTACCGCGAAATGGGCATCGGCGAGGACGTGTTCTGCGCGACGATGAAGTGCTTTTCCAGATTCCTCCGCGAATGCGAGGTTCGCAACGGGCGGATGTTCTTCGACCGCGGCTGGTGGACCTACCGGCAGCTCGCCATGCGCATCTTCCGAATCGGCGAGCTGGAATACGAACTCGAACCGCCCAGTGGCGATGCCGCCGTCGGCCTGCACATCCCGTCGGACGCAAACCTGTCGCCCGGCGCGGTGGATGATTCGCTTATGCGGGCATCGCAGTTTCTGGAATCGCACTGGCCAGAGCTTTCGCGCGACCGGTTCTGCTGCGATTCGTGGCTGCTTTCGCCGGCGCTTCGCTCGTTTCTCGGCCCGGATTCCAACATCCTGTCCTTCCAGAACCGGTTTGAAATCCTCCGCGAGCACCCGCAGGACAGGGGCTTTCTCGAATGGCTGTTTCGGGCGCCAGAGGACGCCGATTTCACCGATCTGCCCGAAACCACCCGCCTGCAGAGGGAGGTCAAGCGCCTGCTGCTCGCCGGCGGAAATGTGGGCAGCGCGGCGGGCATCCTCCGGCCAGTTCCCGAGCTGCGTCTGGAAAACCGGTAGGCCCTCGGGCGCTGCGCTTTCCGACGGAAAAGGGCTCTCCTTCCTCGAATCGAAGGCTCCATCCTCCGGTTCTCACTCTGCGTTCGCCTGACAGGCGCGCTTCGCGCAGCTGTGCTCCCTCTCTTTTCCAAAAACAGGGCTTTCCTCAAAGTCTCCGAGGAAAGCCCTTTGTCATTCGACGCCCTTGCCGCGCAGCCACGCCATGGAAAAAGCGCAGGTTTCGCGCAGGTAGGTTTCGCATTCGTCCGCAGGGAAAAAGCGGCCGTCGTGCGCTGGAATCCCCTCCGGGATGTGCGCGTTCTGCTGGATCTTCCATGCGATCATGCTGCCCGGCAACATCTCGAGCACGTCCGGGAATTCCCGAAGGCCGCAGAGCACCTCGATATAGCCGGAATGCGGGTTCGCACGTAGGTACGCCGCCTCCCATGCAGCGACATCCCGAAACACCGCCGCCTTGCCGAACGCGGCCTTGACCGCATCGAACGTCTCGGGCTGGCCGCTCAGCCGCTCGCGCGCAGCTGGATCGCGCTTGAGCCGGGCGAACATCGCTTTCACGCGGCCCGGGTCGCGGATGAACCGCTGAAACCGCGCGTCGGCAATCAAGTGCACGCAATAGCCCAGCAGGAATCCGCGCGCCAGCGGCGAGAGGCCATGCGCGGCAAAGCGCGCATAAAAGCCCTCGTAATCGGCCGTCTCCTTGCCGGGCCCGGTCATGCAATGGGTGATTTCGCGCGCGGGCGTGAACGTGCCATCGCCGTTGGGGACGTTGCAATCGGGCGCCACGCTACCGACGCAGAACCCCCGCCGGTCCAGAGACGGCAGCCGCGCAAGCAGCGCATCGGCGATCATCTGGTGTGCAATCCACGATGCCATCGCCATCCCTCCCCTCGCATTCGGCGAAATCCCGCGGGCAGAGCGCCTCCGCCCGCCCCTTTCGGCATAAATCGATATAAAAAAAAGAAGACGCCCACGATCGTGAACGCCCCCCGTGGAATCCGGCGACGACCTAATCTCCCGGGCCGTTTCCAGCCAAGTACCTTCAGCGTGCTGAGGCTTAACTTCTGTGTTCGGTATGGGAACAGGTGGATCCCTCAGGCTATTGTCACCGGAAAAGGAATGGAATTATTCTATCACAACCCTGTATAGCTGTCAAGACGTGCATTTGTAAAAAATCGGCTTTCGGCGCGAATCCGGTCGAAGGGACATGCGCCGCTTCCACCGCGCGAAGGACGAAGCCATCCGTTTCCTTTCGCCCTCCGAAGCCGGTTGAACGGACGTGCGCCTTTCCCGCCGCACAAAGGACGGAACCGCCCATTTCCTTCACCCATCGAAACCGGGCAAACAAACGCGCCGCTTCCACCGCGCGAAGGGCAGGGCCGTCCATTCCCTCCGCCCACCGAGCGAAGCCATGCCGCGCGCGGGACGAGCCAAGTCGAATTGGCTCTGCGAAGCGGCCGGGCTTCCCTTCTCTCGCCGGCAAAGTCTCGTTGCGCACGGCTACAGGCGGTCATACTTTCCTCTGCCCTTTGAACAGATCCGCACACGAGCCGTCACACGCGCAGCAGCACCCACAGCATCGGTCGCACACCGCCCGCGGGGTAGTTGACGTGAATGCCGATGTCGTAGATCGACCCGTCCGTGTAGACGCTGGCAGCGCTAAGCAGGTTGCAGCCCGGCGTGCGCAGCCACCACCAGCCGTCGCCGGCGCGGTCGGCCTCGGCGGGCAGGTAGCGGAGGATCTCCTCCATGTCCGGGATGAACACCTTGTCGACGGTATTTGCGCCGCCATTGGTGAAAAACTTCGGGCTGCGCCGGTTGCGCACGACGCCCGACACGATGCGCGTCCGCTCCTGCGGGGTAAACGCCTCCTCCAAAAACGCATGGTTGAGCCACTTTCGCAGCGAGCACTCCGCCCACGAGGTGTCGCGCAGCCGGTCGTCGTAGGCGCGGTACGCGACGTCGCGCTCGGCGAGCAGCAGGCGCATCCGGCCGCGGAGATCGACCACGCGCCAGCGCAGCCCCGCGCCGAATTCAACCGTCCTGCCCACCGCGAACCGCTTGAGCGTCTCACACTTCTCGACGTAGGCCGGCGCGTCGGCGTAATCCCCCAGCTCGCGGAACATCGCCTCCGCCGCAGCCACGTCGTCCTCGTTCGCGCGGTGGTCGTAGCGGCTCTTGGCCTCGCGATACAGCGCCTCCATGTTCTCCCCGTTCATTTGATTCACTCCCGTCTGCTTCATGGCATCAGTATACCATTCCGATTGCAAAGGAATCAAGCGCGCCGCCCGCCCCATTTTTGAACGCCGGCCAGCGATTTTATCGATACCAGCGTTGAAAAGCGGCGCGATTGGATGGTATAATCAGGAGAGAAACTGCAAAGGCGGGGTCTGCATGACGCTTCAAAACCTGCGCTACATCGTCGAAGTCGCCCGGTGCCGGTCATTTTCCAAGGCGGCGCAATCGCTGTTCATGACGCAATCGGCGCTGTCGGCCGCCGTCCGCGAAACCGAGGAGGAGCTCGGCATCCAAATCTTCCGCCGGACAAACCGCGGCGTGACGCTGACCGTCGACGGCGAGGACTGCGTGCGCCACTGCCGCGAGATCGTCGAGCGGTCGGACGATCTCGCCGTCCGCTACCAGAGCCGGGACACCGTGCCGACCTATTTTTCCGTCTCTGCGCAGCACCTCCCCTTTGCCGTGCGCGCATTCGACGAACTGATGGACAACCTGCCCGACGACCGCTACGACGTCGCCTTTCGCGAGACCGAGACGAACCGCATCCTCCACGACGTCAGCACCGACCGCAGCGAACTGGGCGTCGCGGCCTTCCTGCCCGATCAGCTGGCGCTGATCCGCAAGTCGCTGTACATCCACGATCTCGCGTTCGTCGAGCTCGCGAAGCTGAACGTCTACGCCTTCATGCGCAAGCGCCACCCGCTCGCCGGACGCGAGACCGTCTCGCTCGCCGATCTGGCCGGCTACCCATTCGTCACCTACGACCAGCAGAAGGCGCCGAGCTACTATTCCGAGGAGTGCGTATTCTTCGACTCGCTCAAGAAAAACGTGCACGTCTCCGACCGCGCGACGAAGATGTCCATCCTGCGCAGCACGGATGCGTTCAGCATCGGCGTCGATCTGCCGAACTTCAACCTCGACATCTACTTCAAGCGCCGCAACACGGAGCTGATCGCCCTTCCCTTTGCCGATCAGCCCGAACCGCTGCGCGTTGGTTACCTGATCAAGAACGGCCGCCAACCGGGCGAAATCGGTCAAAAGTATCTGGAACTCCTCTCCGGCCACATCGCCAGGCTGAAGCTGCCGGAGCGGGAGGGATGACGGCCCCACCCTTCCCGAAAGCGCTGAAAATCCATGAAGGAGGACATCCCATGTGTGAAATTCTCATTCCCGCGTGTCACGGCGCGGCAATCGACGTCAAAGAGGGACAAACCATCGCCGTGGTCGACATTGAGGGCGCTCAGGTCGTCGACTTCTTCGCCGAGCGCGCCGGAAATCCCGGCGAATTTGTCTCACCCGGCGTCACGATCGATTGCAACGAATCGCTTCGCCTGCAGATCGGCGATCTGATCTATTCCAACCTGTACCGGCCGATGTTCGAGATCCTCGCGGACGACGTTGGCGAGCACGACCTGCTCCATCCCTGCTGCCGCCCGGAGATGTACGACTTTTTCTATCACAACGGCAGCGAACACCCAAACTGCCTCGACAACATCAACCGCAGCCTTGGCGAAAACCGGCCAATCATCCGCCCGATCAACCTGTTTATGTATACGGCGGTCGCGCCCGACGGGAAGATCGAAGTCAGGAAGCCCTTCTCCAGGCCGGGAGACAGGGTTGTCCTGCGGGCGCGAATGGATGTGCGGCTGGGCGTAGCGGCCTGCAGCGTCTCTGAAAGCGACTGCAATGGCGGGAAGTGCACGCCCGTCAAAGTCATCGTCGAGGACTGAGCTCAGCGCAAGGCATGGACTTTCCAAGGGCTGGTTTGGGGAAACAGAAAAAGAGGACATCACATCGATGTCCTCTTAAAATTGAATCCGGCGACGACCTAATCTCCCGGGCCGTTTCCAGCCAAGTACCTTCAGCGTGCTGAGGCTTAACTTCTGTGTTCGGTATGGGAACA
>DVJL01000003.1 GCA_018716805.1 Candidatus Faecivicinus avistercoris | reverse complement strand
GGAAGCGGAGGGATACGTTTGTGACAATGTATAACGCACACAAAATAGTCTTAAAAAGCATAGACATAAATACCTGTAAAGAGCTATATGAACATTAAGAATAATGTCAATACCTTCGGGCGCGGAAACTGCAAGGAAGCGATTTTTGCTCTGGGAAATGGGATTTCCCGACGCAAAAATCAGCTGCGACTCCGACGTACACGCCGCCGGAGTCGATTTTTATGCGAGAGGGTTGTAACCCTCTCGCGCTCTCCCAGGGGTTGAGTGGGCGGAAGGTTTTTCGCTTGGAAAACGATTTTTTGAGAGAGCTTCGACTCTCTCGCGCTCTCCCAGGGGTGCCGATTTTGTTCGGATTCCGGCGTTCGGATGGATGGCAAATGATTGGGTGGGTGGTTGACATTTCTCCATACATATGGAGCTGCGTCCCTTTCGGAGCCTTGACGCGGCGGATCCCCAGCTGCGCGAATCCATTCAAAATCAGTTTTTCTTTTCGGATATTTTCCGAAGGCGGGGCGAGGACGGCGGAACTGCTGGTCGACAGCTGTGCAGGCTATTTTTGCACCTACACGCGCAGAACGTGCGCCGCTTATTCCCGCACCCACACGCGCATTTCGCCGGTTCCGCGGTTGGCCCATGCGTAGTAGGGAATCCAGCGCAGCTGTACGGTCTGCGTTTCGGGCGCGCCGCGCACTGGCGCGTAGAGCGGGCCGGTCCATTCGTCGGATTCGCGCAGGCCGGCCGTCTCGAGCACCGTGACGCCGCCGAGCAGCTGGGGCTGCCAGCGCTCGCGGACGTGCGGCTGCGCGCTGCCGACGCGCACGAGGTGCAGGTTCGGGCCGTTGTCGGCCTCCTCCAGACAGTAGACCAGCGGCCCGCGCGTCAGCGCGACCTTGCCGGCGTCCTCGGCGACGCGCGGGTTGGCCCGCACGAACTGCGCAGGCATGTCCAGCATGATCCGGACGCGGTCGCCGGGCTTCCATTCGCGCTCGATGTAGGCGTAGCCGTCGCGCACCTGCGTCTTGCCGTCGACGCCGACGAAGCCCCCGGGGCCTTGCAGGGAGAACACCATCGCGAAGGCGATCTCGTCCGCGCCGGGCCTGTCGTTGAGTCCGATCTGCCACTTGTGGGACCATTCGGGGATGCGCAGCGCCAGCGCAAACGACGCCGGGCGCTCCAGCTCGACGCTCAGGCAGATGTCGCCGTCCCAGGGATAGCGCGTTTCCACGTGGAGCCGGACGTCGCTCGAGCCGACGCGCGCGGTGAAGTCGCCGCCGATGTACAGGTGAACGTGCAGCGCATTGCCATCTGCCGAACAGACGTAGTCCTCGAGCGACATCAGAAGCCGGATCAGGTTCGGCGGGCAGCAGGCGCAGCCAAACCACTTCTGCCGCTCGGGCTTGACGTGGCGCTTGTTGGGATCCTTTGCGCAGGCGACGGGGTTGACTTCGAGCGGATTGACGTAGAAGAACCGCTTGCCGTCGAGCTGCATGCCGCTGAGGACGCCGTTGTACAGCGCGCGCTCCATCACATCGGCATACTCGCCGCGCGGCTTGAGCGCGAGCATCCGCCGGGCGAAGAACACCAGCCCGATCGCGGCACACGTCTCGCCGTAAACGGTGTCGTTGGGCAGGTCGTAGTCGAACGTAAACGATTCGCCGTAGGCGCTGGAGCCGATCGCGCCGGTGACGTACATGCGGCGGCGCACGGTGCTCTCCCAGAGCGCTTCGCAGGCACGGACGAGGCTTTCGTCGCCGGTCGCGCGGGCGACGTCCGCCATGCCGCAGTACAGGTACATCGCGCGCACGGCGTGCCCCTCGGCGTCCGTCTGCTCGCGCACGGGCTTGCCGGCCTGATAGTACTGATAGCCGAACGGGCTGTCCTTCCAGGGGAAGTCGTTGCCGCTTTCCCGCGTTTCCTGTTCAAAGTAGAGTGGCTTCTGGCCGCGCTCGTCGATGAAGTACTTCGCCAGCCGGAGGTGCTTTTCGTCGCCGGTCAGCCGGTACAGCCGCATCAGCGCCAGCTCGATTTCCGGATGCCCCGGATAGCCGTGGCGCTGCCCGCGCCGCGGGCCGATTTCGCGGTCGATCAGGTCGACGTAGCGCAGCATTGCGTCGAGCAGCGCGCGCTTGCCGGTGGACTCGTAGTAGGCGACGGCGGCTTCGATCATGTGGCCGGCGCAGTAAAGCTCGTGGTTGTCCCTCAAGTTCGTCCAGCGCCTGTCCAAGCCGGTGAGGATGTAGTAGGTGTCGAGGTATCCGTCGGGCTGCTGGGCGGCGACGATCGCCTCGATCGCACCGTCGGCAATCGCCTCGAGCGCGGGATCCGGATGGCTGCGCAGGCTGTAGGCCACGCCCTCGAGCCACTTTGCCCCGTCGCTGTCCTGAAACACGCAGCCGCCGTGCGCGCCCGGCTTGCCGCTGGCCGCGGCGCGGAAGTTGCGCATCCAGTGGCTGGGTTCGGCGCCGGGCACGCGGTCGTTCAGCGCCAGCCACTGGTAGGGGATGCCCTCGCGGCGCACGGTCTCGCGAAACGGCGACCAAAATGCGTCGCGGATGGCCTGTTTCTGATTCATGCCGGCCCTCCTTCCCGATCAGAGCTTCGCGCGGTTGCGCGCCTGCTCGCTGTCGGGGGAGAGCTGCATCAGCTCGATGTCGCGGCCGTCGGGGTCGCGGATCCACGCCTGAACATTTCCGTCGCTGCCGACGTTGGGCGCGACGCGAATGGCGACGCCCTTCGCCTCGAGCTCGGCCGCGGCGGCGGCGCAGTCGTCCACCTCGAGGCACAGGTGCATGTAGTCCGTGCCGGGTTCGACGGGCGTCTCGTCGGGATAGAAGAACTCGAGGAAGCGGCCGTCGGGCGTCATGACGTACTCGATCCACTTTTCGCCGCGCTCGTTGGCGAGGCTGAAGATGTGCTGAAAGCCGAGCGCGCCGGTGTAAAAGGCGAGCATCTTTTCCATGTCGCGCGTGCGGTAGGCGAGGTGGCCGATGCGAAAATCCATGTTGAACCATCCTTTCTACAATCCAATTCAATGGGATTCGGATGGCATCATTGTACCAATATGCGGGAGGAAAGTCAATCGGCCGCGGCGGCGAAATGCGCTTTGGCGTTTGTGCTTTGCAACTTGCAGTGCGCGTGATATAAATGGTATAATAAGATGAACGAACTGCACGGGGAGGCGCGGCGTGAAGAAGCTGGTTGTGGCGGAAAAGCCGTCGGTTGGGCGGGACATCGCCCGGGTGTTGGGCGCGAAGGCGCGCGGAGAGGGGTATCTCTACGGGGAGGAGTATGTGATCACATGGGCGATCGGGCACCTCGTCTCGCTGTGCGAGCCGGGCGAGGTGGACGAGCGCTACCGCCAGTGGCGCATGGCCGACCTGCCGATGCTGCCGGAGCGCATACCGCTCAAGGTGCTGCCGAACACGCGCGCGCAGTTTGAGGTCGTGCGCAAGCTGATGAACAGCTCGCGGATCGGCTCGATCATCTGCGCGACGGACAGCGCGCGCGAGGGCGAGCTGATCTTCCGCTACATCTATCAGATGGCGAAGTGCACAAAGCCGGTCGAGCGGCTGTGGATCTCGTCGATGACCGACGAGGCCATCCGGCAGGGCTTCGCCAACCTCCGGCCGGCGTCCGAATACGACGCGCTGTACGAGTCCGCGCGCTGCCGCAGCGAAGCCGACTGGCTGGTCGGCATGAACGCCTCGCGTGCGTTCTCGCTGCGCTACGATGCGCACCTGTCCGTCGGCCGCGTGCAGACGCCGACGCTGAGCCTGATCGTGCGCCGCGACCGCGAAATCGAGGCGTTTGTGCCCGAGGAGTACTGGGAAGTGCGCGCAAACTTCGGCGACTACGAAGGGCTTTGGATCAACCCGAATCCGCGCCCCGCGGACGAGGCGGAGGCCGGGGCGGACGAGGGCGGGAAGAAGTCCGGCGAGCGCCGCCTGCCGGACACGCGCGCCTACGACCGCGCGACCGCCGAGCGCGTGCGCGACGCGGTGAAGGGCCGGCCGGCGGTGGTCGAGGAGAGCCGGACGGAGCACAAGCGGTTCAAGCCGCCGCAGCTGTTCGACCTGACGTCGCTGCAGCGCGAAGCCAACCAGAAGTTTGGCTTTTCCGCCGATCGGACGCTCAAGCTGGCGCAGGCGCTGTATGAGACGCACAAGCTGGTCACCTACCCGCGCACGGACAGCCGCTATCTGCCCGACGACATGCGCCCGAAGATCCGCAAGGTGCTCGCCCTGCTGCCCGAGCCGTACGCCGCGCTGGTCGCCGCGCCGGAGATGAACCTGAACCTGTCCTCCGGGCGCTACTACGACAATGCCCGCATCAGCGACCACCACGCCATCGTACCGACCGACCGCCGGCCGAACCTGCAATCGCTCAACCCCGACGAGCGGCGGCTGTACGACCTGATCGTCCGGCGGCTGATCGCGGCGCACTATCCCGACTACGAGTGCGACAGCGCGCGGATCGTCACCCGCGTGGACGAGCACCGGTTCCGCTCCACCGGCACGACGCCGGCGAAGGAGGGCTGGCACGCGGTCTACGACGCGGGCGAGGACGCGAAGGAGGTCCGGCTGCCCAAGCTCGAGCCGGGAGACGCGCGCCGCGTCGAGCGGGCGTCGATCAAGGCGAGTAAGACCAAGCCGCCGCGCGCGCACACGGATTCCTCCATACTCAACCTCATGGAAAACGCCGGCCGCGACATCGAGGACGAGGCGCTGCGCGAGCAGATGAAGTCGTCCGGCCTCGGCACACCAGCCACGCGCGCGGCGGTGATCGAGCGGCTGATCGAGGTTGGCTACGCGAAGCGGTCGGGCAAGTCGATCGTCTCCACCGAAAAGGGGCGGCAGCTGATCGACGTCGTACCGGTGCAGATCGCCTCCGCCGTGACCACGGGCAAGTGGGAAAAGGCGCTCGCCGAGCTGGCCGGTTACGCCGACCTCGACCAGCGCCGGGCGAAGTCGGCGCGGTTCATGTCCGGCATCCGGCGGTTTTCGCAATTTCTGGTGGACGCGGCGAAGCAGGCGCCCGAGGGCGTGCAGTTTGAACGGGAAGCATCCAGAGCGCGCGCGGGACGGTCGGCGAAGAGGACGGCCGGCAAGGCGAGCGGCAAGCCGGCGGAAGGCGCCAAGCGGCCTGCTTCCGGGCGGAAGAAGGGAAAGAGCGTGGATTCATCGCGCGGAGAGATCAAATAATTTTGAATTTTTTGCACGGGATGCAGGAAAAACGGAGGCGGATGTAGAAGGTAGTAAACGAGACGTTAAGGCAAGGCTCGCTCCGCAGCGCGTCTCCGATCGACAACCTCGCAGCGCGCGGCGCGCGAACCTGAGGCGGGGCCGCATGGGCTTCGCCCGGATCCGACGGCGTCATTTTGATATAAAGGAGCGAATACCATGAAGTACATCTATACCGGCAAGGGAATGGAAGTCACCGATACCCTCAAGGCGCGCGTGGAAAAGAAGCTTGGCAAGTTCGAGCGCTACTTCCGCGATGAGCCGGAGGTCACCGTGCGGTTCAAGCTGCAGAAGGGCGCGCGGAACATCGTGGAGATCACCGTCGTGGTCGGCGGACTCATCCTGCGCGCGGAGGAATGCTCCAACGACATGTATATGTCCATTGACCGCGCGGTGGAGAAGCTGGAGCGCCAGATTCGCCGCCACCGCACCAAGCTCGAAAAGCGCATTCGCCCGTCTGAGCTCGAGGCGGCAGAGAATGAGGAGGCCGTCGAGGAGCCGAGCTACGACGTCGTGCGCATCAAGCGCTTTGGCGTCAAGCCGATGAGCGTCGAGGACGCCATCGCCCAGATGGAATTGCTCGGCCATGATTTCTTCCTGTTCCTCAACGAGGAAATCGACACGCTGTGCGTGCTCTATCGCCGCCACGACGGCAGCTACGGCCTGCTCCAGCCGGAAATGTAATATTAAGGGCGGGATGACCCGCCAGTGCCAGCCGCCCGCCGGGCTGCTCTCCGGCGGGCGGCTTTCATATTGGCAGGGATCTGAGTCACCGCCGGATCACGGGCGCGAGGCAGACGAGGTCTTCGATTTGCGGGCTTTCGCCGTAGAGCTTGGGGATGATCACCGGCGCGTCGCCGAGCTCGGCGGCGGACAGCGCGCGCTCCCCGGCGGTGATGTCGAAGGTGCGCTCCCCGTTCGCATCGGTCAGCGAGAGCAGATAGGAATCGCTCGGCACGAAGCCCGGCTTGCGGACGTCCTCCAGCCAGAACCGCGCGCCGCCGTCTGCATCGAGCGACCAGCGCAGCGCCAAGCCCTTGGACAGCCACGTCTGCTGGCTGCGGATGGCGCGCTCGAGCTCCAAAGCCGGATCGCCGTTCGGTTCGCCCTCAACGTAGGTGGCGAAGTTCATGGACATGTCCCGCGCGCCGTGCAGATCCATGCCGCTCGTCGCGGCCAGCTTTTCGCCGCGCAGCACCAGCGCCTGCCACCCGTTCAGGCCGCGCTCGTTGACCTCGTGCAGGGGCTCGGAGTTGTTGAACACCTCGATGAAATCGACCTGAGAGAAGTCGGTCACCGTCATCTCAAACCGGCAGCCGCGCGCAAACGGCGCGCCATAGGAGAACGGATGCGCGATGCCCGCGAGCGCGCCGGCTTCGCGGCAGGCGCGGAACAGCTTCTCCGGGCAGTTGCGGTCGATGGAGTCCCACGGCACATAGCGGCGCAGGTTCAGGCAGAGGATGTGGCCGTAGTAGGTGGTGTACTCCATGCCGTAGACGCACTGAACCGGCGGCTTTTTCTCTTCCAATATCTTCTTTACGATCCGGTGGCCGGAGATGGTGTTGTGGTCGGTCAGCGCGAACGCATCCACGCGGTCGCGCACCATGAGGTCAACCAGTTCGGCGCAGGTGATGGAGGCGTCGGACTCCGTGGTGTGGTTGTGCAGTTCAAATCGCTTGAGCATGGGAACCTCCTCACTCGCCGCGCACGGTCAGCGAATAGTGCGTATCATCCTGGATGACGTTGAACACCAGCACCGTGACCTTCAGCACGCCCTCAAACGTCTCGCGGGGGATGCAGCCCTCCGAGGCGTCCGGCCAGGCGTAGTGCATGTGCCGGTGGGTCAGCTGCTTGTGCACGCAGCCGATGAACTCGTCGTTGATGGTCGCCAGCGTGTGGATCTCGGTCTTCATTTTGCCCAGGATCGCGCGGCGCACGTCGTCCTCCGTGCCCGTCAGGCCGTACTTTTCGCGGCAGATCTGCGCCGTCTCGGCGATGAGCGCCGGGGTGACGTCCGATTCCTGAAATCGCTGTTTGTCGAAGCTGAACTCGATGTCCAGCTCGTGCAGAGGGTGGTCGAGGCAGATCGTGTAGGTAATCTGTCCGACGAAATCGCGGTCGACCGTGCCGGCCGCCCGGTAGAGCTTGTTCATGGTAACACCTCGCCGCATGATCGGTCGCGCATGGTCGCCCTTTTTTCCCGCGCGCCACCGCCAGTATAGTAAAAATGCGGGGCGCTTTCCAGCGCATTGGTGTGAAATAAAAAAGTCCGCGGAGAATCGCGGTTCATTCCGTTGCCAAATTTCCTCAAGCACACCCATCGCTGGGGGCAGGGGAACGATGTCAACGCGTTTTTTGAAGCGCCGTTCTGCCGCATGCTCAGCGGCGCCGTGACCTGCACGCGCGCCGGCAGCGGCCCAACCGGCGTGCAGCACAATTGCCGGATCGACCGCAAAAGGCCCTGCTGTCCGATGGGCTCTGGGCAGGAGGATGCGCCGCGCGCCTGCCGGGCCGTTGGCGGCCGGCTGTGCGAACAGCATGGCGATCCCGAGCCCCTGAGCCGCTGCGGCGCGTATGGCTTCGAGACCGGATAATTTGCGAGGGCATTTCCGAAAAATGGTGGATGTCCTTCTTATTTTTAAAAAAATGACGGATGGATGTGTAAAAAGAGCCATAATATACGCATTCTTAACGCACATGGTGAATATTTGGCATTCGCGCGAATTTTTACAAAGCGAAACATGCAATCCCCTATTGCATAATGGTGGACTTGATGTTATAATAAAGAAACATAGTTTTTATGCCGGCCAACGGAGCCTATATTGCAATCCGCGTGGATTGAAGTTATAGGGAATTTGAATTGGAGGGAAAATCACATGAAGAAACTGATGAGCCTGCTTCTCGTTGCTCTGATGGTTCTGAGCCTCGCGGCCTTCGCATCTGCGGAGGAAGAGGGGACTTGGAAGGTCGCCATCCTGACGGGCACCGTCTCTCAGGGCGAGGAAGAGTTCCGCGCGGCTGAACAGGCCGTCGAGACCTGGGGCGCGGATCACATCATCACCGATACCTATCCGGATAACTTTGCCTCCGAGATGGAGACCACCATCTCCAAGCTGGTGGCCTTCGCCTCTGATCCGGACGTCAAGGCCATCGTGATGTGCCAGGCCGTTCCGGGCGCGACCGCTGGCTTCGAGCGCATTCGCGGCGAGCTTGGCCGCGACGACATCCTGCTCATCGCCGGCACTCCGCAGGAAGACCCGGCCGTCATCTCCGCGGCTGCCGACATCGTCCTCTACGCCGATGAGATCGGCCAGGGCGACAGCATCATGGAGCAGTGCGCCGAGTGGGGCATCGACGTGTTCATCCACTACTCCTTCCCGCGCCACATGGCGATGGAGCTGATCGCTGGCCGCCACACGCTGCTGCAGGAGAATGCGGAAGCGCTGGGCATTGAGTTCGTCGATGTGACTGCGCCGGACCCGACCGCTGAGGCGGGCGTCTCCGCGTCCCAGCAGTTCATCCTCGAGGATGTGCCGCGCCAGATGGAAACCTATGCGGGCCAGAAGGTCGCGTTCTTCACCACGAACTGCGGCATGCAGCCGGCGCTGCAGACGGCGGTTCTGGATCAGCCGAACGCCTACTATCCGCTGCCCTGCTGCCCGTCTCCGTACCACGGCTTCCCGTCCACGCTGGGCCTTGAGCTCGAGGTCGGCGGCGACGACGTGGCTGCGCTGCAGGCGATTGCCGCTGCGCTCGAAGAGCACGATGCGGTGGGCCGCTTCAGCACCTGGCCGTCTCCGGTCGCAATGACGATCATCGAGATCGGCGTTGAGTACGCGGTGGACTACATCAACGGCGACATCACCTCCCGCAACGATGCCGACGCGCTGCTGGCCAAGTTCGAGGAGAAGGCGCCCGGCGCTGTGCTGGACAACTACACCAATGCCGAGGGCACCACGCTCGAGAACTACTACACCATCCTGCTGGGCCAGGTCAACTTCGCGGACTATCTGCCGGGCGGCGTGAACGGCCCGGATGCGGCTGCTGCGGAAGAAGCCCCCGCTGAGGAAGCGCCCGCCGAGGACGCCGCCGCGGAAGAGGCTCCTGCCGAGGAAGCGCCCGCCGAGGACGCTGCTGCTGAGGAAGCGCCCGCTGAGGATGCTGCCGCCGAGGAGACGACCGAGGCCTAATCCCGATCCGTTGGCCGTGCGGAACCGCGAAGTGGCGGAAGCCGCTGCGTTTTGCACGAACCCAAAGCGAGCATAGCGCCGTTGGCGCAAGCCGGCTGGCTTCAAGATGTGCCGCCGGTCGAGCGGCCCGCCCGGTTTCGGGCGGGTCGGTTTTCAATCATGCGAATCCCGTTTTAAAATGAGACGCGGTCGGGGCAGGCGCCTCCGGCGGCGGCCGCCGAAGGCATCCCATTTTAAAGCGAGATTCGTATTCCCCGGACGGCTTTCGGGCGGGGACAGACCCCTTTACGAGGAGGTAGGACGATTTGGGCGCAGAATACGTGCTTCAAATGAAAAACATTACCAAGCGCTACGGCGAAAATACCGTGCTGGAGGATGTTTCGCTTTCTGTCCGGCCGGGCGAGATTCACGCCCTGCTGGGCGAAAACGGCGCGGGCAAATCGACGCTGATGAACATCCTGTTCGGCATGCCGGTCATCCATTCGACCGGCGGGTTCGGCGGCACGGTCAGCCTGGACGGCGAGACGGTCAACATCCATTCGCCGCACGACGCGATGGAGAAGGGCATCGGCATGGTGCATCAGGAATTCATGCTGTTGCCGGGATTTACAATTGCCGAGAACATCAAGCTCAACCGCGAGATCACCCGGCCGAATCCCATCAGCCGCGTGCTCGGCAAAAACCTTGAAACGCTGGACATGAAGGCCATGGCGAAGGACGCGCGCAAGGCGCTGGATTCGGTCGGCATGTCGATTGACGAATACACGCTCGTGCAGGGTTTGCCGGTCGGCTACATGCAGTTCGTCGAGATTGCGCGCGAGATCGACAAGAAGGGCGTCAAGCTGCTCGTGTTCGACGAGCCGACCGCCGTGCTCACCGAGTCGGAGGCGGATCAGCTGATCGGCGTCATGAAGCAGATCGCCGCGAGCGGCATTGCGATCATCTTCATCACGCACCGCCTGGACGAAGTCATCGCCGCGGCGGATTCGATCACGATCCTGCGCGATGGAAAGCTGGTGGCCGTTCGCGAGACGAAGCAGACCAACACGCTTGAGCTGGCCGAGCTGATGATTGGCCGAAAGGGCGAGAGCGTGGTCAGCGCGCCGGACCGCGACAAGCCGCATGGCGACAAGGTGGCGCTCGAAGTCAACCATCTGCGGGTCGATATGCCCGGCGAAGAAGTGCGCGATGTCTCGCTGAAGGTCTACGAGGGCGAGATCTTCGGCATCGGCGGTCTGGCCGGACAGGGCAAGATCGGCATTCCGAACGGCATCATGGGACTGTATCCCGCCGCGGGCGAAGTCAAGGTTTTTGGCCAGAGCCACGAGCTGGACAACCCGCGCAAGTCGCTGCAAAGCGGCCTGGCGATGGTCTCCGAAGACCGGCGCGGCGTCGGATTGCTGCTCGAGCAGTCCATCGAGGACAACATCGTGTTCAACGCCATGCAGATCAAGGGCGAATACCTGATGGGACTCAGGCCGCTGTTTACTCTGCGCGACGGCCGGAAGATCCGCAAGGTCGCCAACCAGATGATCAAGGATCTGGACATTCGCTGCACGTCGGCGCTGCAGCACACGGGAACGCTGTCGGGCGGCAACCAGCAGAAGGTCTGCATCGCCCGCGCGCTGCTGATGCACCCCAAGCTGCTGTTCGTCTCCGAGCCGACGCGCGGCATCGATATCGGTGCGAAGAAGCTCGTGCTGGAGACGCTGGTGCGGCTCAACCGCGAGCAGGGCATGACGATCGTCATGGTCTCGTCGGAGCTGATGGAGCTGCGCTCGATCTGCGGGCGCATTGCGATCATCTCGGAGGGTCATGCGGTGGACGTGCTGAAGGCCACGGATACCGACGTCAACTTCGGCCTTGCCATGTCCGGCATCCGGCCGAACCAGGAGGGAGGCAGTGTCAATGGGTAACAAAAAGGCCAGAGCGATTGCCTCTGTCTTGATCTTTGTGCTCGCGGCGGCGCTGATTGTGACCGGCGCCGTCGGCATGAGCCAGCGCGACAGCCAGACCGGCGATGAGATTCTCACCGCCATGCGCACGCGCTCGGTGTTGATCGCCACGGGCGAGGGCGCCGTGGAATCCTACGTCGCCATCGCGGCCGACGAGGCGCGCGCGGCGGCGCAGGCGGCCGGCGCGAGCATGTCGGAGATCCGCGAAGCCGTCGCGGCCGCCGAGGAGGAGGCGCGCAACAATTCTTCTGCGAACCTGCTCGACTATGAGACGGCCGATACGACCGGCTTGGATGCGGCGCTGGAGACGCTGAACGCTGCGCTTTCCGATTACCGGGCCGAGGAGGCCGCGGCGCAGGCGGCGTATATCGCCGAGATGGAGGCGTCCGGCGCGCTTGACCAGACTGAGGAAGAGGTGGATACTTCTCAGATCACCTCTGAGGCGGATCTGGATGCGATGCTCGCCGAGGAGGAGGAAGTCGAGGTCGATATGTCCGGCTTCGTCGCCACCGAGCGGATGAACGAGCTGCGCGCGATTGCCGACGAGCAGTATGCCAGCGTCTGTACCGAACTGATGGCGCTGTATGATACGCTCGATCAGGAAGCGCTCGATACGCTGGAGAGCACGATTTTCGACATCGTCTCGCAGGCGGGCGACGACTTCGCCAGCGAGTACGACCGCTTTGCCGCAGCGGGCGGCAGCGCGGCGCTGGAAAACGGCTTGCAGGCGCGGATCATCCGCTATGGCGACGATTTGATCTACGTCGGCATCGGGCTGATCCTGGCGGGTCTGGTCGTGTTCTTCTATCCGGCGCTCATCAAAAAGCTCGGCGTGCCGCGCATGATCATCGGTCTGTTCTTCGTGCTGCTGTGCGTGGTCGCGCTATTGTACGACCTGTCGCTGAGCGGGCTGATGAGCAACACGCTCGTACGCATGGGCATGAATTCCATCCTCGTGCTTGCGATGGTGCCGGGCATTCAGTGCGGCATCGGTCTAAACCTCGGACTGCCGATCGGCATCGTCGGCGGTCTGATCGGCGGCCTGCTGGCCATCGAATGGCAGATCGGCGGATGGCTGGGATTCCTGTTCGCGTGCGTGGTTGGCATGGCGATTTCGGCCGTGACGGGCGCGCTGTACGGCATGCTGCTCAACCGGCTGAAGGGCAGTGAGATGTCGGTTACGACCTACGTCGGATTCTCGATCGTCTCGCTGATGTGCATTGCATGGCTCGTGTTGCCGTTCAACTCGCTGGAGCTGCGCTGGCCGCTGGGCACCGGTCTGCGCAACACGATCGTCATGAGCGATTCCACGTCGTTTGGCCACCTTCTGGACAACTTCCTGTCGTTCAGCATCGGCGGGTTTACGGTTCCGACGGGCCTTCTGCTGTTCATGGTGCTGTGCTGCTATCTGGTGTGGCTGTTCATGCGCTCGCGCACGGGCGTGGCGATGATGGCGGTCGGCAACAACCGCCGCTTTGCCGAGGCGACCGGCGTCAACGTCGACCGGATGCGCATCATCGGCACGATGATTTCGACGATGCTCGGCGCAGTCGGCATTCTGGTCTACTCGCAGAGCTACGGCTTCATGCAGCTGTACACCGCGCCGCGCCAGATGGGCTTCGTCGCGGCTTCCGCAATCCTGATCGGCGGCGCTTCGACCTCGCGCTGCAAGATCAGCCACGTGCTGATCGGAACGTTCCTGTTCCAGGGCGTTTTGACGCTGGGCATGCCGGTGGCAAACGCGCTCGTTCCGCAATCGACGATTTCGGAGACGATGCGCATCCTGATCTCCAACGGCATCATACTCTACGCGCTGACCAAGTCGGGAGGTGACCAGCGTGCGTAAGAATGTTCAGACTCTGCTGCGCGACAATGCCGTCACGGTCATGTTTGTGGTGTTGTGCGTCGTTTCGTTCTTCTTCTCGGGCCAATCGCTCGGCTACGTGGCCTATGAGCTGCTCGGCCGCCTTTCGCGCAACGCGTTTATCGTTCTGGCGCTGATCATTCCGATCATCGCCGGCATGGGCATCAACTTCGCCATCACCATCGGCGCCATGGCGGCGCAGATCGCGGCGCTGTGGGTGACCGAATGGCAGATCCCCGGCCTCGGCGGCTTTGCCGTCGCTGCGCTGATGACGATTCCGATTGCGGCGCTGTTCGGCTTCCTGATCGGCAAGCTGCTCAACCGCATGAAGGGACAGGAGATGATTGGCGGCCTGATCCTCGGCTACTTCGCCAACGGACTGTATCAGCTGCTGTTCCTGTTCATCTTCGGCAACCTGATTCCGCTGCACACGGACGGCCTGGTCATCATGGGCTCCACGGGCGTGGCGAACACGATCGACCTTCACCGGATCGCTTCCTCGCTCGACGGCCTTTGGCGGCTGAACTTCAATACGGCGTTCTACATCTGCATGGCCGCGGCGATCGTCTATTGCATCGTCCGGATGGCGCTGAAGAAGGTTTCCGCGAAGAAGGGCGGCATCGCGCTCGGCGTGCTGGTTGCCGTGCTGGCGCTGTATCAGATCCCCGCGATCAAATCCGGCTTTTCCTCGCTGAACATTCCGGTGGTGACCTTCGCGGTGATCGGCCTGCTGTGCCTGGCCAACGTCGCCATCATGCGCACGCGCCTCGGCCAGCAGTTCCGCGCGGTCGGCCAGAACATGACGGTTGCGAACGCGGCGGGCATCAACGTCGATCGCACCCGCGTGATCGCCATCATGATCTCCACGGTGCTCGCCGGACTCGGCCAGCTGATCTACGTGCAGAACTTCGGCCTGTTCCAGACCTACGGCGCGCACGAGCAGGTCGGCCTGTATGCCGGCGCGGCGATCCTCGTCGGCGGCGCGTCCATCGTCCGTGCGACGAACGGGCAGGCGCTGCTGGGCTGCATACTGTTCCACACGCTGTTCATCGTGGCGCCGCTGGCCGGCAAGAACCTGTTCGGCGACGCGGCCATCGGCGAATACTTCCGCGTGTTCATCTCCTACGGCGTCATCGCGCTGGCGCTGGTGCTCCACGCATGGCGCGGACATTCGGCCAAGCGGGATCTTCGCGCGCTCTCTGAAAAGGAATAACCCGGATGCAAGCCCTCCGCGCTGGCGGAGGGCTTTTGATTGCAGGAGGAACCATGAAGCACGACAGGCTGTATGCGCTGACGCTGTATCTGCTCAACCACGGAAGGACTTCGGCGCGCGAACTGGCTGAGCGGTTTGAGGTTTCGATCCGGACGATCCAGCGCGACATCGATGCGCTCGGCCGGGCGGGCATTCCGGTGGAATCGCTGCCGGGAAAATGCGGCGGCTATGCGCTGGTCGAGGGCTTTCGCATGGAGCGCCAGCTGCTGACGCCGGAGGATCGCGCGAATCTGCGCGCGGCGATGGCCGGGCTGGCCTCCGCCACGGGGGATCCTTCCGCCGGCGCGGGGCTGGAAAAGCTCATGGCGGTCTCGCCGGAGGCGGATTCGGACGTGGTGCTGGACTTTTCGGTGCTGCGCGAGCGCGATCAGGCGGCGCTGGCGCTCGTCCGGCGGGCGATCGCGCAGCATCGCGCCGCGCGCTTTGTCTATACGAACGCGCGGGGCGAGCGGAGAATCCACGCGGTCGAACCGGTCGCTGCGGTGTATCGCTGGTATGCGTGGTACCTGCTGGCCTATTCGACGCGCGCGCAGGACTACCGGCTGTACAAGCTCGCGCGGATGGAGGATCTCGAACTGGCGGACAACGCGGCGCACAGGCATCCCTCGCCGCGGGAAGTGCTCGCTCGGATGCCGGACGATTCCCGCCCGTGCGTGGAGATCGTGCTGCGCTGCGACGCCGCCTCGCGCGGCCGCGCGCTGGAATATCTGAATGCGGA
>DVJL01000053.1 GCA_018716805.1 Candidatus Faecivicinus avistercoris | reverse complement strand
GCAGCAGTACTGTCAGTGGCGGAAGTGTCGTCCGCAGTGGAGCCGTCGGTGGCGGAGGTGTCGTCTGCAACCGTGCCATCATCGGCGGCGGAAGCAGAAGCGTCGTCCGCAGCGGTGCCGTCAGTGGCGGAAGCGTCGTCTTCGGCCGCCGTTTCGCTGCCGTCGGCCGTCTCATCGGCGTACTCGCGCTGATAGGTGAAGTACAGCACTTCGCGCCCGTCGAGATCCATCGACATCTGTTCGGAGCAGACCGTGTTTTCCGCGCTGGAATAGGCGGCGAGCGTGGCGGCGCAGAGGATGTCCGCCGCATTGGCGTTGGCGTTCACGGTAATTTCATCGTAGGGCGAATCGCCTTCGGGGACATAGGTGAACTCGCGCACGTTTTCATCCACGCCCGCGGGCGCCGATTCGAGCGCATATCCCTCGATGTCCGCCAGCTGGCCGAGCTTGTAATAGCGGGGGTTGTTGGCGCTGCCGGCGTTGATGAGCAGGCTGTTTTCTCCCTGAACCTGCGCGACGCCGTCCACGACATCGAGCGAACCATCATCGTAGAGCAGGTTGAACAGCACGATCCCGATCACAATGACCGCGATCACACCTACGACGATCAGGATGTCTCGCTTGCTCAGATAAGGCTTCTTGGCGCTCTTGCGGTATCCCTTGGACCTTATACTCTTCTTCGACATTGTGGGTTCATTCCTTTCACCGATGCCACTTCGGGCGTTTCGTCCTCCTATTATAACATAAAACAACCCATTTGTGGCGGCGAATTTCAAATTTTTTGAACAAAGGCTGCGGTTTCCGATCGGAGCGATCGGAAACCGCCTGTCAACGGCGCGTCATTCCGCCGCGAGAGTCGCTGCGGGCGTCCACTCCGGATAGTCGACGATTGTGCCCGGCACGAGGTATTCGTCCGCGCCGCACGCCGTGCAGCCGGTGTGCCCGGCATCGAGCGCTTCATCGCGCGGGATCAGCGTCCATGTGCCGGAGAATTCCGCACATTCGTCCGAGGTGTGGCACAAACCGTTTTCATCCAGCCACAGGCAATGTTCGTCCAGCAGCTCGGGCAGCGGCGCCTCGCACCGGCGGCAGCGCTGGAAGCCGTCCGCGACGCACTCCGCCAGCGGATAGAGGTCCGCGCCGGTCATGCCGGAACAATCCGGAATCGTGTGGTACCAGCCGCCGTTGGAAGAATGGTACACCAGCGCCTCGGCCGCGGGCTTGAGCGCCTGCGAAGGCACGACCGTCACCGGTTCGGGCGTGGCCGTCGGTTCGGCGGTGGGCGAAGGCGTCGGTTCGGCGGTGGGTTCAGCCGTCGGCTCCGCAATGCCCTGCTGCGCCATGTAGACGTCTGCCTGGCAGGTTTCGCACGGCTCGCAGCCCTCGGAGAGCGCATCCTCGAGCGTCATCAGCGACCATTCGCCGTCGAAGCCGGCGCACTCGTCGGTCAGATGGAATCGGCTGGCTTCGTCCACCCAGACGACGTTTTCCTCTTCGAGGATCGAGGCGTCGGGCGTCAGGCAGTTGCGGCAGCGGCGCAGGCCCTGTTCGACCGCGTCGGCCAGCGTTCCCGCCGGAGCGGAGCTCATGCCTACGCAGGAAGAGCGCATGTGGTAGTTGACGCCGCCTTCATTATAGTAGACCACGGCTTCACCGGCCGGCTTGGGAGCGAGTGCTCCGGCCGCAGCGGGCGATGCAGTGGGCGCGGCGGTCGCGCTGGCCTCGATCGTGGATTCGGGCTCAGGCGTAGTGTCCGCCGCATCGGTGGATTCGGGTTCGAGCGGGCTGTCCGGCTCAGCAGTGGATTCAGGCTCAGGCGTGATGCCGGCCGCGCCGGTGGGTTCGGGTTCGAGCGGGCTGTCCGCCGCATCGGTGGATTCGGGTTCGGGCGTGGTGTCCGCCACGCCGGTGGCCTCGGGTTCGAGGGCGCTGGCCGGTTCGTCGGTCGGTTCGGCGCTCGGCGAGGGCGATACCTCCGTAAAGCTGCGATCGCGCGACAGGATGCCGTTTCCAATGGCCGCCGCGCTGTTCGGATCGGGCGTCGCGCTGGGCACGGACAGCGGAAGCTCATCTGCCGCCGCTCCCTCGCTGGGCGCGGGCGCATCGGTGGCCTCGGCGGCTGCGGACGCTGCGGGTTCCTCGCTGGCCGCAATGGCCGCGGAGGACGTGGGCGCGCCAGTGGCTGCGGCAGTTGTGGACGCTGTGGGTGCATCGCTGGCTGCGGCAGTTGTGGACGCTGTGGGCGCATCGCTGGCTGCGGCAGTTGCAGAGGACGCGGGCGCATCGCTGGGCGCGACGGTCGCGGAGGCGTCGGGTTCCTCGGTGGGATCGGGCGCGAACATCTCGGAGACGGAATTGCGCACATTCCCCGCCAGCTCGATTCCCTGATCGATGCCGTCGGCCAGGTTCGCCATCGAGGCGCGGCCGAGCGCGTCGCCCAGATCGGCCGCGCTCTCATAGACCTCGACGGCCTTGACGCGGACGAACTCAACGCCCTCGGAGACGTAGTCCACCGAGTGGTCGAGGAAATCGTTGACCGAATCCTGCACGCGCGTGACGGTCGGGTTGTCCGTCGGCACGGTCAGGGCAAAGCCATAGGCGACCACGCAGATGAACAGCGTGATGATCGACATCAGCAGCTTGGTCGTCATCTGCCAGCGCAGCCGGCGGCGCCAGAGCAGCACCATGCCGACCGGCCAGAGCAGCACCGAGGCCAGCACCGTCCAGAGTGTGTAGAGCACCCCTCCGCGCCGCCGGCGGCGCTTTGGAGGACGCCCTCTGCCGGAAGCGCCGCCGTAGCTGGGGCGCTTCTCGGAGCGCATCATGTAATCGCGGCCGTGCCTGCGGGCAAACATCAGCCGTCCGCCTTCCATTGTCGCCTGCATCGCTGAGTCCCCTTTGTATCGAAATTGAAGCGAAAATGACTTTTTCACATCTTCCATTATATCAGAAGCGCGTCCAAACCTCAAACGACAACATTGTGACGAAATCAAGACCAAATATGCCCAATGCGCATCAAATGGAAAGATTGCCGGAAAATTAACGAATTTTGGGGCAGGAGATGGGCAAGGAGGCGTCGAAGAAGGAAGTTGGATTACGATGGTTTTATCCATACATATGTAGAGCAGGAGGGAAAAGTCGATGAATGTGGAACGCAATCTGCCCGTCGTTCGCGAGCGCAAGCTGGCGATTTTGAAGGGAGATCCCGAGCTCTGCGCGCAGCAGAAGAAGGCGGGAAAGCTCCTGGCGAGGGAGCGAATTGCGCAGCTTCTGGACGCGGCGAGCTTTGTTGAAATGGATGTGCTCAACGCTGACGCGGGCGTGGTGACCGGCTATGGCCTAGTCGATGGAAGCCCGGTGTGCGTCTATGCACAGGACTTCACCGTGAAGGGCGGTTCCGTCGGCGCCGCGCACGCGCGCAAGGTGTTGAAGGTGATGGATCTGGCTGAAAAGACCGGAGCGCCCGTCGTCGGGATTCTGGATACCGCCGGCGCGCGGCTGGACGAGGGCGTGGACGCCATGAACGCCTACGCGATGATGGCCGGCCGCGTCAGCGCGCTTTCGGGCGTGGTGCCGCAGATCTCGCTGGTGCTCGGCCCGTGCGGCGGCATCGCCTCCGCGATCGCGGGGATGACGGACATCACTGTCATGAGCGAAAACGGCGCGCTGTTCGTCAACGGCCCGATGGTCGTCTCCGCCGCTTCGGGCAAGCGGGTGGACATGAAGACCATGGCCGGCCCCGAGGCGTCGGTGCAGTCCGGCGTCGCGGAGCTGACCGCCAAGACGGACGAGGAGGCCATCGCGCTGGCGCGCAAGCTGATCGCGATGCTTCCGGTGAACAACATGGACGACGCCGTCACGCCCTCGGCCGACGACGTCAACCGCGAGCTGATCGAGCTGAACGGCATCGACAAGGTCGACGACGTGCGCGACCTGATGCGCTCGATCGCCGACATGCGCGACATCGTCGAGCTGGGCGAGGGATTCGCCGCCTCGATGGTCACGGCGCTGGGCAAGATCGGCGGCGCGACGGTCGGCTTCATCGCCAATCAGGCGGCGAAGGACGAGGGCCGGCTGACGGTCTACGGCTGCAAGAAGGCCGCCCGCTTCGCGGCGTTCTGCGATTGCTTCTCGATCCCGATCGTCACCATCGTCGATTCGATGGGCATGAAGATCTCCACCGCGCCGCAGGGCGAGCTGTCCCGCACCGGCGCGCAGCTGATGTTCGCGCTGACCGAGGCTACCACCGTGCGCATCGCGCTGATCGCCGGCAACGCCGTCGGCATGGGCTATGCCGCGATGGCTTCGCGCGCGTCGGCGGACATGGTCTATGCGTGGCCGGGCGCCGTCATCAGCGCCGTGACGCCGAAGATCGCCGTGCAGCTGACGCAGGCGGACGAGCTCAAGGGCGCCGACGATCCCTACGCCAAGCGCGAGGAGCTGGAGAACCGCTATATGGACGACGTGGCCGACGGCGTCAACGCCGCGAAACTCGGCTATGTGGATGACGTGATCGAGCCCGCCCAGACCCGCCAGATGATCGCCGCCGCGCTGGAGATGCTCTCCGGCAAGCGCGAGTCCCGGCCGGCCAAGAAGCACGGCAACATGCCGCTGTAAGGAGGCAGAGCAATGGGCAATATTGGAAACGCAGTCACCTATGGCGGAACCGTTGCGGTTATCGGCTTGCTTATCGTGTTCGTCGGCCTGATCATCCTGATTTTGTGCATTTCGCTGCTCGAGCGGGTGATCCGCGCGTTCAGCCGCGGGGAGAAGCAGGAGGAGAAGGTTGAGACCGTGGCCGCGGAGATCGCCGCCGCGCCGGTCGCCGAGGTCGTCGCGCCCGAACCCGTGAGCGAGCCCGCAGCCGACGACGCGCAGCTGATCGCCGTGATCGCCGCCGCGCTGGCCGCCTATGATTCGTCCGGAAAGCGGCTCGTGGTGCGCAAGGTGCGCCGCGTCGGCGCGTGGAAGAACGGGTCCCGGGAGGAGCAGGTCGTTCGCTTCTGAGGCGCGGCGCGACGGGTATGACTTATCATGCAGTGCGAACCGCATTCAGGCGGATTCGCCGGAATAAACGCGCTCTTTTGAATCACGATTGAAAAGACAGGAGGAACCGAAAATGCGCAAGTTTGCCATCACCGTAAACGGAGTTTCCTACGAGGTCGAAGTTGAAGAAATCGGCGGCGCGCCGGTCTACGCGGCCGCTCCCGCCCCCGTCTATGCCGCTCCGGCGCCCGTCGCCGCCCCGGCCCCCGCTCCGGCTCCGGCCGCCGCCCCGGCCCCCGCTGCCGCCGCTCCGGTTCCGGCCGCCGCGCCCGCTGCGAAGCCGGCCGCTGCTGCTGCCGCCCCCGCCGGCGCCGAGGCCATCAAGGCCCCGATGCCGGGCAACATCAACGATGTGAAGGTCGCCGCCGGCCAGTCCGTCAAGCGCGGCGACGTGCTGCTGATCCTCGAGGCCATGAAGATGGAGAACGAGATCATGGCGCCGCGCGACGGCGTCGTGGCGTCCGTCAATGTCTCCAAGGGCGCGACCGTCAATACCGGCGACCTGCTGCTTTCCCTGAACTGAGCAATATTCATTCAGAAAAGCGGTAAGGAGGGTTGACGGAATGTACAAAATGAAAAAGAGCCGCTGCGCCCGCGCGCTGATCTGCCTGCTCGTCCTGTTCTCCCTGCTGACCATCTGGGGCTTCGCGGAGGAGAGCGCGACGACGGAGGCGCCCGCGCCCGAGGCGGCGGCGCAGTCGGAGTTCATGCCCAACGAGGTCGTCGACTGGGACGCGGTGAACGCCGCCGTCGAGGAGGCGAGCCAGGCCGATACGGATCCTGAGATCAACGTGCTCGACGGCCTGAAGAGCATCCTCAACTCCACCGGCCTTGCGCAGGGCGAGTGGCGTCAGTACGCGATGATCGCGGTGGCGTGCGTGCTGTTGTACCTGGCGATTGTCAAGCAGTTTGAGCCGCTGCTCCTTTTGCCGATCGCGTTTGGCATGCTGCTGGCGAACCTGCCGGCGGCGGGCATGATGAGCCACCCGCAGTACACGTTCTACGGCACGCTTCAGGAGGCGGTCGTCGCCGCCGAGCGGCTCGGCCGCGACCTGAGCGAGGTCGTCTGGCGCTTCAACGAGGCGACCGGCACGATGCAGTACAGCCTGCAGACGTCCAATGGCGGCATGCTCTACTACATCTATCACGGCGTCAAGCTGGGCATCTTCCCGCCGATCATCTTCATGGGCGTCGGCGCGATGACCGACTTTGCCCCGCTGATCGCGAACCCGAAGTCACTGTTGCTGGGCGCTGCGGCGCAGCTGGGCATCTTCCTGACGTTCATCGGCGCGAAGGCGCTGGGCTTCAGCGCGGCCGAGGCCGGCTCCATCGGCATCATCGGCGGCGCGGACGGCCCGACGGCCATCTTCGTCACCACGAAGCTGGCGCCGCACCTGCTGGGCGCGATCGCTGTGGCGGCGTATTCCTACATGGCGCTGGTGCCGGTCATCCAGCCGCCGATCATGAAGCTGCTGACGACGAAGAAGGAGCGCGCCATCCGCATGGGCCAGCTCCGGCAGGTTTCCAAGACCGAGCTGGTCATCTTCCCGATCGCCGTCACGATCATCGTGTCGCTCCTGCTGCCGGACGCGGCTTCGCTGGTCGGCATGCTGATGCTGGGCAACCTGCTGCGCGTCAGCGGCGTCGTCGAGCGCCTGAACAAGACCGCGCAGAACGAGCTGTGCAACATTGTCACGATCTTCCTGGGTCTGACCGTCGGCGCGACCACCGAGGGCACCACGTTCCTGACGCCGGACACGCTCTACATTCTCGGGCTGGGCGTCATCGCGTTCGGATTTGGCACCGCGGGCGGTGTGCTGCTGGGCAAGCTGATGAACAAGCTGTCCCGCACGCCGGTCAATCCGCTGATCGGCTCCGCAGGCGTCTCCGCCGTCCCGATGGCGGCGCGCGTTTCGCAGAAGGTCGGCCAGGAGGAAGATCCGGGCAACTTCCTGCTGATGCACGCCATGGGCCCGAACGTGTCGGGCGTCATTGGCTCCGCGGTTGCGGCGGGCGTGTTCATCGCGCTGTTCGCCTGATCCTGAAAGAATTGACCGCTCGCCCCGCGTCCATCCGCGCCGCGGGGCGGGCATCCATGCAAATTGCTGCGTGAGGAGGAAATCCAAATTGGGAAAGAAAGTCATGATTACCGAAACCATCCTTCGCGACGCGCACCAGTCCCAGGCGGCGACCCGAATGCGGCTGGAGGACATGCTGCCCGCGTGCGAAGTGCTGGACAATGCGGGATTTTATTCGCTGGAGTGCTGGGGCGGCGCGACGTTTGACACCTGCCTGCGCTTTTTGAACGAAGACCCGTGGGTGCGGCTGCGCAAGCTGCGCGAGGCCATGCCCAAGACGAAGCTGCAGATGCTGTTCCGCGGCCAGAACATCTTAGGCTACAAGCACTACGCCGACGACGTGGTGGAGGAGTTCGTCCGCCTGTCGATCAAGAACGGCATCAACGTCATCCGCATCTTCGACGCGCTGAACGACCCGCGCAACCTCGCCACCGCCATCAAGGCGACGAAGAAGTACGACGGCATCTGCGAGGTCGCCATGAGCTACACGAAGAGCCCGGTGCACACCGAGGAGTACTTCGTCGAGCTGGCGCTGCAGTTTGAGAAGCTGGGCGCGAACAACATCTGCATCAAGGACATGGCGAACCTGATGCTGCCCTACGAGGCGTACTCGCTGGTCAAGAAGCTGAAGGAAGCGCTCCGGCCCGAGACGCTCGTGCACCTGCACACCCACAACACCACCGGCACCGGCGACATGGTCAACCTGAAGGCGATCGAGGCCGGCTGCGACATCGTCGACTGCGCGCTGTCGCCGCTCGGCAACGGCACCTCCCAGCCGGCGACCGAGTCGCTCGTCGCCACGCTGAAGGGCACCGAGTACGACACCGGCATCGACCTGACCGAGCTGACCAAGGCCACGGAGCACTTCCGCGGCGTCGCGGCGAAGCTGCAGCAGGAGGGCTATCTGGATCCGAAGGTGCTGCGCGTGGACGTCAACACGCTGAAGTATCAGGTCCCGGGCGGCATGCTGTCCAACCTGATCAGCCAGCTCAAGCAGGCCGGGCAGTCCGACAAGCTCTACGACGTGCTCGCGGAGGTTCCGCGCGTGCGCGAGGACTTCGGCTATCCGCCGCTGGTCACCCCGACTTCGCAGATCGTCGGCACGCAGGCGGTCATGAACGTCATCTGCGGCGAGCGCTACAAGATGAACCCGAAGGAGTCGCAGGGCCTGATGCGCGGCGAGTACGGCCGCCTGCCCGCGCCGGTCAACGAGGACGTGCGCAAGAAGGTCATCGGCACGCAGAAGGTCATCACCTGCCGCCCCGCCGACCTCATCAAGCCGGAGCTGGAGCACTACCGCAAGGAGATCGGCCAGTACATCACGCAGGAGGAGGACGTGCTCAGCTACGCCCTGTTCCCGCAGGTCGCCGAAAAGTTCTTCAAGGCGCGCCAGGCGTCCCAGCTCAAGCTGGACAACTCCGTGCTCGACGAGAAGAACCACGCGATGCCAATATAAGAATGTGGACGGGGGAGTGATGTGGACGGGGGAGTAAACTCCCCCGCCACTGCCACCCCCTCCAATTTTTGCTCGCGCCGCTGCGCGACACAAGCAAAAATTGCAAGGAAGCGATTTTTGCTCTGGGAAATGGGATTTCCCGGCGCAAAAATCAGCACCCGTGCCCGCCGCGCATGTCGCCGGGCACGATTTTACTGCGAGAGGGCTGCGGCCCTCTCGCGCTCTCCCGGG
>DVJL01000052.1 GCA_018716805.1 Candidatus Faecivicinus avistercoris | reverse complement strand
CCCCGACGTCCGAAGCGACGTACCAGATTCGGTCGATCCGGTCGATCTTCTCCTGCTGCGTCTCTCCGGGGAGGATGCAGTCGGCCAGCGGAATCGCACTGCCGGCGACGTCAGTCGTCGTATCGGCGCAGTAAAACACGTCCAGCTCGTCGTCGTAGCCGAACAGCCAAACGGCGTGCGGCATGTCGGCATCGTAGATCACGAAGCCCTCCGGGTGCTCGGACAGCATGGCGATCAGGTACGCCTTTTTGTCCCCCGCCTCGCGGATGTCGTGCGAGCACAGCACGTTGACGCCGTCGACCGTGAAGTCCCACTTCAGCCCGCGGCTGTTCCACGCCGCCGCGCTCACGGCGCTCTCGGTCACGGCGTCGCCGTCGCCCGCGGTCTGCTCGGCGTAGTTGCGCAGCATCATCGTCGCGGCAATCAGCGTACAGGTGTGCCGCCGCGACTGCACGATGTAGACGCTCTCTGCCGGCTCTGAGCCGACGTATTCCGCCCGCGCAAGCGGCGCGAGCATGGCGGATGCCGCCAAGATGGCGGCCAGAATTCGCACAAGGATTCGATTCAATCGTCCTACCGTCCTTTTCCAAGATTTCCCGTCCGGGCGCAAGGCGAGCCTGTCACTCCCACAGCCTCGAACAAAATCTAGGATACCAGACGGCGCCGCAAAATGCAAAGACGCTCAGCGGAACAATTTTCTACGGCAATCGGACATTGTGTGGCAAAAAACGGAAGCCCTTCGCGATCCGGGTTCCCTCGCGCCGCCCCGCAAACCGCATCCGACGGAAAAAGAAAACCGCACAGCTTTCGCTGTGCGGAAACGGATAACACGAAAATCAGATCAGCTCGAGAATGACCATCTCGGCGGCATCGCCGCGACGGGGGCCCTTCTTGATCAGGCGGGTGTAGCCGCCGCCCTGACCCTTTTCCTCGGCGCGCTTCTTGTACTTCGGCGCGATCTCGCGGAAGAGCTTCTCGACGACCGGATGCTTGACATCGCGCTTGCGCTTCTTGAAGTCATCGCGCTCCTCGTCCTCGTTCTGGGTGAGCGGAATGTCGTACAGATAGCGCATGACTTGGCGGCGCGCCGCGAGGCGGGCGGGCGAGTCGTTCTGCACGGTCAGCATTTCGATCTGCTTCTTGTCGTTCATGTGCTTCTTGGTCACTTCGACCGTATTGTCACACTGGCGCATGGCGATGGTGATCAGGTGCTCAGCCATGGACTGAACCTCCTTGCCGCGCGCGAGAGTGGTTTCGATCTTGCCATACCAGATCAGGTTGGTGACCTGGTTGCGCAGCATCGCCATTCTCTGGTCGGTCGGCCGACCCAGTTTGCGATTGGCCATTGCTGGTTCCTCCCTTGATGGTCAGTATCGTTTCGGCAATTCCGCGCGTCGGGCGCAGAACGCCTGCGGGGAATTTTATTCTTCGCTCGTCTTGAGCGAGAGGCCGAGGGCGACGAGCTTCTGCTCGACTTCCTCGAGCGACTTTTTGCCGAGGTTGCGCACCTTCATCATGTCTTCCTGATTGCGCTGGACGAGCTCGGCCACCGTGTTGATGCCGGCGCGCTTCAGGCAATTGAACGCGCGCACAGACAGATCCAGTTCCTCAATGGTCATCTCGAGGACCTTCTCCTTGGTGTCGTTTTCCGGCTCGTTATAGTCCACGCGGACGACGTTCACCGTCAAATCGATGAACAGGCGCATGTTGTTCGTCAGGATCTGCGCGGCGGAAGCGAGCGCTTCCTTCGGCAGAATGCTGCCGTTGGTCCAAACCTCGATGGTCAGCTTGTCGTAGTCGGTCACCTGCCCCACGCGGGTGTCCTCGACGGCATAGCTGACCTTGCGGATGGGCGTAAAGATGGAATCGACCGGGATGACGCCGATCGGAATGCCGCCCACCTTATTGCGGTCGATCGCCAGCTGCTTGTTGCGCTCAGCGGTGACATAGCCGCGGCCCTTCTCCAGGGTGATCTGCATCTGCAGGTGTGCGCCCTCGGAGAGCGTCGCGATGTGCAGCTCGGGGTTGACAATTTCGACCTCGTCGTCCGCCTTGATGTCTCCCGCCTTCACCTCGCAGGGGCCGTGGGCGTCGATCGTGACCACCTTCGGCTGTTCGGTAAAGAGCTTTGCGGACAGCAGCTTGACGTTCAGGATCAGTTCCGCGACATCTTCCTTCACGCCGGGAACGGTCGAAAACTCATGCTGGACGCCCTCAATCCGGACGCTGGTCGCCGCTACGCCCGGAAGCGAGTTGAGCAGCACGCGGCGAAGCGAGTTGCCCAGCGTCTGGCCGAAGCCGCGCTCCAGCGGGTTGACGACGAACTTGCCGTAGCGGCTGTTTTCTCCGATCTCAACACGTTCGATTTTGGGTTTTTCGATCTGATCGATCACTCAGCGTTTCCTCCTCTCCTATCGCGGCGCAACATTGCGCATGAGGCCGCGGAGCTTGCCCGGCCGCTCCGCCGGAGTGGAGGCGCGCCGGACCCAACCTGCATGAAACGGTTTACAAGCAATTAGCGGGAGTAATGCTCGACGATCAGGTTCTCGGAGACCTCGTAGTCGATGTCGTCGCGCGCGGGCATGGCGACGATTTTGCCCTCGAAGCTCTCGGCGGTGCGCTCGATCCACTTCGGCATGGTCTTCTTGCCGTACTCCTCGATCAGCGCCTTGAACTTCACAGACGAGCGGGACTTTTCGCAAACGGCGATGACGTCGCCCGGCTTGACCTGCGCGGACGGGACGTTGCAGCGCTTGCCGTTGACGGTGAAGTGACCGTGGTTGACCAGCTGGCGCGCCTCGCGGCGGGTCGACGCGAAGCCCATGCGGAACACCACGTTGTCCAGGCGGCGCTCCAGCTCCTGGAGCATGATCTCGCCGGTGATGCCGCGCTTGCGCTCAGCCTTCTCATAGTAGCGATGGAACTGCTTTTCCAGCACGCCATAGATGAACTTGACCTTCTGCTTCTCCATCAGCTGGCGGCCGTATTCGGACTGCTTGCGGCGCGTCTGCTTGGGCGTGCGCGTCGTCTCCTTGGAGTAACCAAGCACTGCCGGAGACAAGCCCAGAGTCTTGCACCTCTTCAGAACAGGCTGTGTATTCTTAGCCATGTCGGTTCCCTCCTATATTACACTCTTCTGCGCTTGGGCGGACGGCATCCGTTGTGCGGAATCGGCGTCACGTCCTTGATCATGTTCACCTCGAGGCCAGCCGCCTGAAGCGAGCGGATGGCGGCCTCGCGCCCGGAGCCGGGGCCCTTGACGTAGACCTCGACGGTCTTCAGGCCAAAGTCCATCGCAGCGCGCGCGGCGGTCTCGGCCGCGGACTGCGCGGCAAACGGCGTGGACTTCTTGCTGCCGCGGAAGCCCAGTCCGCCGGCGCTGGCCCACGAAAGCGCATTGCCGTTCAGGTCGGTGATGGTGACGATCGTATTGTTAAAAGAAGAGCGGATATGGGCGGCGCCGCGCTCCACGAGCTTCTTCTCGCGGCGCTTGCGGGTAACCCTCTTCAGCTTCGGCTTAGCCATAGCAAATATTCCTCCCTAATTCTTCAGCTTACTTTTTCTTCTTACCGGCAGCCTGCTTCTTCGGGCCCTTGCGGGTACGGGCATTCTGCTTGGTATTCTGTCCGCGCACGGGGAGGCCACGGCGGTGGCGCAGGCCGCGATAGCAGCCGATCTCCATCAGCCGCTTGATGTTCATGGAAACCTCGCGACGCAGATCACCTTCCACCTTGACGTTGTGGTCGATGTAGTCGCGCAGCTTACCGATATCCTCTTCGGTCAGATCCTTGACGCGCGTGTCCGGGTTGACGCCGGTCGCTTCGATGATCTCGTCGGCGATGTTGCGGCCAATGCCATAGATATACGTCAGCGCGATTTCAACGCGCTTCTCACGGGGCAGGTCGACACCAGCGATTCGTGCCATGGGATGAGTGCACCTCCAACTTGCTTTCGCTCGATTGGTTCGACGCCTTGGCGTGCGTCAAACGGGGAATATATGAAAGAACGCCCGAAAAACACGACGCGACCCCCGGCACAATCAGCATTTGTTCCGGAGTCCAACGCCTGTCAGCCGCTTCGGGCATTCCGTTCAGACCTATAGATTATATCACATAATCCATCCGTCTGCCAACCCAGAATTAGCCACACATGTTAAGTTGTTGGCCAAATTGAGTTATTTTTTGCCGCACAAAGAAATTCTGAACGGATATGCCCGCATTTATTCATCATCTGGATGAAATCCTGCAAATCTTCCGTTCAGAAAATCCCTGTGCCTGCAAAAACGTCTCAGCCCTGCTTCTGCTTGTGCTTCGGGTTTTCGCAGATAACCATGACGCGGCCCTTGCGCTTGATGATCTTGCACTTTTCGCACATGGGCTTTACGGAAGGTCTCACTCTCATGATGTTGCCTCCTTACTTCAATCCGGGTCAGCTCTTGCTGCGCCAGGTGATGCGGCCGCGGGTCAGATCGTAGGGCGAAAGCTCGATGGTGACCTTGTCGCCGGGATAGATGCGGATGTAGTTCATGCGCATCTTGCCGGAGACGTGCGCCAGGATCTTGTGGCCGTTGGGCAGCTGTACCTCAAACATGGCGTTGGGATAGGATTCTGTGACAACGCCTTCAACTTCAATGACATCAGACTTGGACAAGCTCTTCCTCCTCCTTCTCCAGCCATGAGCGGATTTCATGATCTTCGACCTTCCCGCCCTGTGCGAGCCGGTCTCTGAGCGGCGCGACCGTCTGCCCCGTGGGCTTCAGGTGCTTGCGCCGCTTCTTTTTCAGGCGATCCATTCCTCTCAGCTTTCCGTTGGCAACCATCACGAAGTCCGCGTCCACTTCCTGAATGACCACGAACAGGCGACCTTGGTCGCGCCCCGCCATGGAGCGCACCACGCTGCCAACCTCAATGGGAAACATCTTCATCGAACGGCCTCCGAAACCTTCGCGCCCGGGAACGACAGAACCTCCGGCTCCCCGTCGGTAACGAGCACCGTGTGCTCATAGTGGGAAGCCAGCGAGCCGTCGCGGGTGACGATCGTCCAATCGTTGTCCAGCACGCGCACCTTCCACGTGCCCATCGAGATCATCGGCTCAATGGCGAGCGTCATGCCAGCCTGAAGCCGGACCCCGCGGCCGGGGGTGCCGTAGTTGGGGACGTTGGGATCCTCGTGCATCTCCTGACCGATGCCGTGGCCGGTCAGGTCGCGGATGACGCCGTAGCCGTGCGCCTCGGCGTGCGCCTGGACGGCATGCGAGATGTCGCCCAGGTGATTGCCGGCGCGCGCCATGCTGGCGCCGAGCCAGAAGCACTCTTCGGTAACGTCGATCAGCTTCTGCGCCTCGGCGGAACCGCCGCCGACGAGCACAGAAAAGGCGCTGTCGGACTGCCATCCGTCCAGGATGCAGCCGCAGTCAATGCTGAGAAGCTGGCCCTTGCGCAGCCGGTCATGGCTGGCAAAGCCGTGAACCACCTGATCGTCGACGGAAGCACAGATGGAATAGGGAAAGCCCTCGAAACCCTTGAACGAGGGAATGCCGCCGGCCTCGCGAATGAGACGCTCGGCCATCTGATCCAGGTGCATCGTCGTGACGCCCGGACGGATCTCGGCTCGCAGAGCCTCGAGCACGCTGTGGAGCAGCGCGCCCGCCCTGCGCATTTTCTCGATCTGTGATTCGTTCTTGATCGTGATCATGGATTCACTCCAGCGAAGCGAGGATGGCCTTGAAGACATCCTCCGGTCGGCTGTCGCCGTCGATGATGGGCAGTTTTTCCACATCGATGCGGCGGAGCTTGCCCTGCCCTTCGTAATAGCCGATCAGCGGCGCGGTCTGTTCGTGGTAGACGCGCAGCCGGTTGGCGATCGTCTCGGGCTTATCGTCGTCGCGCTGAATCATCTGGCCGCCGCAGACGGGGCAGACGGATTCATCCGCGAGCTTGGAAACGTTGAATGTGCCGTTGCACTTGACGCATACGCGGCGTCCCGCCAGACGAGCGAGCAGCCGCTCGTCCGGGACGTCGATATTGACCACCGCGTCGGGCGCGGCGATGCCGTCGAGCGCGACGGCCTGTTCCACCGTGCGGGGAAATCCATCAAGCAAGTAGCCGTTTTCGCAATCCGGCATCGCGAGGCGCTCGCGCACCATGTCGATGAGGATCGCATCGGGAACCAGCTGACCGCCCTCCACATAGGACTTGGCCTTCAGGCCCGTGGGGGTGCCGTTCTTGATCGCCGCGCGCAGCATGTCGCCCGTGGAGATATGCGGAACCTTCAGGTGGGCGCCCACGCCCGCCGCCTGCGTGCCCTTGCCCGCTCCGGGAGGGCCAAGAAAAATCAGCTTCATAGCAAACCTCACTTCAGGAATCCCTTGTAGTGGCGCATCAGCATCTGGCTCTCGAGCTCGCGCATGGACTCCATGGCGACCGAGACGGCGATCATCAGCGAAGAGGCCGCGAACGGCAGGTACACGCCCGCAATGGCGTAGATGACCGTCGGGATCACGGCCAGAATGGCCAGATAGATCGCGCCGAACGTGGTGATGCGGGTGGTGATCTTCTTGATGAAGTCGCTGGTGGGCTTGCCCTGACGGATGCCGGGGATCATGCCGCCGTTGTTCTGAATGTTCTTCGAAATCTCAACCGGGTTGAACGTGATCGAGGAATAGAAGAACGTGAATCCGAAGATCAGCAGCGCGAAGATCAGCTGATAGCCCCAGGTCATCGTCGACACGTGATCGCCCCACCAGATCGCGATGGAGCTGTTCGGGAAGAACGCAAAGATCGTCGACGGGAACTGCATGATGGCGCTGGCGAAGATCAGCGGCAACACGCCGGAGGCGTTCATCTTCAGCGGGATGTGCGTGGACTGGCCGCCGTACATCTTGCGGCCGACCATGCGCTTGGAATACTGAATCGGGATGCGGCGCTCGCCGAGGTCGACGAACACGATGCCGATGATCAGCACAACGAAGATGAGAACCGACGCGATCAGCGACGGCAGCGTGCCGCCCACATTGCCGGAGATCAGACCTTCGCCGCTGACCAGCAGGTAGGAGGCCATGTTAGAGATGATGCCGGCGAAGATCAAGAGGCTAATGCCGTTGCCGATGCCGTTCTCGGTGATGCGCTCGCCGATCCACATCGCCAGCGCGGTGCCCGCCGCGAGGCAGAAGCCGATGGTGAGGTAGTTCATGAACGACATGTCATCCACGCCGCGGCCCATTGCAACCGTCATCGCGACTGCCTGGACAAAGCCCAGACCGACGGTGACGTAGCGGGTGATCTGCGCGATCTTCTTGCGGCCCTCATCGCCCTGCTTCTGCAGCTCCTCGAGCTTCGGAATCGCCACGCAGAGCAACTGCATGATGATGGAGGAGTTGATGTAGGGCGTGATGCCCATGGCCATGATGTTGTAGCTTGCGAGATCTGCGCCGGTCATCGACTGCATGAATCCCAGCAGGGAGTAGGTGTCGATCACCGAGCGGATGTTCTCAAGCAGCGAATCCGTGACGCCCGGCGTCGGGATGAAGCACAGCAGGCGGAAAACCAACAGCATGAAAAGCGTATAGAGGAGCTTCTTGCGAATCTCAGCGACCTTCCATGCGTTCTTCAACGTTTCCAGCATGTCAGATCACCTCAGCTTTCCCGCCTGCCGCCTCGATCTTCTCCTTTGCCGATGCGGAGAACTTGTTCGCCTGCACCGTCAGTTTCTTGGTAATCTCGCCGTTGCCGAGAATCTTGACGCCGTCCTGCACGTTCTTGATGATGCCGTACTGGATCAGCTCGACCGGCGTGACGGTCATGCCGTCCTCAAACACATCCAGGCGGTCCACGTTCACGGCCACCAGCTCCGTGCGGAACTTATTGGTGAAGCCGCGCTTGGGCAGACGGCGCATGAGCGGGATCTGGCCGCCCTCGAAGCCGGCGCGCTTGCCGCCGCCGGAACGCGCCTTGGCGCCCTTGTGGCCCTTGCCGGAAGTCTTGCCCAGGCCGGAACCGACGCCGCGCCCGAGACGCTTGGGTGCCGTAGTCGCGCCAATGGCGGGTTTAAGATCATGAAGTTTCATGTGTCCGGCCTCCTTAGTCCGCAATTTCTTCGACCTTGACCATGTGCTTGACCTTGAAGATCATGCCGCGGGTGGCCGGGTTGTCCTCCTTGACGACCGTGTGGCCGATGTGGCGGAGCCCCAGCGCCTGAATCGTCGCGATCTGATTCTTCAGACAGGCGATGGTGGACTTGGTCTGCGTAATTTTAAGCTTCATCTTTGTCTACCCCCTTAACCGAGCAGCTCTTCAACCGTCTTGCCGCGCAGCTTGGCGACCTGCTCGGCGCTGCGGAGCTGACCAAGACCCGCGAGGGTGGCGCGGACCATGTTGATCTTGTTGTTGGAACCGATGGACTTCGTGACGATGTCCTTGATGCCCACGGCCTCGAGCACCGCACGGACCGGGCCGCCGGCGATGACGCCGGTACCTTCCGGAGCGGGCAGCATCTTGACCTTGCCGGTTCCGAACACGCCGACGACCTCGTGCGGGATCGTCGTGCCGTTGAGCGGAACGGTGATCATCTTCTTCTTCGCGTCCTCGGTGCCCTTGCGGATGGCCTCCGGGATTTCCACGGCCTTGCCCATGCCGCAGCCGACGCGACCCTTCTCGTCGCCGACGACCATCAGCGCGCTGAACCGCATGTTGCGGCCGCCCTTGACGGTCTTGGAAACGCGATTCACCGCCACCAGCTTCTCTTTGAATTCACTCACTTGCTCATTGCGCTGCATTGGCATTGCGTTCACATCCTCCCTCTTAGAAGTTCAGACCGCCTTCGCGAGCGCCAGCTGCAAGCTCGGCCACGCGACCGGTGTAGATGTATCCACCGCGATCGAACACCACATCCTTGATGCCCGCGGCGATGGCGCGCTCTGCGACGACCTTGCCCACGATCTTGGCAGCGCCCTTCTTGTCGCACTCCGCGACCTGAGAAGCGATGTCCTTCTCCACCGTGGAAGCGGCCGCGAGGGTGTGCCCGGCGACGTCGTCGATGATCTGCGCCTCAATGTGACGGTTGCTGCGATACACGCAAAGGCGCGGACGGTCGGGCGTCCCGCTGATCTTTTTGCGCACGCGCGCGTGACGGATCTTGCGAACCTCATTGCGATCACGCTTATTAAACATTTGCGGTTACCTCCCTCATTACTTCTTACCGGCCTTGCCTTCCTTGCGGCGGATGACTTCGTTCTCATAGCGGATGCCCTTGCCGTGATACGGCTCCGGCTTGCGCAGATCGCGAATGTCGGCGGCGATGGCGCCAACGGCCTGCTTGTCGATGCCCTTGACGACGATGCGCGTCGGCGCCGGCGTCTCAAAGGTGATGTGCTCGGGCGCATCGACGATGACCGGATGCGAATAGCCCAGCGCCAGGTTGAGCTTGCCGCCCTCGGCGTTCGCGCGGTAGCCGACGCCCTCAATCAGGAGGACCTTCTCAAAGCCCTTGGTCACGCCCACGACCATGTTGTTGATCAGCGAGCGGTACAGGCCGTGCATCGAGCGATGGGGCTTGCTGTCGGACGGGCGGGTGACGTGAATCTCGGCGCCGACCTGCTCGACCTTGATATCCTTGTTAACCTTCTGACTCAGCTCGCCCTTCGGGCCCTTGACGGAGACGGTGTTGTCGTCCGCAACCGTCACGGTCACGCCCGCGGGAACCGGAATCGGAAGTCTGCCGATTCGACTCATTCTACTGCACCTCCAACATTACCAGATATAGGCCAGGACTTCGCCGCCAACGCCGGCATTGCGAGCCGCCTTGTCGGTCATCACGCCCTTGGACGTCGACACAATCGCGATGCCCAGGCCGCCCAGGACCTTCGGGATTTCTTCGTTCTTGGCGTACACGCGCAGACCCGGCTTGGAGATGCGCTTCAGACCCTTGATGACCGACTCCTTGCCCGCGGCGTACTTCAGGGCAATCTTGATCTGGCCCTGCAGGCCGTCGTCGATGAAGTCGACGCTCTTCACATAGCCCTCGTCCAGCAGGATCTTGGCGATGGCCTTCTTCATGTTCGAGGCCGGCATCGTCACGGAGTCATGTCTGGCAATCAGGCCATTGCGGATTCTGGTCAGCATATCCGCGATGGGATCGTTAATAACCATTTGAAAACCTCCTTATACTGCCAGATTACCAGCTGGCCTTGCGGACTCCCGGAATCTGGCCGGCATAGGCCAGCTCGCGGAAGCAGATGCGGCAGACGCCGTACTTGCGCAGAACCGAGTGGGGGCGGCCGCAGATGCGGCAGCGGGTGTATGCGCGGGTGGAATACTTTGCCGGACGCGCCTGCTTGACCTTCATGCTTGTCTTAGCCACGTTGATTTTCCTCCTTCAATCAAGCCTGAAACGGCATGCCCAGCAGACGGAGCAGCTCCTTGGCTTCCTCGTCGGTCTTGGCCGTGGTGACAAACACCATCTCCATGCCGCGGATCTTCTCAACCTTGTCGTAATCGATTTCGGGGAAGATCAGCTGCTCGCGGACGCCCAGCGAATAGTTGCCGCGGCCGTCAAATGCCTTGGCCGAAACGCCGCGGAAGTCGCGAACGCGCGGGAGCACGATGCTGACGAGTTTGTCGGTGAACTCGTACATCCGGTCGCCGCGCAGCGTGACCTTTGCGCCGATGTTCATGCCCGCGCGGAGCTTGAAGTTTGCGATGGACTTCTTCGCCTTGGTGACCATCGGCTTCTGGCCGGAGATGGTCGCCAGCTCGCTCACAGCGGTCTCGAGCGCCTTGGCGTTGTCCTTGCAGTCGCCAAGGCCCATGTTGATGACTACCTTCTCAAGGCGCGGAATCTCCATGACGTTCTTGTAGCCGAACTTCTGCTGAAGCGCCTGCATGACTTCCGCGCGGTATTTATCCTTCAATCTAGCCACAGCGTGGTTCCTCCTTTACATCACTTGTCGAAGGTCGCGCCGCAGTTCTTTTGCTTGCAGACACGGACCTTGCGGCGGGAGGGCTTGGCTTCGCCATCGAGATACTTGTAGCCCACGCGGGTCGCCTTGCCGCACTTCGGGCAGACGAGCATCACGTTCGACGCGTCGATCGGGGCTTCCTTCTCGATGATTCCGCCGGGCATACCCTGTCCGCGCGGCTTCTGGTGCTTCTTCACCATGTTGACCTTTTCGACAACGATGCGTCCCGTCTCAGGGTTCACGCTCTGAACCTTGCCGGTCGTGCCCTTGTCCTCGCCGGTGATCACCTTGACGGTATCGCCGGTCTTTACAAAAAGCTTCGATGCCATAGTGCACCTCCAATTAAAGCACTTCCGGCGCCAGCGAGACGATCTTCATGTAATCCTTCTCGCGGAGCTCGCGTGCGACAGGCCCAAAGATGCGGGTGCCTCTGGGCTGCTTCTGGTCGTTGATGATGACGGCCGCGTTGTCGTCAAAGCGGATATAGGTGCCGTCCGGACGGCGATACTGCTTGCGCGTGCGGACGATGACGGCCTTGACCACGTCGCCCTTCTTCACCGCGCCGCCGGGATTCGCGGACTTCACGGAAGCCACGATCACGTCGCCGACGCTGCCCGAGCGGCGGAAAGAGCCGCCCAGCACGCGGAAGCACATGATTTCCTTCGCGCCGGAGTTGTCGGCGACCTTCAATCGGGTTTGAGGCTGAATCATTGTAATCTTCCTCCTTGCGGCTTACTTCGCCTTCTCGATGATCTCAACCAGGCGCCAGCGCTTGTCCTTGGACAGCGGGCGGGTTTCCATAATGCGCACAAAGTCGCCGATGCCGCAGGCGTTGTTCTCGTCGTGCGCCTTGAAGCGCTCGGTGCGGTTCATGATCTTGCCATACAGCGGATGGCGCACGCGCGTGCGAATCTCAACGACGATGGTCTTGTCCATCTTGTCGGAAACAACCACGCCGGTGCGCGTCTTGCGCATTCCTCTCACTTCAGCCATTGTCAGTTGCCTCCTCCCATCACTTGCCGGCCATCTCGCGCATCACGGTCTGCACGCGCGCGATGGACTTGCGGCACTCGTTGATCGCCGCCGTGTTCTGCAGCTGGCCGGTCGCCAGCTGGAAACGAAGGTTGAACAGCTCGCTCTTCTTGGCCTTCAGATCGGTGTCGAGCTCGGCCATCGTCTTGGCGCGCAGCGCCTTCATCTCATCTCTGGTCTTCATTGCTGTTCACCACCCGTCTTTTCTTCTCTCGCAATGATCTTCGTCTTGACCGGCAGCTTGTGGGAGGCCAGACGCAGCGCTTCGCGCGCGACGTCCTCGCTGACTCCGCCGATCTCAAACAGCACGCGGCCGGGCTTGATGACCGCGACCCAGTATTCGGGCGCGCCCTTGCCGGAACCCATTCGGGTCTCGGCCGGCTTGGCCGTCACGGGCTTGTCGGGGAAAATCTTGATCCAGACCTGGCCGCCGCGCTTGGTGTGGCGGGTCATGGCCTGACGGGCCGCCTCAATCTGGTTGGAGGTGATCCAGCCGGGCTGAGTGGCGATGATACCAAATTCACCGTATGCGAGGAAATTGCCGCGCTGGGCCTTGCCCTTCATGCGGCCGCGCATCGTCTTGCGGTGCTTGACTCTCTTGGGCATCAGCATGACTTATTTCCCTCCTTCCATCCTTCTCTTGCCGTCGTAGCGGCGACGGTTCTCGCGCGGCGCCGGGATCTCGGTCGGCCCAAGGAGCTTGTTGTCCTTGCTGATGACCTGACCCTTGTAGATCCAGACCTTGACGCCGATGCGGCCGTAGGTCGTCTTCGCCTCGGCGAAGCCATAGTCGATGTTCGCGCGCAGCGTCTGCAGCGGGATCGAACCCTCATGGTAGCCCTCGGAACGGGCGATGTCCGCGCCGCCCAGGCGGCCGGAGACGCTGGTCTTGATGCCCTTGGCGCCGGCCTTCATCGCGCGGCCGATGGTCTGCTTCATCGCGCGGCGGAAGGAAATGCGCTTCTCGAGCTGCTGGGCGATGTTCTCGGCGACGAGCTGGGCGTCGGTGTCGGGATTCTTGATCTCGATGATGTCCAGCGCGACCTGCTTGCCCAGGAACGCCTCGACTTCCTTCTTCAGCGCCTCGACGCCCGCGCCGCCCTTGCCGATGACGATGCCCGGCTTGGCGGTGTAGACGCTCACATGCACCTTGGAGGCGGTGCGCTGAATGTCGATGTGCGAGATGCCCGCGGTCTCGAGCTTCTTCTTCAGCATCTTGCGGAGGTTGTAGTCCTCGACAAGGTTATTGGAAAAATCCTTCTTCCCGGCGTACCACTTGGTGCTCCAATCCAGGATGACACCCACGCGCGCGCCATGGGGATTGACTTTCTGACCCATCTCTTAATCCTCCCTCACTTCTGGTCGAGCACGATCGTGATGTGGCTGGTGTGCTTCTTAATCATGTCGGCACGACCGTGGGAACGCGCCCAGTAGCGCTTCAGCGTCGGGCCCTGGTTGGCGTACACCTCGGCGACGTACAGGCCGGAGCGATCCATCTCCAGGTTGTTCTCGGCGTTGGCGATGGCGGAGTTGAGCAGCTTCTCAACGACCGGCGCCGCGCTCTTGGGCGTGTACGCGAGGATCGCGAGCGCCTGATCCACCTGCTTGCCGCGAATCAGATCGACGACGATCTTGACCTTGCGGGGAGCGACGCGGACATATTTCGCAGTCGCGCGCGGGCGCTTGTCGGCGTTTTGCTTGCGCGCGGCTGTCTTTTCTCTAACACGAGTTGCCATTTGATTTCCTCTCCTTTACTTGCGGGTCGACGCTTTTTCGCCGGCGTGTCCCCTGAAAGTGCGGGTCGGGGCGAACTCGCCGAACTTGTGTCCGACCATGTCCTCGGTCACATAGACCGGAACATGCTTGCGGCCGTCGTGGACGGCAACCGTGTGCCCGATGAAATCCGGGAAGATGGTGGAAGCGCGGGACCAGGTCTTGAGGACTTTCTTCTCGCCCTTGGCGTTCATCTCCTGCACGCGCTTGAGAAGCACGGGCTGAATGAACGGCCCCTTCTTGATTGATCTGCTCATCTGGTTTGCCTCCTTTCAGGCTTACTTCTTCTTGGTCGGTCTGCTGACGATCAGCTTGTCGGAGTACTTGCGGTGCTTGCGCGTCTTGACGCCCTGGGTCTTCTTGCCCCACGGGGACATCGGCGCGGGCATGCCGACCGGGGAACGGCCTTCGCCGCCGCCGTGCGGATGGTCGACCGGGTTCATGACGACGCCGCGGACGGTCGGGCGGACGCCCATGTGGCGCTTGCGGCCGGCCTTGCCGATGCGGACGTTGGCGTGGTCGGTGTTGCCCACCTGGCCGACGGTCGCGCGCGCGGTCATCGCGACCTTGCGGACCTCGCCGGAGGGCAGGCGGATCTGCGCGTAAGCGCCTTCCTTCGCCATGACCTGCGCGGCGGTGCCGGCGGAGCGGACCATCTGGCCGCCCTTGCCGACCTTGATCTCGACGTTGTGGATCAGGGTGCCGAGCGGGATGTTCGCGATCGGCAGGCAGTTGCCGGGCTTGATGTCGGCCTCGGGGCCGGACATGACCGTGTCGCCGACCTTCAGGCCGAGCGGGGCCAGGATGTAGCGCTTCTCGCCGTCGGCATAGGCCAGAAGGGCGATGAAGCAGGTGCGGTTCGGATCGTACTCAATCGCCTTGACGGTCGCGGGGATGCCGTCCTTGGTGCGCTTGAAGTCGATGATGCGGTACTTGCGCCGCGCGCCGCCGCCCTGGTGGCGGACGGTGATCTTGCCGGAGTTGTTGCGGCCGGCCTTGTGGCGCAGATCGGTCACCAGCGAGCGCTCGGGCTGCTTCTTGGTGATCTCTTCGAAGGTCAGGACCGACATGAAGCGCCGCGCGGGCGAGGTCGGCTTGTACACTCGAATAGCCATTGTTGGAGTCTCTCCTTCCTGTATGGTTCCTTATCGGCGAACCAGCCATGATTCCGGCTTCGGGCGCCGGTTGCCCGGGAGCGGCGCTTACGCCTCCGCGCCCATGCCCTCGAAGAACTCGATTCCCTTGGAATCCTTCTTGAGCTTCACGATGGCCTTCTTGACCTCGGGCGTGCGGCCCTGGGTGCGGCCCTGGCGCTTCATCTTGCCGATGGTGCGCATGGTGTTGACGGACTCGACCTTCACGCCCGGGAACACGGCCTCGATGGCGTACTTGATCTCGGTCTTGTTCGCGCCGATGGCGACCTCGAAGGTGTACTTCTTTTCGGCCATCGCGTCGTAGGACTTCTCCGTCAGAACGGGCTTTTTGATGATGTCATACGGGCTTTTCATTCTGCGTAAACCTCCTCGACACGCTTCACGGCGTCCTGAGAAACGATCATCTTGTCGCAGTTGAGGATATCCACGACGTTCAGGCTTCCCACGAACGTGGTCTTGACGCCAGAGATGTTGTTGCTCGCGCGCACGACCATCGGATCGGCGTCGGCGGTCACGATCAGGGCCTTCTTGTCCGCGCCCAGCGCCTTGAGCATCGAAACGACGTTCTTGGTCTTGGCCTCGGCCAGCTCGATCTTGTCCACGACGACCAGCTCGGCGTCGCTGACCTTGCACGAAAGCGCGCTCTTCATCGCGAGCCTGCGAACCTTCTTCGGCACGCTGATGCGGTAGTCGCGCGGCTTGGGGGCGAACACCACGCCGCCGTGGGTGAACTGGGGCGCCCGGCGGCCGTGATGGCGCGCGTTGCCGGTGCCCTTCTGGCGGTAGATCTTGCGTCCGCCGCCGCGCACCTCGGTGCGGGTCAGCGCGGACTGGGTGCCCTGGCGCTGGGCGTTCATGTAGGCGCGAACCACCGCGTGCATCGCGGGCACATGCGCCTCAACGCCGAACACATCGTCGGACAGCGTCATCTCGCCGACCGCGGCGCCCTGCATATTGTATACTTTAACGTTTGCCATGATTGCGTCCTCCTATCAACCCTTCACAGCGTCGCGAACCATGACGAGGCTGCCGTTCACGCCGGGGATCGCGCCCTTGATCAGAAGCAGGTTGCGCTCCGCATCCACCTTGACGACCTCGAGGTTCTGCACGGTGACGCGGTCGCCGCCGTACTGGCCGGGCATATGCTTGTTCTTGAACACGCGCGAAGGCGTGGAGTTGGCGCCCAGAGAGCCGACGCCGCGGTGATACTTGGAGCCGTGTGCCATCGGGCCGGTGTGCTGGTTCCAGCGCTGGATGACGCCGGAATAGCCGTGTCCCTTCGAGGTTCCGACGACGTCGATCTTGTCGCCCTCCGCGAACACGTCGCACTTGATCGTGTCGCCGACGGAGTAGCCGGAGATGTCGTCCATGCGGAACTCGCGCAGGTGGCGCGCCGGGGCGACGCCAGCCTTGGCAAAATGACCTAGCTCGGGCTTGTTCAGCAGTTTCTTCGCCCTCTGCTCGGAGAGCTCGCCGAAACCGACCTGGATCGCTTCATAACCGTCGGTCGCGCAGGTCTTCACCATGGTCACGGTGCAGGGGCCCGCCTCCACGACGGTGACCGGCACCAGGCGTCCGTCGGAGACGAAAACCTGCGTCATGCCGATCTTCTTGCCGAGAATTGCCTTTTTCATTGTTACACCTCTTTCGGTTGTTACGCAAACCGCTTGGCAGTTTGCACGATAAGCCGCTTGGGGCCTTGAGCGCCGTGAGAGCGCGCCCGCGCCGCCTTACAGCTTGATCTCGATTTCAACGCCCGCCGGCAGGTCGAGCTTCGTCAGGGATTCCACGGTGCGCTGCGTGGGCTGCAGGATGTCGATCAGGCGCTTGTGCGTCCTCATTTCAAACTGCTCGCGGGAATCCTTGTGCTTGTGGGGAGAGCGCAGGATCGTGACGATCTCCTTCTCGGTCGGCAGCGGGATCGGGCCGGACACGCGCGCGCCGGTGCGCTTCGCGGTCTCAACGATGCGCGCCGCGCTGGCGTCGATGACCGAGTGCTCGTAAGCCTTGAGCTTGATGCGGATCTTCTGGTTTGCCATTGACTTGTTCCTCCTGTCGAACTCATGCACACGCTGCCGGGCGTGTTCCAATTATTTTTCTTTCGACGGGCATGAGCTCCGTCGTCCGATTCGCGGACTGGTCCCCGGAAATTCCCGGCTAACCGCAACCTTCCGGTTCATCCCTCGCGCGTGATTCAGGGTTGCAGATCCGGCAAATCCGGCAATTTTGCCCATGGATCGCCCTGCACACGACTTTTCTATTATACACCGTTTCCGCCGGTTATGCAAACAATTCCGGGCAATTTTATGTTATTTCTTCGTTCACATTGCCGCCTCGCGGCCAATCCCGCGCCTTCCCGGCCGGACAGCTGCGCAAAGGCGACGCCAACGCGCGCAGACATCCGGCGGCCGGTCACATATCAAATGTGTTTCTTCGTTTTAGCTTGAAATTAACATTTCAGCATGGTATCATGAAGGGGGAGGGATAGGACTTTATGTACGACGACATTCGCGATTTTCCGGCTTGCCTGAACGGGATTCTCAGGAAGCACCGGTGGTCGCTGCAATACCTGGCTTCGAGCCTCGGGTATGCCAGCAAGACGAGCATCGTCCGCATCCTGCGGGGCGAGAGCAGCTACGGCCACCAGCACACGTTTTTCAAAAAACTCCAGCGCTCGGGGATGCTCTCCGCCGAGGACGCCGCCCTGCTGGCGGAATCGCTGGAGGTCAGCCGCGTGGGCGTCGAGGCCACGGCGGCGCGGCGGATCATCCGCGACCTTCTGCACGCGCGCCCGGCCGCGCCGCCGGATTCGCTCAAGGCGTTCTTCAGCGAGCTGGACGCGGCGGACAGCGCGCGGCTGATCGCGATCAACTGTACGTTCCCGTCGCTGTTCTCGGGGCTTCGCGCCATCTTCGCCGCGCACGGCAACTTTACGTTTGAGCACTTCTTCCTATTGGATTCCAGCGAGATGGCCGCGGCCGCGGCGCTGAACTGCGTATCGCAGATGTCTTATCTGCCAAACTACCGCGCCTACTCGCTGGAGCAGGGCTGCCGCCGCCGGCTGGCGTTTGGCTCGAGCCTGCTCTGCGCGCGCGTGACCGGCCCGGACGGCGCGGAATCCGACTGTCTCGTCCAGTTCAGCGACGCCAGAACCCCGCACATCCTCAAGGCGCCGTCCGCCGACGGCCTGTTTTCTTTTTTCATGGAGATACTGGCCGCCGAAAAGGGGCGGTGCGCCGCCATCACCGCTTCCTGCCACATCGACAGCGGCCCGGCGACGTTCATCGATGTGTTCAAATACTGGCACGACTGCGAGCTCAACCGCAACCTGTATGCGATCAAGCCCGACCTGTGCGCCAATTTGATCCCCACGGAGCACATGCGCGCGTCGCTGCTCGACGGCGGCGTGATGACGGCGTTCCCCGGATACTCCGAATCCGACATCGCCCATCTGCTGGAAGTCTTTCTGCAATGTCAGGAGGCGCGCTTTCAGAACATGTTCGCCAGCCGGCGCGCGAAGCACCTGCTGCTGTCGCAATCGGCGCTCGCCCGGTTCTGCCGGACCGGGCTGATGACGGAGCACTTCGAGTTCATGCGGCCGTTCTCCGTCGGCGAGCGAATCGCCATACTGGAGCACCTCCTCGACCAGCACAGGCACAACGGCTATTTCACGCTCTACTTCTGGAAAAACCCGGACGCTGCGCCCATCATAGAAGTCGACTGCATGGAGGGGCTGGGCATCACGGCCTTCCCCGCCGTCAAGGAATCCACCATTCAGAAAGGCTATTGCTCGAGCATCATCCAGCACCCGCAGCTGATCGCGGCCTTCCGGGATTACTTCATGGACGACCTGCGGCTCAACCATGTGCTGACGGACGCAGGCGCCGCGCAGTTTCTGGAGGGACTCATTCAGGAGCTGAAGCGCGCAGACGCTTCGTAGACATTCAGTAGGCATTCAAATGAAGCGCCGCTTCGCACCAAGGCGAGAAAAGCAGCGCCCACAACCTCCGAATCCCCACGCAGACGCGCGGGGATTTCGCCTTTTAATCCCCCGGGAGAGCGCGAGAAGGCTTCGGCCCTCTCGCAGTAAAATCGTTCCCGGCGACCTGCGCGTCGGGAACGGGTGCTGATTTTTGCGTCGGGAAATCCTATTTCCCAGAGCAAAAATCGCTTCCTTGCAGTTTCCGCGCCCGGAAATCCGTAGGATTTCAGCGGAAACTGAAGAGGGGGTGGTCGTGGCGGGGGGAGCAAGCTCCCCCGTCCACATCTACGCCTCGGGTTCCGCGGGAAAGATCACGGTGATCTGCGTTCCCTGCCCGAGCTCGCTGTCGATGTCGATGCTCGCCTGATGCAGGGCCGCGATGTGCTTGACGATCGAAAGGCCGAGGCCGGTGCCGCCGATTTCGCGCGAATGGCTCTTGTCCACGCGGTAGAACCGCTCGAAGATCTTCGCGTGGTGCTCGGAGTCGATGCCGATGCCCGTGTCGCGGACGGTCAGCCGCGCGCCGTCCCCGAGCGGCTCGACCTCGACGGTCACGTCGCCGCCGGGGCGGTTGTACTTGATCGCGTTGTCCACGAGGTTGGAAATCAGCTCGTCCATCATCTGCCGCGCGGCGACGATCTTCGCGCTCTTGAGCTGCTGCCGGAGCGGGATGCCGGCGTCGTCGGCGGTGGACTGCAGCCGCCCGCAGACCTCCTTCGCAACCTCGGCCAGATCCATCTCCGCCATCGCCACCGGCGCGCCCTCGTCCAGCCGGGACAGGTGGATGATGTCCTCGACGAGCCTGAGCAGCCGCTGGGCGGAATCGTAGATCTGGCCGGAGAACTTCGCCACGTCCTCCTCCCGGACGATGCCGCTGCGCAACAGCTCCGCACAGCCCATGATCGACGTCAGCGGCGTCTTTAATTCGTGCGAGACGTTGGCGGAGAACTCGCGGCGGTTGCGCTCCGCCTCGACGCGCTCGGTCACGTCGGGGATCAGCAAGAGCATGCCGGCCGTCCCGTCGCCCTCGCGCACAGGGCTGGCGATCAGCTGGTAGACGCGGCCGTTCGTGCGCATCTGCTCGGTGACCGGCTTGCCGGCCTGCGCGCCGCGGATGGCGCGCATCAGCTCCGGGCAGCGGTGCAGCGCCAGCACATAGCGGCCCGTATAGTCGGCGTCGCCAACGCGGAAGATCCGCCGCGCGGCGTCGTTCATCGAGAGCACTTCGGCGCGGGCGTTTAGGATGACCAGCCCTTCGGACATGCTGGCCGTGATCGCGGCGAACTCGGTCTGCCGGCGGGACAGCTCGCGCATCTGGCTCTCGATGCGGCGGTTCTGCACCGACAGCCGCGCCAGCAGCGGCGCGAATTCGTCGTAGATCTCGTTTTCCGAAGGCTTGTCGAGGTTCAGCGCGTCGATGGGGCGGATGATTGCCCGCGTCGTCCGCTCGGCCATCACCGAGCTGGCCAGCAGCGTCAGCGGCGCGGCGAGGAACACGCACAGAAACGCGCCCAGCAGCACGCTGACGACGCTCTGCAGGTCGCCCGCCAGCCGAAGCACGTTTCCGTCGTCGAGCCGCTGGGCGACGTAGTAGGTCATCTCATCCAAGGTCGGCGACTGGCGGCGCGCCGAGCCGAAGCCCGTTTCGAGCGCCTGCCCGACCTCGGGCCGCCCGGCGTAGTTCTCCATCTCGCCGGCCTCCGCCTCCGTGTCGGCCAGCACCGTGCCGTCTTGGGCGATGAGCGTCAGCCTTGTGCCGGCGCCCTCGCCGCTCCACAGCGCAAACAGCGTCTCGGGATCCTCCGCGGCGTTCATCGCGCCCGCCAGCAGCTCCAGCTCCGTGCGGAGCTGGTTCTGAAAGTGTCCGGTGAACACGAAGTAAAGCCCGACCGCAAAGATCAGGCTGAAGATGGCAATCGACGCCAGCACGATGCGCACCGTGCCGCGGTAGATCCGATCCTTCATCGGGCTTTCCCTCCGATCCGGTAGCCAAAGCCGCGGATGGTCTCAATGCAGTCCCCACAGGGGCCGAGCTTCTGGCGCAGCGTCTGGATGTGCACGTCCACTGTGCGCGTGCCGCCGAAGTAGTCCACGCCCCAGACGCCGTTGAGCAGCTGCGGGCGGTCGAACGCGATGCCCTCGTTTTCGAGCAGGTAGCGCAGCAGCTCGTACTCCTTGAACGTCAGCGTGACCGGCGTCCCATTGGCGGTGACGGTGTGCGATTCGTCGTCGAGCACGATGCCGCCGTAGCTGAACTGCCGCCGGTTGCTGAGCTTTCCGGCCCGGCGCAGCGTGGCCTTGATGCGCGCGATCAGCTCCATGACGCCGAACGGCTTGGTGACGTAATCGTCCGCGCCGACGTCGAGGCCGAGCACCTTGTCGTACTCCGAGCCCTTCGCCGTGAGCATGATCACGGGAATGTTCGCCGTGCGGCCGTCCTGCTTGAGCCGCCGGAGGATCGAGATGCCGTCCTCGCCGGGCAGCATGATGTCCAAAAGGATCAATTCCGGCATCCGTCCCGCGTCGATGGCCTCGCAAAACGCCGCGCCGTCGGAAAAGCCCACGGCCTCAAAGCCGCTCTGCCTGAGCGCATACAGCAGCAAATCCCGGATGCTCTCGTCGTCTTCCACATAGTAGATCATGCTTCGCCCTCCTCGTTGTGCGTGCCGGTGATGGCGAATTCCACCCACTCGGCGATGTTCGTGGCATGGTCGCCGATGCGCTCGAAGTACTTGGCGATCATCAGCAGATCCAGCGCCTGCCCGCCGCGCTCGGGGCTGCGCGCCAGCAGGTCGATCAGGTCGCCGCGCACGTCGTTGAACAGGCCATCGACGATGTCGTCCTGCTCGATCACCCTGCGCGCAAGCTCCAGATCGCGCGTGACGAACGCGTCGATCGCGCTGCGCACCATGCCGGTCGTCGCGCGCGCCATGTCCTGAAAGTGGCCGGGAATGCGCGGCGGGTTGTCGCGCACCATCATCGTCACGATCTCGGCAATGTCGGCCGCCTGGTCGCCGATGCGCTCCATGTCCGTGATCATCTTCAGCGCCGCCGAGATCAGCCTCAGGTCGCGGGCGATCGGCTGCTGGTGCAGAATCAGCTTCAGGCACAGCGATTCGATGTCGCGCTCCTTGCGGTCCACATCGTGGTCGAACGCCACGATCTTCCTCGCCAGCTCGCCATCGAGCGAAATCAGCGCGTTCGCGCTGGATTCGATGGCGTACTCGATCATGGTGCCCATGTCGATCAGATCGGCGTTGAGCTGCGAGAGCTGCTCGTCAAACCGGGTCCTCATATCAGCCAAACCTCCCTGTGATGTAATCCTCCGTGCGCTTGTCGCGGGGGTTGGAGAAGATCTGCTCCGTCTCGCCGAACTCGATCAGGTCGCCCAGCAGGAAAAAGCCCGTGCAGTCGGAGATGCGCAGCGCCTGCGTCATGTTGTGGGTGACGATGGCGATGGTGTAGTTCTGCTTCAGCGACATCGCCAGCTCCTCGACCTTCGATGTCGACACCGGATCGAGCGCCGAGGTCGGCTCGTCCATCAAGAGCACTTCCGGCTCGACCGCCAGCGCCCGCGCGATGCACAGCCGCTGCTGCTGGCCGCCAGAGAGGCCGAGCGCGCTCTTTTTCAAACGATCCTTGACCTCGTCCCAGATCGCCGCGTCGCGCAGCGAGCGCTCGACGATCTCGTCCAGCTTCGCGCGGCCGCGCACGCCGTGGGTTCGCGGCCCGTAGGCGACGTTGTCGTAGATCGACATCGGAAACGGGTTCGGCTTCTGAAACACCATGCCCACGCGCTTGCGCAGCAGGTTTACGTCCATGCCGCCGTAGACGTCCTCGCCGTCGAGGGTCACGCTGCCGGTGATCCGGCAGCCCTCGACCAGGTCGTTCATCCGGTTGAGGGACTTGAGCAGCGTGCTCTTGCCGCAGCCGGACGGGCCGATCATCGCGGTGATCTTGTGCTCGGCGATGTCCATGTTGATGCCCTTGAGCGCCTGAAACGTGCCGTAGTACAGATCCAGATTGCGGATTTCAAACTTATTCATCCTCTTACCCCTTTGTTCAGACGCTTTGCGATGAAGGACGACAGCGCGTTGATGCCGGCGACGACCGCGAGCAGCACCGCCGCCGTCGCGTAGGCCTGATCGATGTGCAGGCCCTCGCCGGAGAGCACATACATGTGCACCGACAGCGTGCGCACCGACGTCATCAGCGTCTCCGGATGGTTGGCCGCCGTGCCCGCCGTGTACATCAGCGCCGCCGTCTCGCCGACGATGCGGCCCGTCGCCAGTATGATGCCCGACAGAATGCCCGGCACTGCCGACGGCAGCACGATGCGAAACACCGTCCTCAGCCGCCCCGCGCCCAGGCCGAAGCTGCCCTCGCGGTACATCGGATCGACGGCCAGCAGCGCCTCCTCCGTCGTGCGCATGATCAGCGGCAGGATCATGATCGCCAGCGTGCACGCGCCCGCCAGCAGAGAGTACGTCATGCGCAGCTGAACCAGAAAGAACAGGTAGCCGAACAGACCGTAGACGATCGACGGGATGCCCGAGAGCGTCTCCGAGGTCATCCGGACGACCTTCACCAGCCGGCTCGACTTCGGCGCGTACTCGACCAGATAGATCGCCGAAAAGATGCCCAGCGGCGCGGCGATCAGCAGCGAAAGTCCCGTCATCGCCAGCGTGCCCATCAGCGCCGGCATCATCGAGCAGTTGTCCGACGTGTACTCCCACGCGAACAGCTCCGGCGACAGATTTGGAATGCCCATGATGAAGATGTAGCCCACCAGCAATACCAGCACGCCCGCCGTCACGGCCGCCGCCGCCCAGACGAGCACCCGCAGCGCGACGGACAGCGGGTCGCGGCGCCTCGCCCGCCTCATCGCTCCGACCTCCTCTTCGCCAGCGAAAACAGCACGTTGATCAGCATAATGAACACGAACAGCACCGTGCCCGTGGCGATCAGCGCCTCGCGGTGCAGGCCGATGGCGTAGCTCATGTCCATGACGATGTTGGTCGTCAGCGTGCGCACGCCCTCCAGAATCGAGCTGGGCAGGCGCGGCTGGTTGCCGGCGACCATGATGACCGCCATCGTCTCCCCCACCGCGCGGCCGACGCCTAAGATGACGCCCGCCATGACGCCCGACTTTGCCGCCGGGAACACCGCGAAGAACACGCTGCGCTCGTGCGTGGCGCCCAGCGCGAGGCTGCCCTCGTAGTAACTCTCCGGCACTGCGCGGATCGCCGCCTCGGCCACGCCGATGATCGTCGGCAGGATCATCATCGCCAGCAGCACCGACGCCGTCAGGATGCTGTTGCCGTTTCCGCCGAACGTGTTGCGCACGAACGGCACCAGCACCACCAGCCCGAAGAATCCGTACACGACCGACGGGATGCCCGCCAGCAGGTTGACCGCGGGCTTGAGCAGGCGGTAGATCCTGGGCGGGCAGAACCGCGCCAGAAAGATCGCCGTCAGCAGCGCGATGGGCACGCCCAGCAAAAGCGCGCCCGCCGTGACGTACAGGCTGCCCATAATCATCGGAAAGATGCCGTAGAGGTCGTTGCCGGGCCGCCACACGGTGCCCAGCAAGAAGTTCAGCGGGCCGATCTCGACAAACGCGGGAATGCTGTTGGCAAACAGGAAGGCGCAGATCAGCGCCACCGCCGCGACCGACGCGCAGGCCGCCACGAGAAACAGGATGTGCATGATCCTCTCCCTCGCCCGCCCGAGCCGAAGACTGTGTTCTTTCATTCGACAATCGTCCTTTCGTAATGATACCAGAATAATCGACCGCGGTAAAGCCGGAATACCGCAATTATCAAATCTGGATGAATTTTTGCGAAAGGGCAAAAGGGCGAAAAACCCTTAAAAAAGCGAGAGGGCCGCAGCCCTCTCGCATATAAATCGTTCCCGGCGGCGTGTACGTCGGGAACGGGTGCTGATTTTTGCTCTGGGAAATGGGATTTCCCGCCGCAAAAATCGCTTCCTTGCAAATTTCGCTTGTGCTGCAAAGCGGCGCGAGCGAAATTTGGTGGGGGTGGCAGGAGGCGCAGAATCCGCAGGATTCTGCGGTTTCGCCTGGAAGGCAAAACTGCCGCGGCTCAAATTTTCAATTTGAGCCGCGGCACCTGGCGAGGGAGTTTACTCCCCCGCCACAATTTGATTATACGGCGTCTCCTGATAGACGTAGTAGTTGAGCCAGTTCTGAAACAGCAGATTTGCGTGGCTTCGCCAGCGGACGACGGGCGGCCGGGCGGGATCGTCGTCCGGGAAGTAGTGGCGCGGCACGGCGATGGGCAGTCCCCGGTTCACGTCGCGGAAGTACTCCGCGGCGAGCGTGCCGGCGTCGTACTCGCTGTGGCCCGTGGCGAACACAAAGCGCTCGTCGTCGCTGACGATCAGGCCGATGCCCGATTCCTCCGACGCCGCGACCACGCGAAGGCGGTTGCTGGCGTAGACGGCCGCCTCGTCGACGGCGGTGTGGCGGCTGACGGGGATGAAGAATTCGTCGTCAAACCCGCGCACCAGCTTGCACGACCGGTCGAGCACCCGGTGCGGGAACACGCCGAACATCTTCTCCTTCAGCACGCGCTTGCGGATGCCGTAGAAGTAGTTCAGCCCCGCCTGCGCGGCCCAGCAGATGAACAGCGTGGAGAACACGTTCTCCTTCGCCCACGCCATCACGCGCTCCAGCTCGCGCCAGTAGCCGACCTCGGAAAACTCCATCTGCTCGACCGGCGCGCCAGTGATGATGAGCGCGTCGAACTTCTCCCCGCGCACTTCCTCAAACGTGCGGTAGAACGTCGAAAGGTGCCGGTGCGCGGTGTGCTGCGACTCGTAGGTCGCCGTGCGCAGAAGCGTCACATGCACCTGAAGCGGCGTGTTGCCGATCAGCCGAAGCAGCTGCGTCTCGGTCGCCTCCTTGGTCGGCATCAGGTTGAGCACCGCAATGTGCAGCGGGCGGATGTCCTGATGCGTCGAGCGCTGGCGCGTCATCACAAAGATGTTCTCCGAGGCGAGGACTTTCGCGGCGGGCAGTGCGTCGGGAATGCAGACGGGCATGGGCAGACCTCCTTCATGAGAGTGGAATGTCCGGCACCCGCCGGACATTTTTTCGCCGCGGCCAATGGCCGCGGCGAGGGGAACGGCAGATGCGCCGTCAGCGGCAGAACTTTTCGATGTAGGCGTCGTAGCACTTCTGGATGATCTTCAGCGCCTCTTCGCGCCCATAAGCGCCGGCGATCTCGGTCTCCTTGTCGCCCTCGAGGCCCTTGTAGACGTCGAAAAAGTGCATGATCTCCTCCGCGATGTGCGCGGGCAGGTCGCTGACGTCGTGATAGCTGTTGTACACCGGATCGCCAAACGGCACGGCGAGGATCTTCTCGTCCATGGAGTTTCCGTCGCGCATCGCGAAATAGCCGATCGGGTACACGCGCACGAGGCTCATTGGGCGGATCGTCTCGCTGCACAGCACGAGCACGTCGAGCGGGTCGTCGTCCTCGGCGTAGGTGCGCGGAATGAAGCCGTAGTTGGCCGGATAGTGCGTGGAGGTGTACAGGATCCGGTCCAGCCGCAGCGCGCCGGTCTCCTTGTCCATCTCGTACTTGTTCTTGGAGCCCTTTTCGATCTCGATGACCGCCATGAAGTCGTCCACGCGCATGCGCGCCGGCCGGATGTCGTGCCAAAGGTTCATGATCTTCCTCCTCGACGAAAGTAGTCTTCCTTGGTCAGATTCGACGCGCGGCGCGCGATTTCCTGCCTTTTTGTGGAAAATCGGTCAATAGACGACCACGACCGTGCCGGATTCGCAGTTTTCATAGATCCACTGGGCGTCCTCGACCTGCAGCCGCACGCAGCCGTGCGACGCCTTGCTGCCCAGCGCGTAGACGGAATTCACGCGCAGCGTGCTCGTGTCGCGCTGGCTGTAGAGCACGGAGTGGAACAGGATGTCGCCCTCGATCTGGTAGGCGTACTGCGCCCAGCACTCAAACTTCGTGAAATAGTGCCAGCGGTCCAGCGGCTGCGTCTGCGTGAAGATCCCGCGCGGCGTGGAGTCGCCCAGTCCGGTCGAGCAGATGAACGCGTCGATCTGCTCGTATTCGCCCTGCGCGTTCAGCTCGTAGACGTAGACATACTGGTCGTCCAGGCTGATTTCGAGCTTGTACTGCGTCCAGTCTCCCACCGGATCGGCGGAGAACAGCAGCCGCTGCGTCTCCTCGTCGGCCACGCCGGTCACCTCGAGGCCGTTGTTTTGCTGGAACTGTTCGATGGCGTCGCGGGTATCGCCGCCGTAGATGCCGTCGATTTCAAACCGCGAGAGGTAGTACAGCGTGTGCAGCCGGCGCTGGACGCGCTCGACCACTTCCTCGGACGCGCCGGATTCGACGTCCTCGACGTAGTAGAACAGATCCTCCTCGGCCAGCACATCCTGCGCCTCGGCGGACAGCTGCGTCGGATCGGCAAACAGCGCGGCGTACTCGCTGCCCTGCTCGGAGAGGTAGGCGTACATCCGCTCGATGCCGGCCTGGACCAGCGAGCCGAACTCGCCGTCCTCGACGTCGGACAGCACGCCGTACTGGTTGAGCAGCCGCTGCACGCTTCGGACTGCGCCGTTGTCGTCGCCCAGCGCGATGTCGTGCGCCACAAACCGGCCGGCGACCGCCGCATCCGAGGCGAACAGCGCATCGACCGTCGCGCGGTTCACCGTGCCGTCCGCGGTCAGGCCGGAGGCCTGCTGAAACGCGGTCACGCACTCGACGGCGTAGCTGTCGTACTCGTCATCGGGATCGGCGTCGAGATAGCCCAGATCGTACAGCCTGCGCTCCACGCGGCGCACCTCGCCGCCGGACGCGCCGGGCGCGAGCGTCTCGAGATAGGTCGAATAGGTCTCGCTGAACAGGTATTCCTGCGTCAGCGGCGTGGCGACGCCGGTGGCGCTGACGCCATAGACCTCGTTTTCGTCGATGCCCTGCGCGATCAGGTGCTCCTGAAACGCCTGAACCGCGTCGGCCGTGTTGCCGCCATAGATGCCGTCGGCATTGTCGCGCAGAAAGCCATACCGGATCAGCTTCTCCTGAAGCGCGACCACTTCGTCGCCGCGGTCGCCGCTGGACAGCTGGGCGCGAAGCGCGCGCACGTCGGCGTCGAACAGCCTTTCATAGGTGGCGTCGTTGACCACGCCGGTGACGCCGAGATCGTGAAAGTACTGAAACAGCTCGACCGCCGCCGCCGTCTGCGCGCCGAAGATGCCGTCCGCCGCGCCGGCGAGGTAGCCCAGCTCAACCAGGCGCGCCTGCACCTGCTCCACTTCGTCGCCGCGCGAGCCTTCGGAAAGGTCCTCGGCGGATGCGCCCAGGCCGGCCAGCGCAAACAGCAGCGCGGCCGCAATCAACATGCAAACCGTTTTTCTCAATTTCATCCCCGTCTCTCCATTGCCTTTGTTTCCTCTATCTGAAAGCGCACGCGGCGCCGACAATATACTATACACGAATTTTGTGTCGTTTCTGTCGACGGACTCTTAATTTGTCGAAAACTATGAGCGCTTTAACCAAAAAAATGCCGCGACGCATCGCGGCGGAGAAAGCGGCCCGTCACTGCGGGCCGGCCTCCTCGGAGATGTCGCGCAGGCTGCGCGAGAGCTTGCGCGCGCGGACGTCCATGGCGTCGATGGCCTCGGAGGTCTGCTGCAGGCGCTTGCGGACGTTGGCAACGGATTCCTCGTATTTGGCAAACTCGGTGCGCACGGCGGCGAGCAGCTTGAGCACCTCGCCGCTTCGCTGTTCGAGCGTAACGGAGCGGAAGCCCATGCGCAGACTGGTCAGCAGCGCGGCCAGCGTGTTCGGCCCCGCGACCAGCACGCGGTACTGGCTCTGCAGCCGCTCGCACAGCCCCGGCCGGCGGACGGCCTCGGCATAGAGGCTCTCCACCGGCAAAAACATCACGGCGAAGTCGCCGGTCTGCGGCGGCCGGATGTACTTTTCCGAGATCATCTTCGCCTGATCGGCGAGCGACCGCTCGAGCTTGGCGGCGCAGGCCTCGATCCGCGCGGGGTCTCCGGCGGCGGAGGCTTCGGTCAGGCGGAGGAAGTCCTCCTGCGGAAACTTGGAGTCGATCGGCAGAAGCGCCTCGCCGTCGAGCGCGGGCATCCGGACGGCGAACTCGACGCGCGTCTGCGAGCCGGCGGGAATGGCGGCGTTTTCGATGTACTGCCCCGGCGCGAGGATCTCCTCGAGCAGCGAGCGCAGCTGCATCTCGCCCCAGACGCCGCGGGTCTTGACGCCGCCCAGCACCCTGCGCAGATCGGCGAATTCACCGGCGAGTTCGCGCATCTGGCCCAGTCCGGCGTGGACATCGGCAAGCTGGCGGTTGACCAGCTTGAAGGATTCGTTCAGGCGGGCGTCGAGCTTCTCGGTGACGATGGCGCGCACCTCGCCCAGCTGGCTTTCGTTGGACGCGCGCAGGGCGTTGAGGCGGGACTCGAGGGTGTCGGACACGGTCGAGCGCATCTCGCTGAGCTGGCGCTCGCTCGTGGTGCGCATGGCGTCGAGACGGCTTTCCAGCTTTTCGGAGACGATGGCGCGCACCTCGCCCAGCTGCTGTTCGCTGGAAGAGCGCATGGCCTCGAGCCGGGCGTCGAGCGCGTCGCGCAGGCGGTCCTGCCGCTCGGAGAGCTCGCCGGACTGCGCGCCGAGGCGCTGCGTAGTCTCCGAAAGAGCCTGGTTGAGCGACAGGATCTCGCGGGACTGTTGCTCGGCGGTCTCGCGGGCGCGCTTGAGGGCGCGCTGCTGCTCGCGCTGGATGGCCGCCATCCGCCAGATCAGCACGACCATCAGGGCGATCAGCACGCCGCAGAGGACGTAAATTCCGATTTCCATAGGCTCTCCTCTCTCGCGCACGACGGGCGCCCATGCGCAGCGCGCTTCCTTTGGTAAAAACCCGGCGGCTGCATGGCGGCCGCGCGGTTCTCCTTACATTCTCTCGGGCGGGTTTAAGCCGATCAGATGCATGGCGGTGCGGAGCAGGTCGCGCGTGACCTTCGTCAGCAGCACGCGCGCGGCGCGCGTGGGCAGGTCGTCCACCATGATCTTCTGATCGTAGTAGAACTTGTTGTACGCCTGACTCAGATCCACCGTAAAGCGCGTGATGAGCGACGGCTCGTTGCGCTCGAGCGCCGACTTGGCCGTCTCGGGGAACTGGCCGATCAGCCGCACGACCTCCTGCGCGTCGGCGTCCGAGAGCGCGGCGAAGTCCGGCTCCGCGTCCATCTCGCCCGCCTTCGCCAGCACCGAGCAGCACCGAGCGTGCGTGTACATCACGTACGGCCCCGTCTCGCCGTCGAAATTCAGCGCGCGATCCCACCAGAAGTCGATGTCCTTGATGCGGTTGTTGTACAGCGCGAAGAACACCACCGCGCCGACGCCGATCTGCCGGGCGACCTCGTCCTTGTTCTCGAGGTCGGGGCTCTTTTCGTCGATGATCGACCGCGCCTTCTGGATCGCATTGTTGAGCAGGTCGTCCAAGTAGATCACATGACCCTCGCGGGTCGACAGCGCCTGCCCTTCATACGACACCATGCCGAACGCCACGTGCTCGCAGTCCTTCGCCCAGTCGTATCCCATCAGCTCCAGCACCTTGAACAGCTGCCTGAAGTGTAGGTTCTGCTGATACGCGACCACATAGAGCGACTTGTCGAAGTTGTAGGTATCCTTCCGGTACTTCGCCGCGGCAAGGTCGCGCGTGATGTACAGCGTCGCCCCGTCCGAGCGCAGGATCAGCGCCGGCGGCATCCCATACGGCTCCAGATCGACGATCTGCGCGCCCTGATCCTCCTTGAGCAGCCCCTTCGCCTTCAGCTCGTCGATGACCGGCTGCATCTTGTCGTTGTAGAAGCTCTCGCCAGCGTAGGAATCGAACGTCACGCCCAGCATGTCGTACACGCGCTCGGCGTCCTTCAGCGTGACCGACTTGAACCAGTTGAAGATCTCCAGCGCCTCCGGGTCGCCGTCCTCGATGCGCTTGAACCACGCGCGGCCCTCGTCGTTGAGCGCGGGATCGGCCTTCGCTTCCTCGTTGAAGCGCACGTAGAGCTTGACCATCTCGTCCACGCCGCCGCGCGCGACCGTGTCGTGATCGCCCCACCGCTTGTAGGCGGCGATCATCTTGCCGAACTGCGTGCCCCAGTCGCCCAGATGGTTGACGCCAATCGCATTCCAGCCGAAGAATTTATAGAGTTTGTACAGCGCGCTGCCGATCGCCGTGGTGGACAAATGGCCGATGTGGAACCGCTTGGCAATGTTGATCGAGGAATAGTCGAGCACGACCGTCTTGCCCGCGCCGGAGTTGTCGCTGCCATACCGCTCGCCCTGTTCAGCCGCCGCGCGCAGAATCTTCTCCGCAAACGTCGCGCGGTCGATGAAGAAGTTCAGGTAGCCCTTGACCGAATCCACTTTGCTCAGGAAATCGGCCTGAATCGCGCCGGCCAGCGCGTCCGAGATCATCGCCGGCGGCTTGCGCAGCGCCTTGGAGAGCTTGAAGCAGGGAAAGGCGAAGTCGCCCATCGCGGTGTCCGGCGGAACCTCCAGCGCGGATGCGATCTGAACGTCCGTCATGCCGGGATCGCCGAGCGTCGCCTTCAGCGCGTCGAGGATTTTTTGCCCAATGGCGAGCTTGAAGTCCATATTCCATTCCACTCCTGTTTTTGCGTGATATCTCTATTATTATAACAGCTTTTTCCGCGCGGGAACAGGCCGGGCGGGAGAATTAACACGCCGCGCCCCCGGAACCGGCCGCGCCGCCCGGGCGAATTGCGCGCCCAAAGTGCATTGACGCGGCCCGTCCATCGTGGTATATTGAAGAAGATTGGAGGTCATGGCATGACTCGGCGACATGTACCGCTGACCGCGCAGCTCAACCGGATATTCGGCGCGGTGATCCTGCTGACGTGCGTCATACTGAGCGTATTTTCCTACCGGATGAACATGCAGGCACACATCGCCTCGCAGACCGCCCAGAGCGTGCTGCTGCTCAGGACAATGGCACAGAGCATCAACGCGCAGATGGCCCAGGTCGAGATCATTGCGCAGGAAACGGCCTACGACGAAGACGTCATCAGCCTGCTGCGAATGGAGCGGCTGCCGGAGCAGATCGTGTCGATCGTCGCGACAATGGATCAGAAGTTCCAGCGCACCGAGGCCTATCTCGCCGGCCTCGGGCTGGACATCGTGCTGCTGAGCGAGGACGACGCGGCCGTAGAGAGCTACAACGTCATCGTGCACGGCTCGCGGCTGTCGGAGGATCCATTCTATCAGGCGTTTCTCGATTCCCCGGAAATCGCGGCGTGGGGGCTGTCCGCGCAGACCTTTCCCTTTTCCAGCGCCGTACTGAGCGAGAGCGTGGAGGCCATCCCCTATTACTACAAGGTCATGGTCGGGCTGAACGCGCGCGCGGGCGTCGTTCGCTGCCAGGTGGAGGCCGGCAAGCTGTTCGCCGCGCTGTCGGAATACGAGGGAAGCGAATCGCTGATGGTGCTGTCCGAGGCGAGGCCCCTGTTCGTGCACGGCGACGCTGCGGACGTCCCGGAACAGGTGCGCGGCGAGAGCTGGCAGGAAGACGGAAAGATCTATTTCGCCGTCGGCCTGGATGCACTGGACGCCACCCTGGTGATGTGCGCGCCCTACGCGGCCATTCAGTCGCTGGTCATGCGCGACATCGTGCTCTCCATCGGCCTGATCGCGCTTTCCGGCATCGTGCTGCTGCTTGCCGCGCGGCGGGTCGTCACGGCGGTGCTGCGCAGGCTCCATGCGCTGACCGATGCCGTCACCGCCATCCCCGACGGCAACTACAGCGTTTCCCTCCCGGAAGACGGCCCGGACGAGGTCGGCCAGCTGGCCCGCGCGTTTGGAAGCCTGATCGCGCGGGTGAAGGAATACTACGGCGCGCTGCTGCATCAGGAAAAGGACAAGCGCACCGCGCAGGCCATGGCGCTGCAATACCAGATCAACCCGCACTTCCTCTTCAATTCCCTGTACTGGCTGCAGCTGCAAATGGAGGAACAGGGCGTGGATCCGGCGCTGACGGCCTCCATCGAATCGCTGGGCAGGGTGCTGCACTACAACGTGCTCGGTTCGCGCGAGGCGATGCTGTCCGAAGAGGAGGAACAGATCTGGGCGTATGTCGACTTCGCCAGCGCGACGAAGGACCATCAGGTCAGCCTCGCGGTCGATCTGCCGGAAGCGCTCCGCAGCGCGCGCATCCTCCGCTTCACGCTACAGCCCCTTCTGGAAAACGCCATCCGCCACGGCTATGTGCCCGGCGAGCCACTGCACCTCCGGGTGGCGTTCGACGCCGGCTTCGCGGGCGACCGGCTCGAAATCGCCGTGCACAACGACGGCCGGCCCATGTCGCAGGACCAGATTGCAGAGCTTCAGGAGCGGCTGGACGCCGCCGCGCTGGACGGCATCCCGACGGCCGACCGGCGCACGGGCCACGGCACGGCGCTGAACAATCTGGCCCGCCGGCTGTACCTGACGTATGGCGACGCCGCGCAGATCTCCTTTGAATCCGGGCCAAACGGCACCTGCGTGCGCATCCTGCTGCCGCTGTCAATTTGCATGAGGGGAGGCGCCGTCCATGAAGATCCTGATCGTCGATGACGACCGGATGATTTGCGCGGGCACGGTCCGCCGCATCGTAAACATGCGCTTTCCGGAAATTGAGGCCGTCGAGGCCGCCTATTCCGGCGAAGAGGCGCTCGAAATGATCCGCCGCCAGCCGTTCGACGCGATGTTCACCGACATCCGCATGGCCGAGATCGACGGCCTGCGGCTCATCCGCGAGGCGCGGGAATTGAACCCCTACATGATCTGCGTCGTCATCACGGCGTTTGACCGGTTCCAGTACGCCCAGCAGGCGCTGCGGCTGGGCGTGGAGGACTTTCTGGTCAAGCCCCTGAGCGAGCAGTCGATGCGGATCCACGTGCGCGCGGTGATCGACAAGCACGCAAGCCGGATGCAGGACAAGGCGTCCCGGCTGGAGCTGGAGATCTGCGCGCAGATGCTCAGCGGGGAGCGCAGCGTCACGGAATGCTTCGAGCACAATGGCTTTGCGCCGCCCGAGGGCGACGTGGCGATGGTCGTCTGGCACGAGGACTCCGCCGCGCCAGCCGCGGCGCTCGACGGCCTCTGGCTGTGGCGCCCCAAGAAGCGGAAGTTCCTGCTCGTGGGCGGGCAGGGCGACGCCGCGCGGCAGAAAATCGCCTCGGCCATCCATCGCTCGGGCGTCTACGCCGGCGTATCCGCTCCGGGGCGGAATCTGAAACAGCTGACCGAACAGGCCGGGCAGGCGCTGAACTTCACATGGCTGCAGACCGAACCGGGCGCTTCGTTCTGGTCGCCCCAGGACCTCAGGGGGCTTTCGGCCCTGCGGGCGCGGGTGCTGGCGGAAGTCCGCGCGCTGAACGCCGACGGCGTTCGGGTCCTTCTGGACAATTCGCTGCAATACCTCGACGCGAGCCGGCGCGCGTTTGCCCGGGCGCTGATCGAATCGGTGTTCTCGGAGCTGACGGAGGTGCGCGCGTCGATGGGCATGGAGGCCGGTGCGCCGCACGCATTTCCCCCGGGCGAAGGGCTTTCGGCAGCCATTCGCGCCGCGGCCGCGGAGATCCGCGCCGTACAGGAGATGTCGGCCAACCCAAACCGGCTGCATCCGGTGGCCTATGCGAAGCGCTATGTGCAAAACCACCTCTACGAGCCCATCGACATGACCGCCCTGGCCAACCGGCTGAACCTGAGCTACGCCTACTTCAGCCGCATCTTCCGCGAACAGGCGGGCGTGACGTTTACGAAGTATCTGGTCACGCTGCGGATGCGCGAGGTCTGCCGGCTGCTGCTCGCCGGGGAAAAGGTCGTCGACATCGCGGAAAAGCTCAGCTATCACAGCGCCGCGAACCTGACGCGGTCGTTCACCCGCGAGTTCGGCATGTCGCCCAGCCGGTGGCTGGAGCTGCACGCCGGAGAAACCGTCGCAGAGGAGGACTGAAGACAACCCCGCTTCTCCGTTTCACCACGCCTTTCCCGACCTCCGGACTCGTTGCATGCGGGCGCTGTGCGTGCTATAATTGAGCCAGCAGGCAGTTTTTTGCCAGACACCGGTTTACACATTCATGCAGCCAAGCGTTTGAGGCGCATTGAAAAGCGGCGAACGAAAGCGAAAGGAGCGCGAGTGTGATGAATAAAATGCTGCCCCCCTCCCCCGCCAAAAATCGAACAATTTTGAAAAGGGGAACCGGCCGCTGAGTCCCTATATCCGCCTGGCGTGGGACAGCTGGCTGGACGCCAGCTGGGATCTGCCCACGCGCGTGATCTTTGACTATGAATTCATCTGCCTTCAGGGAGGCGAATTGGACGTCGTCGTGGAGGGCGTACACCATCATGCCGTTCCCGGCGACGTCATCATCTTCCGGCCCGGACAGCGGCACGCGCTGCACGTCATCGGGAGCGCGCCCATCCATCAGCCGCACATCCACTGCGACCTGATCGCCGATGAAAACAGCCCCTTTGTCTACATCTCGTTCGCGGACATCGCGGACATTGCGCCCGACGAGCACAAGCTGTTTCGAGAGGATATCCTCGACGATCTCTGTCCGCAGCTGCCGCCGGTGATCCATCCCAAAAATGTAAAGACCATTGAGGGACTGCTGATGTCGATCATCCACGAAAAGGACAACCGAATGGTCTATTCCGACCTCGTCGTAAACGGAATGTTCATGCAGTTTCTGGGCGAAATACTGCGCGAAGTTTCCCTCGGAGAGGAGCGCGGCGCGCCCCACTTCTCCAACCAGAGCATTGCGCAGCAGGTGCGCGAATACCTGAACCGGAACATGGACCGCAGCGTCTCGCTCGACGAGCTGGGCGAAAACATCCATGTCAGCAAATACCATCTCTGCCGGCAATTCAAGCGGGCGTTCGGCGTTTCCCCCATTCAATACCATCTCGATTCGCGAATCGACCGCGCCAAGCTGCTGCTCGTGACGACCGACGCTTCAATCGGCGATATTGCCGAATCCGTCGGCTTCCAGAGCATCTATTCGTTCAGCCGCGCGTTCAAGAAGCGCGAAAACGTATCGCCATCGGTCTACAGAAGATAGCCGGCACCCCCATCGCCTCCGCCATCTCCGAGGGACGCTTTTCTCGAAGCGCCCGGCGCGCAAAGACTTTCCCCGGAGGGCTCGCATCCCTCCGGGGAAATCCAATTATCCGATCTCGATTTCGAGCGGGTCCGGAAGTTTGGGGAATGGCGCGGTCGGCAGCGTCTGATACCAATAGGCGACGGTGTAGATGTCGTCGCGGCGCGGCTTATACAGATCGCCCGGCTTATACCACCCAAGATCCTGAATCGTCACGCGGAGGTCATGCTCAAAGCGAATGGGATCCGGGACATGCCAGCGGTACATCGAAAAGCGCATCTGGTTGTCATAGTGATGCGGGGCGCGCACATAGAACATTCCCGCATAGAGCGTGCTGTACGTGCGGTATTCTCCGCCGACGTCCCAATCGTACGCCCCAAGGAAGTAGTCCTCCGTCCCCGTGCCGCAGATGGTCGGATATTCGTCGCCATCCATGTAGAACTTGACCTCTCCTTCGCCCCACCAGCTGCCCGTGCCGTTGAGGCCCACGTGCATCGCCGTGCCGACATAGTGGCCCTGCCCGCGCACGCCGTCAAGGATGACGAAGTCTTCGCCCTGTTTCAGCGGCGTCGCGCTGCGAAACTGCGCGTGAAAGTACGCGGCGTTCTCGGGCACGTCCATCAGCGAATAGTTGACCTGATAGTAGACGACGCGCGGGACTTCGGAGCGATTCTCCAGCGTCATAACCGCGTGCTTGCGGAAGGGCATCGTCCAGAAGCAGTTCATGCCGCGATTCGGATTGACCGCAATCATCGCCGAATTCAGCTGGGCAAAGTTCGGATCAAAGATGCCCTTTTCATTTTCCGTCCAGCCGGCCGCGAAAAAGTCGCTGAGCGGGCTTTCGATGCTGGGCTGCTCCTGGTCGTCCCAATAGGCGCGCAGGATCAGATCCCGGCCGACATACCCGGTGATCCACATGCTCTGAATCGCACCGCTGCCGGCGATGTCCACCATTCGGAACACTTCGCCCGGCTGAATGACATAAGAGGGGGAAATCTTCCAGCCGCAGCCCAGCTTGCGGGCGCAATGCGCCCCGGTTCCTTCGGTCGCCCTGCCGCCGGCGTTCGGCTCTCCCTGAAAGTTTTCCGCGCTGATGGAGCGGGATTTTGCATGGGAGAGCAGCGGCAGTGCCGACGCGTTCATTGAAAAGTCGTTAAACATCGCTCAATCCTCCTGTATTTCTTCCAGAATTGTCGTTTGCCGGTCGGGATCCTCCTGAATTCTGCTTGCGAGGCTGAGGTAAATGGACTTCCTGCCCGCAAACCATTCGTCGCCATAGACAATCAACGGCACGCAATAATCTTCCTCGGGAATTTCGAGCGTCTCCATAAAGTAGTCGAGCATCGCTTCGCCCTCGGGCGTGTAGATGTCGTAGGCGACCACTTCGTAGTCCGACGGAATGCCGTAGGGAAGCCACTCGCTCATCTCGTCGCACGCCTCGCAGGTCTGGCTGTACAGATAGACGATGCGGCCGGGCGCGCGGTTTTCTTCATACTCGGCCTTTTCGCGGATCGCCGCCTCAACCCCGGGATAGGTTCCGTCCGCGAGATACTGAACCATGGCGTCGTCCATGCTGCCGTCGGCGAGGAACAGCTTGCCGTTGACAAACGCCACCGGCAGCGGGACATCGTCGGGGTCCACGCCCGCCTCGGCCATGAGCGCGTCAAGCGCCGCCTGATCGGTGCCGTCGACGTCCATGCGCAGATTGTGGAAATGCATCTGAAGCCCGTCTTCTCCGAACAGCTCGCGGTATCTGACCGCAATTTCGTCCATGATCGTGCAGCTCCCGCACCCGGCGCCGACGCGGCCGGTGCAGCCTCCGCAGGGATCGATCAGATAGATCTCCATCTCCACGGCCTGCGCCGTCTCCCCAGCCACCGCCGTGGGCAGAAGCAGGCACAGCGCCAGCAGGATTGCCGCAATTCCCTTTGCGGCCCTGCGTCCAAGCGGCGCCTTTGCCGCATTCCTCTTGACGAAGCGCCGTCCCCGGCCCGGAAAAGCAGTCAGCGCCGAAGCGTTTCCGAACATCATAAAATCGCCCTCCTTTGTCGCAGCACTGTTGCAGGATGCAGGCCAGATCCGCGGTCAATGCGCCGGATCACCCGCCGCAAAGAAATCGCCTTCTATCCGGGGATGGTAGCAGAGCACGCTGCGTCCCCCGCCCAGCGCGAGCATCGCCGGCCTTTCCCGGCGGCACTCGTCCGTGGCATAGGGACAGCGATTGCTGAACCGGCAGCAGGCCATCGTGTATTCGCGGGTCTCCGCCTCGGTGACGCGCACGCCTTTCGTCCAGCGGTCGCCGACGCGCGGCACCGAGTTCATCAAAAGCTCCGTATAGGGATGGGCTGGCTTCTCCATGATCTCCTTGGACGGGCCGTATTCGATCAGATTGCCGCGATAGAGCGTCGCAATGTAATCCGAGACATAGTAGGCCGTGGACAGATCATGGGTAATGTAGATAAAGCTGATTCCAAACTCATCCTTGAGCTGTTTGAACAGGTTGACGATGTTGATCTTCAGCGACGCATCGATCATGGCAACCGGCTCGTCGGCAATGATGATCCTGGGCGAGGTAATCAGCGCCCGCGCAATCGAAATCCGCTGCAGCTCTCCGCCGGAAAACTGCGTGGCATATTTCCCCGCGACAACCTCGTAGCTCATGCCGACCGACTTGAGCGCCTTGCTGACGGCCTCGACGGCCGCTTCCCTGTTCTTCGCGCCGCCGTAGCTCGCCGCCGTGTCCATCAGGTAGCGAATGACCTGGCGTCTGGATGAAAAGGCGTCGAACGGGTTCTGAAAAATCGGCTGCACCATCGTCCGGAATTTGGAATTCGGAATTTCGCTCCGCTTCAGGCAATCCTGGCCGTTGATCGAAATCGATCCCGAAGTGGGCGTAAGCAGGCGCAGGATCATCTTGGTCAGCGTGGTCTTTCCGCAGCCCGATTCGCCGACGACCGAAAGGATCACCGGTTTGTCCGCCGGCAGCGAAAACGACACGCCGTCCACCGCGCGCATTTTCTTTCGGGACAGCATTCCGCCGATCCTGAATTCCTTGGTCAGATTCTTCACTTCCAACAGATTGTTCGGCATTTTGAATCTCCCCTCACTTTCCCAGCAAGTGACAGGCCGCGAACCGGCCCGGCGCCACCTCGACGAATTTGGGCACCGACTGGCTGCACTCCGGCCGCGCCTGCTTGCACCGGGGCGCGAACCGGCAGCCCGGCGGAGGATTGCGCAGCGAAGGCGGTCCGCCCGGAATCCCCTCGCGCGTCGATTTATCCCCGACCTTCGGCAGGGCGCCAATCAGCATCTTCGTGTAAGGATGCAGGGGATTTGAGAAGATCTCATCCGTCGTTCCAAGCTCCATCAGGCTCCCGGAATACATGATTCCCATCCGCTTGGTAATCTGATAGTGGACTCCCATGTCATGCGAGACGATCACGAGGGTATTGTGCATCCGGCTCTGAAGCTCCATGAGCATCATCAGAATGCTCTTCTGAACGACGACGTCCAGCGCCGTGGTCGGTTCATCGGCAAAGATCATATTCGGCTGCAGGAAAGTCGCCATTGCGATGACCACGCGCTGCCGCATGCCGCCGGAAAGCTGGTGCGGATAGGACTTCAGAATGTCTACCGGAAGGTCCAGTTCATTCAGATATTGGACGACGCGGTCCTTCATGGCCTTTTCGCCGCTCCCCTTGCGATGCCGGCGAAACAGCTCAAAGAACTGCTCGTCAATCCGGTAAACCGGGTTCAGCACGCTCATGGCTGCCTGCGGAATATAGGAAATCGCGTCCCACCAGACGTTTTTGATTTCTCCGGACTGAAGCGTGCGATGCGCGCCCGTCGCGTCGGTATAGTCCAGAACCACGCGGCCGCCGGCGATTTCAAGCGGAAACTGGATGACATCGTAGAGCACCTTGAGCAGCGTGCTCTTTCCGCAGCCGGATTCGCCGGCAATGCCGAAGATCTCATCGTCCCTGATCGTAAAGTCCACGTCCTTGACGGAGACGACGGGGCCGGTGATTGTCTGGTACTGCGCGGTTACGTTTTCGATTCGCATCATCGCTCAACGCCCCCTCTTCTTGGCAACGTATTCGTTGTATCCGGTATAGGTCAAAAACAGGCCGATAAACATAATCGAGGTCGCCAATACCGGAGAGCCAATCCAGACCCACTGTTTGAGCATGATCGCCTGATACTGGCGGGCCCAGTAGATCATATTGCCGAGGGTCGGCGTCGTCGTGGAGGACAGGCCGAGCACGGCCAGCGACGCCTCCGAACCTATGGCCACGAGCACGGTGTTGACGAAATTGGCCATCGCCCACGACAGGACGTGCGGTACAATCTCCACGCACACGATCTTGAACAGCCCCTCGCCCGAAAACCGAGCCGTGTTGACAAACTCGCGTTCGCGAATCGTCAGCGCCATGGAGCGCGCCTGGCGGGCGGGCCACGGCCAGTTAAACAGGATCAGGATTCCCGCGATCATCATCAGCGAAGCGCGTCCGCGCAGCATGGAACCCATCAAAATCAGAATCGGCAGCGAGGGAATGACGATTATCGAATCGCAGATGAACATGATGACCCGGTCGACGGCGCCGCCGACAAAGCCCGAAAACAGGCCGATCAGCACGCCGATTACGGTTGCAGCAACCGCAACAACCACGCCGACGACCATCGAGTTGTGAATCGATTCCACCAGCAGCCAAAAAATGTCCTGCCCCTGACGGTTCGTGCCCAAAGGATGTTCCCAGCTGATCGGCTGGTTGCGCTTGTATGTACTCAGGGCCATGACATCGCCGGGGCTGAACCAGTAGACCACGAACCCGACGATGAGAAAGACCGCGATGATGCACAAACCGATCTTCAACCGGGCGCCCATCGATTTCCAGATTTGGCTGAAACTTGCCCTATATCCTTCATTCACGGCAAACACTCCTTTCGGCTCAACTGTTGCGGATTCGCGGATCGATCAGCGGATAGAGCAGGTCGATCAGCAGCGTTGCCGTAGCAACAGCAAAAATGGAAATGAAGATCACGCCAGTGAGCAAATTGTAATCCGAGTTGTTGATCGCTGTGTTGACCATCTGGCCCACGCCGGGATAGCCAAAGATGATTTCGCACATCAGGGAGCCTCCAAACGCGCCGCCAATGTGCAGCGCCAGCGCCGTAACCTGCGAAAGAATTGAGTTGCGGAACACATAGCGGTAGCCGATCGTCGCTTCCGTGAGTCCCTTCATTCTGCCATAGTTGACGTATTCTTCCTCTGCGACATTGGAGGACAGCGCCTTCATGCTGATGATCCACCAGCCCGTTCCAACCAGCATCAGCGACAGCGCAGGCATAAACGAATTATAGATCGCGTCGCTGAACCACTCCCATGTGAATGTAAATTCATCGAACGCCGGCACCAATGGGAACCACTGTTTGACATAGGCCATCAGGATCATGATTACCAGCGCGACCATGAAATACGGCGTCGGATAAATGCACATGCTGACGGTTTCGAGCGCCTTGGAATACCATTTATCCTTTTTGAACCCCGCCAGCAGGCCAATGGCGTTGCCGATGATCCAGGAGAGGACCGTCGTGGTCAGCAGCAGGCACACCGTATAGGGCAGAGCCTGGCCAATCATCTGAGCCACGGGCGTGGGATAGTTTGCAATTGAAAGCCCGAAGTCAAAGTGCACGAGGCGCCGGAGCATGTCAAGATACTGCTCAAACAGCGAACCCGTAAGCCCATACTGCTTGGCCAATGACTCGCGCATAACCTCGATTTCTTCCGGAGTCATCGTCGTTCCCATTCCAAGCATCTTGCTGATCATATTGTTAATGGGATCAGATGGCATCATCCGTTGAAGAAAAAACACCACGGTGATTCCGACAAGAATGGTTAAAAACCAAATGAGAATTCTAGACAGGACAAATTTCGCCAATCGCACGGGCAATACCTCCTCAATCGGCAGGTCCTTTGATACAGACGAGGGGGAAGTGCCGGGGCACTCCCCCCTCGGAATTGTCTGCGAAAATCAGACAGCTGCCGGCTCAAATTCGACCATGATGAACTTGAAGCAGCTCCACCACCACCACGGACCATTGTACGGATTTTCAGAATCCGGGTAGTTGGTCCAGTAAGTCGAGTTGGTCGGAACCAGCTTGGAGGTGCCGAACATCGGCAGCCACGCCGCTTCATCCGCCATGACCATCAGCGCTTCCTTGGAAAGCTCATAGGTGCGCTCGTCGCTGCTCGGCAGCGGCGCCATTTCGTCGAGAATCGCATCCAGGCGCTCGCTCTGGAAACGGGCGGGGCTGCCAGAGGTGACGGTGCCGGAGGGCGTGTAGTAGTCGGTATGCCAACCGCGAAGCTGAGAATACAGGTCCTTCATCACGCCGCAGGACGGCCAATAGGAACCGACCGTATAATCGCCCGTATCGTCCGCGCTGTTGTAGAAGCTCGCCTCGCTGGCCTGCACGGTCACGTCGAAGCCGAATTCATACCACTGGGACTGGCAGGCGTACGACAGGCGCTCCGACTGAGTCTCAAAGCCAGACGGGCAGATGATCTCAAACGAGATGCGCTCGCCATTATAGCACCAGAATCCCTCCGCGTCGCGCTCGCAGCCCGCTTCGATCATCAGCTCTTCCGCCTTGGCGGTGTCGTACTTCCACCAGCCGATGCCGAACAGGTCGACCAGTTCTTCCTCGGTCATATCGGCGACAATGTCATAGCCCTCGGACACCAGGGTCTCCTGCAGCTTCAGCGCATAGTCCTTGTCGAACGGCTGGTAGCCATCCTCCCAGGTATAGTCGATCAGCTGCTGGCGCATTTCCTGATGGAACGCCTCGTTCATAAACGTCGTCGGCGGCATGCACAGCGGAGAGACGCGCATCTGGCCGCTGAAGGTATCCATCGACACCTGCACAATGTCCAGCGAAAGCGCCATTGCCCAGCGGACGCCGATCTGATTGAACGGCTCGACATCGCAGTTGATCATCATGCCGCGCTCGCACGGATCGTCAAAGCAGCCGTAGGGGTATTCAGGCAGCCAGCAGGCAACGTTCGGGTTGCCCGCCATGAGCACTTCCCACGCCTCCGGAGAGATGTCGCAGAGGATGTCAACTTCGTTGTTGAGCATCGCCATGGTCTTGCGCTCCTCAGTGCCGTAGGCCGTAAAGAGCACATACTGGGGCTTCGGAACCTTTCCGGTCAACACGCCGATATCGGAGAACTCAGCGTCCTCGCGCAGCGTATACAGGAACCAGTAGCCGTTGGCATCGTAATCGGTCAGCGTATAGGGGCCCGTTCCAATCGGGAACTCGTGCATGTCCGTGGTCAAATCGTGGTCCTTCCAATAGTGCTCGGGAATGATGCGGTAGCCATTGCCCCACACGGTCACGCCCAGATCCTCGGACAGGCGGGGACGGCTGTCGACCGTATTGATGATCAGCTCGTACTTGTCGACGTACTCCACCGATTCGACAATCTGCGCCAGCGACGCGCCGCTCGGCAGCGAATCCTGCAGGCGCAGCAGCTCGTTGAACGTGAACACGACGTCTTCCGCGTCGAAGTCCTCGCCATCGCTCCACTTGATGCCCTCGGTCAGCTTTATGCTGAAGCTGGTGTAATCATCGTTGAGCGGGATCGGCATTTCGGCGGCCAGGTCGGGGATCTGTTCGCCCTTGATCGTGTCCATCTCCCACAGGTTTGAATAGACCAGCTGATGCAGTCCGCGGCTGAAGTTCGTCCCCGTCATGTAGGCGTTCGACTGTCCCGGATTGCTGATGACGCCATCCAGACCCTCTACAACCAGCGTCTGGCTTCTCGGCGTGCCGGCAACCGTTGTTTCCTCGGCAAGCGCAAACGGGCTTGCCATGGCCATCAGCATCATTGCAATGATGGCGAGTGACAGGATCTTCTTCATTTTCTGCTCCCTCCTATATTTTCTTTAACGGCATTTCTGCCGCTAAATATGCCGAAAATCTGGACGTTTCTTCATAAATATTGTGCTTTCTTTGTTATTATAAGCGCTCATTAACGATTCAGGCAATCGCAAAAGTTGTCCTCACATTTTGCAAATCTTGCTCGCCTTCTCCGTTTGTGAACCATATAATTGAAAAACAATCAGCCCGTACTCGCAAAGGATTCCCGGCGATTTGTCGCAAATTGCCGCATCTGTTTGCGCTTTATAAAATCGTGCTCAAGTGCCGCCGCGATATTGACAGCCGCGCAAAGACTTAATATAATGCCAGTGAAGCGAATTCGCCTACAGTAGAAAACGAAAGGGAGGAAACAGCAATGCTCGATCTATCCGCACTGTACCGCATCGGGAACGCAAAGACGCGTTCCATCAGCCCGGAGAACCCCACCGGCGCGCCGGGAAAGGGCGGCATGTGCCCGTTGGAAGAGGGCTCGGCCCGCCGCGCCGCGCGCGATCTGGG
>DVJL01000051.1 GCA_018716805.1 Candidatus Faecivicinus avistercoris | reverse complement strand
TGTGCGCGCCGCTCAGGCGGACTTTGGCATGGAGGAAACCGGCGTCGCCGACCACGACTTCCAAGTCCAGCTGTACGAAGGCGAATGACCGCCTCCGCGCCAATGGACGGCTGTTCCGCAGATGAGGTGGGTAGATGGGGCAATCCCCCTGCCGCAAGCTGCATGGAAACGGTTTTCGCGCGAAAGGGCTTCGGCTCTCTCGCGCTCTTTTATGGCTTTTGACAGTTTCAGCCCGCTGACCGATCGGTCAGCGGGCTGATTTCTGCATCAAGGACGGCGGCCGGCGCCAGAGCCTAGATAGTGTCTACATGAGATTAAGCCAAAACAGCCAGCCAAATAGCGATACACCTGATATGAACAGCAGAAAGGAACGATGACGTGTTTTTCGCATAGCGCGTAGCGATGCCTCTCCAGCGTTTTAACCACAGAAAGGCGTTCTCTACAAGATGCCTGATTTTGTAGAGATAGCGGTCGTATTCGCGCTGTACTTTTCGATTCTTCTTGGGCGGAATGACAACGTTTATTCCGGCCGAAAGCGCGAAAGCAACGATTTCCGATGTGTCATAGCCACGATCTGCCAGAAGATTTTGGGCGTCTATTCCCTCGATAAGGTGTATAGCCTCCTTGCAATCAGCTCGGGTGCCTTCTGTGATAATCGCTCTGACCGGCATACCAGACGAATCCACGGCAAGGTGAATCTTGGTGTTGAGCCCCCTTTTGTACGGCTCATATCCTGATTGCCGCCCTTTGCTCCGGCGGCGTGAGGATGAACCTTGCAATGACTCGCATCGATCATAAGCCATTCATAATCCGGATCGTCTATCAATGCTTCGAGAATTTTCTCCCATATGCCTTTATCCCGCCATCGGCGAAACCGCTGATGAACGGATCCCCATTTTCCGTAGTCTGGCGGCAGATCACGCCATGGCGCTCCGGTGCGAAGAATCCAGAACACTCCGTTGATAAATCTGCGGTTGTCCTCCGCGATGCCGCCCCATTGCCCTCGCTGTCCCGGCAGCATTGGCTCTAAAATCGCCCACGCTTTGTCGCTGATATCATGCCGATGCTGTGTTTTCTCCATGATGACACCCTCTTTACTGTGATAGTGCCATTATATCACTTGCCTCGTGTAGACGCAACCTAGTTTACTACATCGGCGGTTTGTACACAAGTCCTGGGTTTTAAAACAGGCTCTAGGGCGTATTCCTTTTCCGGGAATACGCCCTTACGACATCATGCCGGCAAAACTTAGTACAGGCATGACGATGTTTTTTGACGTTTATGCTGTATCAGAACTCCTTACGCAAATGGTGTAAAAGTGGTGCACGATTGTGGCTGTTAAACCTCAAACCCATTGCGGCACAGCAGGTTTGAGAAAATACACATCCCCGCGCCCGGAAATCCGTAGGATTTCAGCGGAAACTGTAGAGGGGTGCCAGAAGGCGCAGAATCCACAGGATTCTGCGGTTTCGCCCTTGGGCGAAACTGCCGCGGCTCAAATTAAAAATTTGAGCCGCGGCACCCGGCGGGGGAGTTTACTCCCCGTCCACATCGCTTTAGCACTCAATGCGCAGCGTCTTCACCTCAAAGGTGTGGAAGTGCAGCTTGACGCAGCCTTCCTCGACCGGCAGCTCCTCGAGCTTGTTCTCGAGCAGGTCGCAGGCCCAGACCTTTCCGGCGGGGACGTTGACGCTCAGCGCACAGGTCGTGTCGGCCTTCTTGGCCTCGTACATGCGAAGGATGACGTCGCCCGAGCCGTCCTCGGCGGGCTTGACCGTGTCGATGAACACGTTCGGATGATCGACGGCGAAGGCGCTGAACGGCTGGCAGGCGCCCGCGGCGACCTGCATCGGCACGTTGAGGTCGTAGGCCTCCTCCACAACGGGGCTGTCGAGGAAGCTGCCCTCCCACGCGGTGAACGCATAGGTGAACTCGTGCTCGCCGTTGTCGGCGCGCATCTCGGGCGTCGCGGCGGCGCGCAGCAGCGTCAGCTGCATCTCGTTGCCGTTTAAGCTGATGCCGTACTTGCAGTCGTTAAGCACAGCCGCGCCATGGCTGGCGTCGCACAGCGCGCTGTAGCGCTGGTTGCAGACCTCGAAGCGGTCACTGTCGTACAGGCGCGAGCGGTGCGTCGGGCGGGTCATGTAGCCGAACTGGATCTCGTTGATCGCCTCGGTGGCCTGCACGGCGACCGGGAAGGTGACCTTCAGCAGGCGGTGCAACTCGTGCCAGTCGACGCGCGTGACGAAGTCGATCCGGCGGCTGCCGGCCTCGAGCACGATGTCCTGTGCAAACGTCGAGTTGAGCAGCTTGCGCTCGACGTGCACGACGGCGCGCAGGCCCTTCGCCTCGGCGATGGTCACGGTCACCGGCTCGTCGATCGCCACCGGCTGGAGGATGTAGTTGGAATCGATGTCCCACGCATCGAACAGGCGCGGCACATCCTTGTACATCAGCAGGCGGTTCATCGCGCCGTCGGCAAACTCGCGGCCGGTCTCCCTGTCCACAAAGGACACGACCTCGCCGCGCGCGTTGATCACGGCGCGGACCACGGTGTTCTCGATCACGACGTTCTCGCCGTCCACCTGCGCGGACGCCTTGTCGGGCATTGCGGAGACGACCGCCGGCTTGAGCGACACCGCGCCGCACGCCGGGACGGTGACCATCGCAAGCACGCCCGCATCGGTCTTCTGGGTGGGCACTTCCTCGCCGTCGAGCGTGACCGCGCCCTCGGCGAACGCCTCCGGCAGCACGACCAGACCGGTGCGCGCGAACGACAGCGAATTGAACACCGTCGCGCCATCGCCGGCGGTCAGCGCCTTCAGCGCCGCATCGCGAACCTCGCCGGCCTCGGCCAGGATCCGCGCGTGGTCGGCGTGGGTCAGCTCATAGACCTTGCCGATGCAGGAGCCGGGCAGGATGTCGTGGAACTGATTCAGCAGCAGCAGCTTCCACGCGGCGTCCATCTTCTCGAGCGGGTATTCCGCGCCGCCGAGCATGGCCATCGTGCCCCACATCTCCGCCTCGCGCAGCGCGAGCTCGCCCTTGCGGTTGCCGCGCTTGACCGCCGCCTGCGACGTGAACACGCCGCGGTGCGCGGAGAAGTACAGCTCGCCGACGTAAGTGTGGTCGGGGCCGCCCTCGACCTCCATGTTCTGGAAGAACTTCGTGGGCGTCTCCATGCGCACCTTCGGCATCCCCTCGAGATCCTTCTCGCGCATCAGGTATTCGATGTGGTCGCGGCACGGGCCGCCGCCGCCGTCGCCATAGCCGAACGGGAACAGGAAGGCGTCCAGCCCGCGCTTCTGCACGCGCTTGCCCCACGTCTCGCAGATCTCCTTCGGGTCGGTGCGGTAGGTATAGCTGGTGGGCAGGAAGGTGTCGATCTTCGAGCCGTCCGCGCCCTGCCAGGTGAAGTAGTGGTACGGGAACTGGTCGCCCTCGTTGTACGACCAGAAGATCTTCTGCGTCACGAGGTACTTGACGCCGCTCTGCCTGAGCAGCTGCGGCAGCGCGGCGGAATAGCCGAACGTGTCCGGCAGCCAGAGCACGACGCTGTCCACGCCGAACTCGTCCTTGAAGAAGCGCTTGCCGTGCACGAGCTGGCGGGCGAGCGATTCGCCGCTGGTCATGTTCGTGTCCGGCTCGACCCACATCGCGCCCTCGACGATCCACTGGCCGCCCTTGACCGCCTCCTTGACGCGCGCGTACAGCTCCGGATAGTGCTCGCGGCACATCACATAGCTCGCCGGCTGGCTCTGCAGGAACTTGTACTCCGGGTATTCCTCGATCATGCGCAGCTGCGCGGCGAACGTGCGCGCGGTCTTGCGGTGCGTCTCGTGCATCGGCCAGAGCCACGCGAGGTCGAGATGGGCGTTGCCGATGGCGTAGAACACCGGCGCGGTCGATCCGTTCACCGCCTCGAGCGCGGGCTTGATCGCCTCGCGCGCGGCGCGATAGCTCTCGATGCGCTTGTCCAGCGGCTGTTCAAAGTCGGCCTCGAGCGTGAACTGCTCCAGCGCCTTGGCGACCTTGTCCGCGCGCAGGCTCTCCGGATCGAGCTGGTCGCCGAGCAGCCGGAGCGTCTCGACGTCCATGTACAGCTGATAGGCGTCCTCGTTCCAGACGCCGTAGGTGATCTCGCCGAGCTTCGCGCGGCGGCCGTCCACCTTCGGGTCCTGATACGATCCCGGCAGCACCGGGCCGGTCGCGCATCCGCCGAGCGGGCTCTGCGGATAGAAGTGGCCGGCATAGGCCTCGAGCAGCAGGTCGTAGGTGCGGCCCGCCTCGCCGCACGGCGTCAGGCAGTTGTCCACGAGGAAGTGATGCGGCACGTCGACCCAGTCGGCGCGGTAGGTGCCGAACGCCTTGCCATCGACAAATACGGTCGTCTCGCCGCCGGTGAGCAGGTTCATCACGATCCGCTTGCCCTCGGCCTCGGGCGGCAGCGTGACCTTCGCGTGCATCCAGCAGTATTCGTAGATGTGGCCCCACTCCTCGCCCGCGCCCATCGGCTCGAACGGGTCCTTGGCGGCCTCCTCAGGCGTGAGGTGCTCCATCGTCAGGAAGCCCTCCACGGGGATCTCGCCCAGCGGCAGGTAGAAATCCTGCTTCAGCGTTTCAAGCCAGTGGTTCAGGCGTCCCTTCCATTCGGAATGCATGTACTTCATTTTCTTCCTCCATTTGGGCGGCGCGCCGAAGCCCGGCGCGCCGAAGCTCGTCAGTTCTCCCAGGGGTTCGGGATAAAGTCGCCGCCGCGGCACCACTTCAGGTAGTTCAGCGCGTGCTTCTGCGCGGTCATCTCCCAGTCCTTCTTGTAGATCGGGTCGTGATAGCCTTCGACGCAGATGTCGCCGGTGTAACCGCCGGTGTGCAGGATGTAGATGATGTCGCGCCAGTCGCTGTCGCCGAATCCGGGCGTGCGCTCAGGGGCATACCAGTCGGTATCGCACAGCACGCCGTAGTCCTCGACCATGCGGCGGTCGACGGTGGCGTCCTTGCCGTGGACGTGGTAGACCTTCTTGACCCACTTGCGCAGCTGCGCGATGGGGTCGATCAGCTGGATGAGCTGGTGCGCCGGCTCCCACTCGAGGCCGAGCGCGTCGCTGGGCACTTCGTTGAACATGACCTCCCACGCGCGCGGGTTGAAGCCGATGTTGCAGGTCGGCCGCTGCCAGGTGCCCTCCATCGGGCAGTTCTCGATTGCCAGCCTGACGCCGCGGTCCTCGGCGCGCTTGGCCAGCTCGCGGAACACTTCTCCGAACTTCTTGAACGACTCGTCCACCGGGCGGCCCTCATAGGCGCCCGCGAACGTCGAGACGACCTTCGCGCCGTAGAGATGGGCGGCGTCGATCGCGCGCTCGAGGTTGTGCTGGTGCTCCTCGTACTGGATGGCGTTGCAGTAGTAGCCCAGCGTCGTGATCTCGACGCCCTTCTCCTCGGCCATGGCCTTCATGCGCGGGCCCTGCTCCTCGATGTTCACGCCATAGTACTCCATGTGGAAGTTGACCGACAGCGTCTCGAATCCGAGATCGGCCATGTGCGGCCCCCACTGCTCCGCAACCTGACCGGGCAGGCAGGTGCCAATGCGAATCTGAGAGATGTCATAATGCGGGATCATGCAAATCTTCCTTTCGTTTCGTTTTCCTCCCGCGCGGGGAGGTTGATTGACGGGTTCGACAAAATCGCGCGACAGTTTCCCGCTAACAGAATTCGCCTTCGCCGGCGTTTTTCCTTCTGTCCGCGGCGGGGAAAATGCCGCCGCCGAGAAATTTCCACGATTCTGCCAAAAATGATCCGGGCAAAGCAAAATCGGGAGCGGCTGCCCGTTCCCGATTCGCTTATCAAAAAAGGGCGCGCAGGACAGCCCGTAAAATCAAATCCGGCGACCTGTGCGGCGGATTTGCGATATTTTTCTGAAGGGAAATCCCATTTCCCGGAAGAAAAATCTCTTCCTTGCACAATTTGCGGCCGGAGTTTTCCAACGGAAAACTCAAGCAAATTGTGGAGGGGGTGGTAGGAGGCGCAGAATCCGCAGGATTCTGCGGTTTCGCCTTTGGGCGAAACTGCCACGGCTCAAATTGAAAATTTGAGGCGCGGCACCT
>DVJL01000050.1 GCA_018716805.1 Candidatus Faecivicinus avistercoris | reverse complement strand
GATGTCCAGGTTGCCGTAGAGCCGCGCGATGCACGCGCCGACGGGAATGGTGCCAAAAAGATAGCCGATCACGGCGGAGAGGATGACGAGCAGAACTTGCAAATAAATCCCTCCTTACAGGCGGAGCGGTCGACGAACGGGGCTTTGCGCGCCGCGGCAAGCGCACACGCGCGAGACGGCCGCAAAGAGCCCGGCCATAGACCCGACTCCATTATACCACTTCGCTGCCAATTGCGCAAGAAGCCCCCGCGCATCCCGAAGGAAGAGACGTGCGCCGTCCCGGCGGGGCATTCCCCTTTGCTTTTTTGCTCCACGCCTGCTATAATGGAGCCATAGATAGGAGGAGATTCCCTTGAAAAAACTGCTCGTCTGCCTGTTGGCACTCTTGTTCGCGTCGCTTCCGGCGTTAGGAAATGAAAACCTGCACCTGCTGGTCAACGCGGCCGCCGTCGAAGCGAAGGACGCGCCCTCGAAGGATCCTTCGTCCGACGGCCGCATGGAGGGCAGCGGCTTCGCAAGCCCCGAAGATGCGGTGACCGCCTATCTGGAGGCGATGAAAGCGGGCGACCTCTCGGGGATGCTCTCCACGTTCGCCATCGAGACGTATATACAGAATGTGGATACGGCGGCGTCCCTCGAACGCATGCGGGCGTTTGTCCCTCGGGACGTCCTGCCGCTGCCGCTCGGCGGCGAATACCAGCGCCAGATCGCCACGGCGGTGCGCTGCGCCGAGCTGGTGGACGATCTGTACCTGCAGATGTTGACGCTTTCATGGCCGGAGGCGTACAGCGATTCCTACAACGATATGATCGTGCAGTTTGAGGACGAGGACGGCATTGACGACTTCCTCGCCGCGATGGCCGATTCGGACATCGACGCCATGCTTCAGGGACTGGAACTGACGAGCTTCGCCGATCCGACGGAACTCAGCGAGCGGTACGCATCGGAAGCCGTACAGCAAATCATTGAAAAGCAGCGCAGCGCCTACGGCTGCGACGAGATTGCAGACGTGGCCGCGCTGGTGACCCTCGGCGGCGAGGAATACTACCAGTTCATGCAGTGCGTCCGCTACGGGGAAAAGTGGTACAACTTCACCCAAGCCGGTACCCTCTCCCACCTGATGGTCGCCGACTCCCGCAACGCGGGATTGGTAGCCGTTGCCGATCTGGAGGAAGATGCGTGACATTCACCGCATTCAAACAGCGGCGGACACGAGCGTCCGCCGCTGTCTTGGTTCTGTTCCCCCCGATGAATCCCCGAAAACCGTCCGTCACGGCTGCGCCGGCGCGGGCTGTGGCGCGGCGGGCGGCTCCGGCGCCTTTTTGGTCATGCAGCTGCACAGCGCGTTCTTGATTTCGCACAGCGCCTGCGGCATCAGCTCGATCACGCGGTCGATCGGCGCGTAGGGCTGCGCGGGCAGCAGGCGGACCTGATCCGCGTTGGTGACCAGAAAGCCCAGCGGCTGAACGGTCACGCCCGCGCCCGTGCCGCCCGCGAACGGCAGCTCCGAATCGGCATGATTGCCGCCGCGAACGGCGTATTCGCCGCCGCCGGCCACGAAGCCAAAGCTCACGCGCGAAATCGGGATGACCGTGCTCCCGTCGGATGTGGAAATCGCATCGCCGATGATGGTGTTGACGTCGATCATGTCCCGGATGTTCTCCATCGTAGTGCTCATGATGCTTTCAATGGGGTGTCTGTCCATTGCGAAAACCTCCCTGTCGCATAGTCCCATGCGCCCAACAGCGCGGCAGCCATAATGTGCCCGGCGCGCGCGGAGATCATGCACGTCAGCTCGCCGTGGAGCCGCCTGCTGGAAAAATCCGGTTGAATGCACAGCCGGACGCCGCGCACCGCCGCGCCCAGCGACCGGTCCAGCGCCATCGCGCCGCCGCAGACGAGCGCCGTCAGCGCCGCGTCCGACGAGCCGAACACGCCTTCGGCGACGAATCCGTCCAGCCGGATCCGGCGAATTATAAACGACGCGGCGCGCAGCCCGGCGCGAACCGCGGCGACCGGCTGGAGCCTGCGCAGGATGGGCGGCATCTTCCGCGCGCCGTCGCGGCGCATCTGGGCGGCTCTGCGCGCAAAGCGCGCCTCAAACGCGGCCGCGCCTACGCCGAAATGCACCCTTCCCTCGTCCACGCGCAGGCAGACGGCCAGCCGCACCGGCACCGCTCCCAGGTAAAACAGGGCCACCAGCGCCGCCGTCAGCGAAACGGCCACCGCGACCGCCTCCTTTCCCAATGCGAAGTCCCGCGGCCGCCGAACCGGCAATCCGTTCAGCGCGCCGGAGGGAACCGCAGCCCTTCCCCATTCCATTCTTTCCAATTCCGCGCAGGAAATTCCATTTTTCGCGCCCTGCGCGGGGATTTCGTTCATCCAAGACCTTCCGCGCCCGCTTGCAGGGGCAGCGCGGCTCCGCACGAAGCCTGAGGCGGCGAACAAACGCAATTTCTCGCGGAAATCCCCTTCCCTTGAAGCTCCTCCGCGCCGCGCTTCTCCGCTCAGGCACCGCCAATTTCGCGCGGGGATTGATGCGGCGGGGCGCGTGTGCTATAATTAAAATGGAGTAGGATGGCCGGCGCCGGGCCGGCCGCATCCCGCAAGAGGAGGAAGCGCGATGGAACAACGCCTGATTCGGACAGAGGTGCTCGGTACGGCGCTGGAGCTGGAGGCGCACGACGGGCTGTTTTCGCCGCGGCACATCGACCGCGGCACGCTGGCGATGCTCTCCGTCGCGCCGCCCGAGCCGGGGATGCGCGTGATGGATCTCGGCTGCGGATATGGCGTGGTCGGCATCGCGGCCGCGCGGCGCTGCGGCGCGGAAAACGTGTGGATGTCGGACGCCGATCCCGCGGCCGCCGAGGCCGCGCGGCGAAACGCGGCGCGCAACGGCGTGCCCGGCGTGCACATCGCCTGCGGCGACGGCTTTGACGCGGTCGATGCGGCCGGCTTCGACCTGATCCTCGTCAACCCGCCGTACCAGAGCGACTTCGCCGTCGCGAAGCGGTTCATCGAAAAGGGGTTCAACCGGCTCAAGCTGGGCGGAAGGATGGCCGTGGTCGTCAAGCGCGGAACGTGGTATCGAAACAAGATGCGCGCCGTGTTCGGCGGCGTGCGCGACTTCGAGGTGGACGGCTATCATGTGCTCGTGTCCGAGCGCCGGAGCGAATCCTCGCCGCGATTTCTCAAAAATGGCCGCCATCCGTTGAAAAAAACTTGAATTGGGAATGCTATGATCGTCCTGAAGGTGCGGTTCAATCCCACGGACGGGACGTCCTTAACGGGGATTTGAATTTACTTTTCGCGCGATATGCGCTATGATAGAGGACAAAAGCCGGCGAATCCGCGCCGCGCGAGCCGGCTCAATGGGAGGTTATTTTTTTGCTGAGAATCTGGATGCTTGCGCCGGCCGCCGCATCGCTGGCCGGATTGGCGCTGTTCATGATCGCGCCGTCGCGCTCCCGCCGCGCGGAGGACTGGCGGGGCACGCCCTTCGCCCACCGCGGGCTGCACGGCGGCGGCGTGGAGGAGAACACGATGGAGGCGTTCGAGCGCGCGTGCGAAGCGGGCGTCGGCATCGAGCTGGACGTGCAGCTCTCGCGCGACGGAAAGGCCGTCGTGTTTCACGACGAGACGCTCATGCGCCTGGCGGGTGATCCGCGCCGCGTCGATCAGGTGGACTGGGCGGAGCTGCAATCGCTCAAAATCGGCCAAAGCGGGCGGATTCCCGCGTTTGACGAGGTGCTCGCGCGCGTGAACGGCCGGGTGCCGCTGCTGGTGGAGCTGAAAAACGGCCGCCGCAACCGCCGCCTCTGTGAGACGGCGACGGCGCTGCTGCGCGGATACCGGGGCGCGTATCTCGTCGAATCGTTCAATCCGCTGATGCTGCGCTGGCTGAAAAAGAACGCCCCGGACATCGTCCGGGGGCAGCTGGTTGGCGCGGCACCGCTGTACCTGGCCGTGCACGCGGGGCGCGTCGGCGCGTTCGTGCTGTCGAAGCTGACGCTGAACTTCCTCGCCCGGCCGGACTTCATCGCCTACGACGTCTCCGCCAGCCGCTACGCCGTGCCGCGCGTGCAGCGAAAGCTATTCCACGCGCCGCTGGCGGCGTGGACCGTGCGCGACGAGGAGACCTACCGCAAGTGCGCCGGGCGCGGCGAAATGCCGATCTTCGAGGGCTTCATCCCCGACAGCGAACCCGCGCAGGGCTGAGCGGTTCACGCCGCCCGGTTTTCGCGCAGCGCGCGGTCAACGCCGAACACGACGAAGGCCGAGAGCACGAAGGCGAGCACGTCCGAGGCCGGCATCGAGTAGAGCACGCCGTCCAGCCCGAAGAACCTCGGCAGCAGCAGCGCGAAGCCCACGCCAAACACAATTTCGCGCACCATCGACAGCATCGTCGACGAAAACGCCTTGCCCAGCGATTGCAGGAAGATGAACGCGCCCTTGTTCATGCACGCGAGCGCGGCCGTACAGAGGTAAATGCGGAACGCGCGGATCGCGAAATCGGTGTAGTAGACGCTCTCGTTTGCCGCGCCGAACAGCACGATCAGCGGGCGCGGCAGCAGCTCCGCGATCAGCGTCGCGACGATGCCGACGGCGGCCTCGACCGCCAGCCGCCGCCAGAGGAGCTTGCGCGCGCGGTCCCAGCGCTTTGCGCCGACATTGTAGCCGACGATGGGGATGCAGCCCGCCGCCAGCCCGATGGCGATGGAGATCACAATCTGAAAGAACTTCATCACGATGCCGACCACGGCCATCGGGATCTGCGCATACTGCGGCTGCGAGAAGATCTCGTCCAGCGCGCCGTATTCGCGCGTCATGTTGTTGATCGCCGCCATGGCGAACACCAGCGAGATCTGCGAAAGCAGGCTGCACAGCCCCAGCGGAAAAAACTTCGCGATCAGCTCTCCGCGCAGCGAAAAGCTCTCGCGGCGAAGCCGCACCGACTTCATCCGGCAAAGATACCCGATGGAGAGCGCGGCGGTCAGCACCTAGCCGATCACCGTCGCAACGGCGGCGCCCATCATGCCCCAGTGGAAGCCAAAGATGAACAGCGGATCGAGGATCGTGTTCGCAACCGCGCCGGCGACCGTCGCGGCCATGGCGAACTTCGGGCTGCCGTCCGAGCGAATGATCGGATTGACCGCCTGGCCGAACATGTAAAACGGGATGCCGAGCGCGATGTAAAAGAAGTATTCCCTTGAAAGGCGGAACGTCTCCTCGTTGACGCGGCCGCCGAACATCGTCAGCAGCGGATCCATGAAGATCAGATAGACCGCCGTGAGCACGGCGCTCGCGGCGACGCACAGCACGACCGCATTGCCGATGCCGCGGTGCGCGCGGTCGGCGTCGTTCGCGCCCATGCAGATGCTGACAAACGCGCAGCACCCGTCGCCGATCAGCACGGCGACGGCGAGCGCGACGACCGTCAGCGGAAAGACCACCGTGTTCGCGGCATTGCCATAGGGGCCCAGATCGCTGGCGTTGGCGATGAAGATCTGATCGACGATGTTGTAAAGCGCCGCCACCAACAGCGAGATGATGCAGGGCACTGCATAGCGGCGCATCAACCGGCCAATCGGCTCGGTTTCCATATAGGCGTTCGATTTGCTTTCCATTCGGTTCAGCCTTCTTCCCGCAAGCCGCGCTTCAGTTCAGATAGTCGCCCACGGGCGCGGAATTGTACTGCTTGAGAATCTTCACCAGAATCGAGCCGTCCGGCTGCGGCGCTTCTTCAACGACCTTGTAGCGCGTGTGCCGCTTCTCCAGCTGATCCTTGTAGCTCGCGACCTCGGCCTCTGAAAGGCGCAGCGCAGCCTTGGGATCCATCGGATCCTTGGGCCGGAAGGACAGTGTCTGACAGATGCACGCCGCCTGAATTCGCTTCATAAAGCATTCCTCCTCAAAATAAAAAGCGCGCGGCTGCCACTGGATTTACGCCCATGAAAGCCACGCGTTGCATAAAAATTATATCATCTTTTTAGGGATACGGTCAAAGGAAGAATTTCACAAAAGCACGGTCAAAGGAAGAATTTCACAAAAGCACCGCCGCCCCCATGCGCCAAAACGCAAAAATTGCCCTGATGGATTCATCAGAGGCAATTTTTGTTTCCCTTATCGGATGGCGCTTGCAGGACTTCCCTGCGCTCTGGCGGTTTGCACGCCCTCGTCACGTCACCGAAGTCAGCCCGCTCAGGCTGGCGAAGCCGGTCACGCCGCTGAAGGTCTTGACAAACGCCCAGTTTCCGGACACCGCGAACACCAGCACCGCCTCGCCGCCCGACAGCGTGCCCGTGCGCGAAGCCGACGTGCTCGGCGAGCGGTAGACCGTGACCGAACCATTGGCACTGTACAGCTGGTCGGCCCGCACGTTGCCGTAGGGCGTCAGAAAGCCGGTGTAGATGTAGCCCATCTCGCCGCTCGTCGTCCGCACCAGCGCAAACGACGCCGAAGTCGTGCCCGAATAGAACACTTTTTCGCCCTGCCGGAGCGTCCGGACGACATTGTAATCGGAGGACGGTCCCTCGCGCAGGCGCCCGTCGGCCACCGTCGTCTTGAACATCGTGATGATCCCGCTCGCCGCGGAAGCGCCCGTCGCGCTGCCGAGCAACGTCAGCGTCAGCACCACGCACAGCGCCATGCAAATCCACTTGCGCTTCACCGAACTCACCTCCACTGGATTTGTTTCTATTCTACCACATATCCGGTCAAATTACAATATCAATTCTTCAAAATTTTCATATTTTTGTAATTTTCTGCGAGCCTTACGCCTGCGCCTCGATGGCGCGCTTCGCCCAATGGCTGTCCTTCAGGATCGCGCGCCCGACGCCGATCAGATCCGCCGCGCCCTCTTCGAGCAGGCGCTCCGCGGCCGCGGGATCCACGATGCCGCCGGTCAGCACGACCGGTAGGGAGACCTCGCGCTTCATCGCCTCGGTCAGCTCGCGGAAATAGCCCTGCTCGCGGCAGTTGGGGTTGACGTAGCCGCAGAATCCGCCGGAGACGTCCAGCAGATCAAGCCCGGCGCGCTCCAACAATACCGCCGCGCGGGCACCGTCCTCCGCGGTGGCGCCGCCGTCCATGTAGTCGCACGCGCCCAGCCGCAGGGCGACGGGGAAGTCCGCGCCGACCGCTTCGCGCACGGCGGCGAGAACCTCGCGGTGGATGCGCAGGCGGTTCTCCAGCGAGCCGCCATACTCGTCGCCGCGATGGTTGGTCAGCGGGGAGTAAAACTGGTCGAGCAGGTAGCCGTGGGCGGAGTGGATCTCCACGCCGTCGAAGCCCGCCCGCTTCGCCCGCGCGGCGGCCTGCGCAAAGGCTGAGACGATTTCGCGGATTTCGGCTACGTCCATCTCGCGCGGCGTGGAGCCGGGCGCTCTCGGCGAAGGCACGGCGCTGGGGCCGATGGGTGGACAGCCGGTGACCTCCGCCTTCGCCGCAGCCCCGGCGTGGCTGATCTGGGCGAACGCCTTCGCGCCGTTGGCGTGGATCGCGGCGGCGAGCCGCGAAAGGCCCCCGACGTCGGCGTCCGACGCGATGGAGAGCTGGCGCGGGCTGGCCTTGCCGTCCGGGCGGACAAAGCAGTGCTCGGTGATGACGAGGCCGATGGCGCCGTCGCAGGTCTTTTCATCGTAGTAGCGGCAGAGGGCCTCGGAAACCCCGCCGCCCTCGCTCTTTTCGGTGGCCATCGGCGGCATGACGATGCGGTTCTTCAGCTCGATGCCGCCGACGCGAACCGGCGTGTTCAGCAACTTCACGGCCGTTCTCTCCCTTCTCAATTTGCGAAAGTCCGCCCCTGACGGCGGCCCTTCGGTTCGGTTGGATCTCAGTTGAAGAAGACCAGCTCTTCCTTCGGCGGCTTGGCCGGCGCGATCTCGCGGGCGATCAGTATAATGCCGTCGCGGTTGTGCAGCGGGCTGAAGCCGGCCTCGACCTTCGCGGTGAGCATGATCCACGCGTTCTCCTTGGGCAGCTCGCCGTCCACCTTGCACAGATAGCCGATGCCGCCGATGTCGTCGACGCAGCAGGTCATGGCGTGGCGGCCGAACACGAAGCACTTCTTCGGCATATTGCGCATCCGGAACGCGCGCCCCTTGACGTGAATGGTCTTGCCGTCGTAGCGGTCGGCGTGCTCGAGCGCGTCGAGATAGAACGTGCCGAACTGCGTGTCCTCGATCTCGATGATCGGGGCGGAGACGTCGTAGGGCAGATCCTCGTCGCTGACGCCGTCGTCCATGCTGCCGTCGGTGTTTTCAAAGAAGATGCGCGCGGTGTTGTTCATGGCGAGCACGGTGCGGCGGTAGGGGCTCTTCGTCGTCTCGGGCGTGCAGCGGTTGAAGATGATCAGATCGGCCTCCCGCAGCCCGTCGGACATGAAGTTGCGCATGTTCTTCAGGTACAGCTCAAACGTGTTCGCATCCACCAGGGCGATGATCTGCGCCAGATCCCAGTCCTCGGGCTTCTTCGCGTCGTACAGCGTCTCCAGAAGCCACGTGCTGTTGTATTCGATCAGGATGCGCTCGGGGCGGTACTCCTTGTCCAGCGCGACGAAGCGCGCCATGTCGTCCGGCTCGTCCAAATTGACGAGCACCGTGTTCGATTTTTTGAGCAGCTCGGGATCGTATTCCTCCTCGCCCTCCTCGCAGCAGAGCAGCAGCGTGCGCTCGCCCTCGGAGAAGCCCTCGTCGGCGAGCATCTCGGAGACGAACTTCGTCTTGCCGCTGTCGAGGAATCCCGTAATGATGTAAACCGGTACGCCCATATCTCCATTGCTCCTTTGGATAAAGGATGCCGCGCGGCGGCGGCATCCTCAAAATTTTGGCGGAATCAGACGCCGAAGAGCGCCTTCAGCGCCGGTTCGTTGATCTTCACGCCGATCACGCACAGACGGCCGGTGTAGTCCGCCGGGCCGTAGCGCAGGTCGGCCTCGCCGGGCACATAGTCGAAGTGCAGCCACTTGCCGTCCTTCAGCGGCACGATGCCCTTTGCGCGCAGGATCGAGCCGAAGCGCGCCTCGTCGTCCAGCACCTCGAGCGCCGCGCGGACGTCGGCCTCCTCGAACTTCTTCGGCGTCTCGACGCCGATGTTCTCAAACACCTCGTCGGCGTCGTGGCCGTGATGGTGGTGGTGATGGCCGCAGCAGCCGTGGCCGTGCTCATGCTCCCCGCCCTCGTGATCGTGGTGGCAGCAGCCGTGCCCGTGCTCCCCGTCCTCGTGGTCGTGGTGGCAGCAGCCGTGCCCGTGCTCCCCGTCCTCGTGGCCGTGGTGGCAGCAGCCGTGCTCGTGCTCTTCGCCCTCGTGGTCGTGGTCATGATGACAGCAGCCGTGCTCATGCTCCCCGTCCTCGTGGTCGTGGTCATGATGGCAGCAGCCGTGCCCGTGCTCTCCGTCCTCGTGATCGTGGTGGCAGCAGCCGTGCCCGTGCTCTTCATCGTCGTGATCGTGGTGATGATGGCCGTGTGCTTCCTCGCCGGCGAACAGCTCGTCCACCGTCAGCAGGAAGTCGGGGTGCTCGATCGTCTCGAGCATCTTCTTCGCGTCCAGCTCGTCCCACGGCGTGGTGACGATGCGTGCGCGGGGATTCTGCTCGCGCAGCAGCGCGACGGCCTTGTCGATGCGGTCCTGCGACGCAGTCTGCGTGCGGCTGAGCACGATCGTCTCGGCGCTCTTGATCTGATCGGTAAAGAACTCGCCGAAGTTGTGCAGGTACACGCGGCACTTCGACACGTCCGCCACGGTCGCGCAGCCGGCCAGCTCGAGGGCGAGCCTGTGCGATTCGTCGTCGACGACGCCGCGGATGTCGGACAGCTTGCCCACGCCGGACGGCTCGATGAGAATGCGGTCGGGATGGTAGGTTTCGATCAGCTCGCCGAGCGCCTTGGAGAAATCGCCCACCAGCGTACAGCAGATGCAGCCGGAATTCAGCTCCGTCACCTGAATGCCCGAGTCCTTCATGAAGCCACCGTCGATGCCGACCTCGCCGTATTCGTTCTCCAGCAGGACGACCTTTTCGCCCTCAAACGCGCCGCCCAGCAGCTTCTTGATCAGCGTCGTCTTGCCCGCGCCGAGGAAGCCGGAAATAATGTTGACCTTTGTCATATCGCATCACCTGTCGTATCGTCGTTTTTGCCCTTTCGGGAAGCTCTGGAGCTGAGCGCATGCAGAAGCACCGCCGCGAGCAGCACGCCGATCAGCGCGCCGAAGCTGTCGATCAGCACGTCGGCCGCAGAGCTGGTGCGCCCGCCGGGCAGGCGCTGGTGCAGCTCGTTGGCCACGGCCAGCGCGGCGCAGATGGGCAGCGACCACAGCGCCGCCCGGCTTTTGCGAAGCGCAGACCCCAGCGCCATCGCAAGCAGAAAGCCCTCCACGGCGAAGATGCCCATGTGCGCCGCCTTGCGCAGCAGGAATTCGAGCCGCCCGGCGCTCACGCCCCGGTCGATCAGCCATCCGAACAGAATCTCCGTCAGCCTGCCGCTCAGCGCGCCGGACGCCTCGCCCGACTGCCCCGAGAAGAAAAAGAGCACGCCGACCCACGCGGCCGCCAGCAGCCCGTAGATCGCGGCGCTCCTCCGGTCGTGATTCTGCATCCGCTCAGCCTCCCACAATTCCGACCGAAAGATTCGGAATTGTCAATACTATTATATCCATTTGGATGCGTTTGTCATGTGAAAAGATCCAATTTCATCAAATAATAACAGAAATGCCCGCTTCGCCGCGCAAAACCGCCCCCAGAACCCCGAAAAACCAGAAAGATAGGGCGAAACGAGACAATCAAGAGGGCAAGCAAAGCGCGACCCAGCCCCGGGTGTGCGCGAGAGGGCTAGCGAAGCGCAACCCAGCCCCCCGAGTGAGCGCGAAAAGACAAGCGATGCGCACCCCAAAGCCCCGGGAGAGCGCGAGAGGGCCGCAGCCCTCTCGCATAAAAATCGACTCCGGCGAGAAGGTTGAAAACCCATAGGGTTTTCAAGTCGGTCAAGGCCGACCGATTTTGACGATTTGGAAAATCGGCAAAATCGCCTCGCGCGGCGGAGTCGCAGCTGATTTTTGCGCCGGGAAATCCCATTTCCCAGAGCAAAAATCGCTTCCTTGCAGTTTCCGCGCCCGGAAATCCGAAGGATTTCAGCGGAAACTGGTGGGGGAGCTTGCTCCCCCGTCCACATCTCAGTCCAGCAAATACTCGTATTCCCACCGGATCAGGCCGTCCTCGAAGTCGAAGATGTCGACGGAGCGGCCGCCGGCGCTGTTGCGCAGGAAGGCGACGATGCGGTTGCCGCTGGCGCTGACCTCCATGCGCTCGCAGGTGAACGTCGCGTCGGACGTGCGGTAGCCGGAGAGGATGCGATCCATGTATTCCTCGCGCCCGGCGACGGGCATGTGGGTCATCTCCGTGTGCAGAAACCACATCACCTGCGGGTGCAGATAGCCGCGAAACGCGATCCAGTCGCGCGCATTCTCGGCATCGAAGAACTTCTGAAGCAGTTCGGGATTGGTCATCGGGGAAAACCTCCTGTCGGCACAATTCTTTTCCTATTATACCGGCTTTCTGCAAAGCTTTCAATCGCGAAACCGCGGTTTTCAGGCGGAAAATTGTATCTTTCGGCGCTCCGGCATTGAAGCGTGCGGGCGGATATGTTATACTGTCTTTACCGAGAGCTCGGAAAATACAAAAGGGGGAAAAAACATGAATATGCCGCTCATCATCGGACTGGGCATCGCCGCCCTCGTCGTCATACTGCTGCTGGCGCTGGGATACCTGAAGGCGCCGCCGGACACGGCCTACATCATCTCCGGCCCCGGCCGCCGACGCATCCTGATCGGCCGCGCGGGCTGGCGCATACCGTTTCTGGAGCGCGTGGACAAGCTGTCGCTGAACGTCATGCAGGTCGACGTCAAGACCAGCGAGGCCGTGCCGACAAACGAGTTCATCAACGTGCTCGTGGACGGCGTGGCGAACATCAAGGTCTCGTCCGATCCGGAGCTGCTCAAGCGCGCGGCCGAATCGCTGCTGGGGATGAAGCAGCAGCAGCTCATCGCCATGGTCACGCAGGTGCTCGAGGGCAACATGCGCGAAATCGTCGGCTCGGTCGGCCTGAAGGAAATGGTTCAGGACCGCCAGGGCGTCGCCAAGAAGATCACTGAAAACGTCGTACCCGACATGCGCAAGCTGGGCATCGAGGTCGTCAACTTCAACATCCAGAACTTCAAGGACAACGCGGGCACCATCGAAAACATGGGCATCGACAACGTCGAGCAGATCCGCAAAAACGCCCAGATCGCCAAGGCGAACGCCCAGCGCGACATCGCCATCGCCACCGCGCAGGCGGAGCAGGAGGCGAATGCCATCAAGGTCGAATCCCAGATGAAGATCGCCGAGCAGGACATGGAGCTGGCCGTCCAGCAGGGCGAGATGAAGATCAAGGCCGACACCAAGCGCGCCGAGGCCGACGCCGCCTATTCCATCCAGCAGGAGAACCAGCGCCGCACCATCGAGGTCGCGCGCGTCAACGCCGACATCGCCCGCAAGGAAAAGGAAGCCGAGCTGGCCGAGCGTGAAATCGCGCTGACGGAGCGCAAGCTCGACGCCGACGTCCGCAAGCAGGCCGACGCGATGAAGTACAAGGCTGAAAAGGAGGCCGAGGCCGACCTGATCCGCCGCCAGCGCGAAGCCGAGGCGGAAAAGTACGAGGCGATCCAACAGGCCGAAGCCCGCAAGGCCGAGGCGGAAGCCGTCCGCTTCGCGATGGAGCAGGAAGCCGAGGGCATCCGCGCCAAGGGCCTGGCCGAGGCCGAGGCCATCGAAAAGAAGGCCGAAGCGCAGAAGCGCATGGGCGAAGCGTCCGTCATCGAGATGTACCTGCAGGCGCTGCCGGAGATCGTCAAGAACGCCGCTACGCCGCTTTCCCAGACGGACAAGATCGTCATGTACGGCGACGGCAACGCCACCCGCGTGGTGCGCGACGTCATGAACAGCGCCAGCCAGATCATGGAAGGCGTGCGCGAATCGACCGGCATCGACCTTCAGGAGCTCGTCAGCAATCTGACCGCGCCCAAGGCGCCCGCAAAACCGGCTGCGCCCGCGAACCCGCCGTCCGCGCAGGCGTAAATCAGCCCAGCCCCTCGCAGGGAGGAACAGTCCCGGCCTGCCCGCTGTCCTCCCGCGAGGGAAAGCACGGACTGAAAACTTCGCAAAGTCCTTTGGAACTCGAGCAAGCTGATCGCTCCCCGCAAGGGAGCGTGGATTGAAATCGCCATACGGCGACGGCGGTGGGGCTGGAACAGATGTCGCTCCCCGCAAGGGGGAACATGGGTTGAAATTGCGCCGTTGCCTCAAGCGCTGGCAATATGATAGTCGCTCCCCGCGAGGGAAGTGTGGATTGAAATGGCATCCTCCTCGTATTCCCATATATGGGTCTATTACGAATTCAGAAAGATTGATCGATGCGAGGCAACAGGCCCCGTTCTTGATCAGAGGTTGCTCGCCGCAAGGATTGCAGGTTTCAATCTGATAGTTATCCACAAACTCCATGAGATTGTAATTCCTGAAACGATTCGTAAAGATCACGCCCGGCTCTGCCCAGTCATAGCAGTTTTTGACCATCGCCTTAAAAACCTCAATGGGTGTTACATCGTACTCGACCTCGTGCCCACTGTAATTGCGCTTCTCATGAAGCACTACGATTTCACCGGTTTTGTAATACTTCTCAACTGCTTCCATGAATTCATCGTCAATCTCCAACGAAAGGTTCGCTTTTTCAATTATCCCGTCCTTTGATTTGATGTGAATGAAGTCCATTGCCTCTTTGTGCCGCGCATCAATTGACATGAGCAGTGCACCCTTGCGCGATCCGCCCTGACTTGTACCCGCAGTGACCTCGTTAAAAATCTTCATGAAAGGCACGATGCCATCTGATGTATATTGTGTGCCGACCGGCGTACCCTTGGGACGGATTTTTGTCAGTGACAGCCCTTGTCCGCCCTGTGCTTTGAAGGTCAGCCCAATGTCCATCGCTGTCTGCATGATATCGCGATAATCGTCCTCAACATATCCATGAGAATAGCAGTTAAAATAACTTGCGCCGTTGTCAATGCCGCGATTGGCAAGGCTCCTTCCGCCAAGCAGAAGTTTCTTTTCAACAATGAGTTGTCGAAGCTCCAAATCGCCGCCGCTCACTCGATCCAGCCATTCATCAAAGGTTTCGTTTTCGTGCTGATATTTTTTGTGCCAAATATCAATGCCGATTTGATTGTCCTCTCCGAG
>DVJL01000049.1 GCA_018716805.1 Candidatus Faecivicinus avistercoris | reverse complement strand
GGCATCATGTCGATTCCGAAGGTCTATTATGAGGCGTTGGAGATCGATGGAGGCAACTCCTTCCACAAGCTGATTTATGTGACGATTCCGATGGTCACGCCGACGCTGTTCTTCAATGCCGTGCTTGCGGTCATCAATTCTCTTCAGATCTTTACGCAGGGCTACATCATGACGGAGGGCGGCCCGAGCAACGCCTCGCTGTTCTACGTCTTGCAGGTTTACCGGGAAGCGTTCCAGAACGCGGACATGGGCTATGCCTGCGCCATGGCGTGGCTGCTGTTTGTGGTGATTATGATCCTGACGCTGATTCTGTTCAAGAGTCAGAAGAAGTGGGTCTACTATTCGGACGGCGGGAGGTGAAGCGCGATGCATGATACGAGAGTCCGGCGGTTTGCCGCAAAGTTCTTCATTTATCTGTTTCTGTTCGTCGTCTGCTTTATCGCGTTTCTGCCGTATCTCTGGATGGTGCGCAGCTCGTTCATGGAGATCAAGCAGATGTACCGGGTGCCGACGGAGTGGATTCCCAACCCGTTTACGATGGACAATTTCGTCGCAGCGGTTGAAGAAACCCACATGTTCGACTATTTGATCAACACGCTGTTTATCGTCGTCATGAACGTCGTCGGCATGGCGCTGACCGCCTCGATGGCGGGATATGCGTTCGCGCGGCTGAACTGGAAGGGCCGCGACGTGATGTTCATGCTGGTCATCAGCGCGCTGATGCTGCCCTATGTGGTGACGATGATTCCCGTGTACGTCGGCTGGAGCAAGGTTGGCGGCATCGATACCTATTGGCCGCTGATCTTGCAGGCATTCCTCGGCGGCGGCGCCTACCGAATTTTCCTGATCCGCCAGTTCATGAAGGGCATTCCGCACGAATTGGACGAGGCGGCGACGATCGACGGCGCTGGCAAGATCAGGATTTTCTTCAACATCATCATGCCGCTGGCGAAATCGTCGATCATCGTTGCGGGAATTCTCTGCTTCAGAGACACGTGGAATGACTTCCTGGGACAGCTGCTGTACATCAACAGCGAGTCCAAATATACCGTTTCGCTCAGCCTGCAATCGCTGCAGGGATCGTACTCCTCGAGGTGGAACCTCATTATGGCGGCGTCGGCCATCGCCGTACTGCCGTGCGTGATCGTATTCCTGCTCGGCCAGAAGCACATCATCGGCGGCATCGCGATCTCGGGCATCAAAGGATAATTGGATTTGACGAGCTTCGCCGCTGCGGGGCTCGTCTTTATCATGAAAATTATGGAGGAAATGTGACCATGGACGACGCACGTCTCTGCGTGCGCATGGCGCCTGTCGGCGCCGTGCACCCGCTGGAAGGCTCCTATGTCGACCAGAAAATGCGCAAAAATGCAAAGTGGCTGCTGTCGCTGAAGCCGGAGCGCTTGGTCGCGCCGCTGCGCGCGCAGTGCGGCCTGCTGGTCGGGGATGCAAAGCCCTATGGCGGATGGAAGGACTACTACTATTATTACCTCAGAAGTGTGCTCAACCTCTATACTGCGTTTCGCGGCGTGGACGACGCCATTGCGGAGGAAGCCGCGCAGCGCGCCCGCAAAATCGTTTCCGCGCTGATCGAATGCCAGCAAAAGACCGCGGAGACCTGCCCGGAGGGCATGATCACGCCGGAAATGGAAAAGCAGTTCGTCGACCGCACGCACTTTGTGCGCGACAGCGTCTATTCGCACACGCACATCGAGGCCGTGCTCTATACCGTTCACAAGGTGATGTACGGCCTGATTTACGCCTCCCAGGCGCTCGAAATGCCGGAGGCGCTCGCCGCGGCGGAGAAGATGGCCCGCCGCGTGCACGACGGGATGGCGCCGCTCACGCCCGAGGAGCGGATCCGGATGACCGACAGCCGCCGCGTGGAGGACTTTTTCTCCGAGGCGGGCGGCATCATGGACGCCTTCCTCTGGCTGTACGAGCTGACCGGGGACGCCGTTCATCTCGAGACGGCCGACTTCCTCCGCCGCCCGTGGTTCGACCGGATGTTTACCGAGGACGACGACCGGCTCGGCTGGGGCATGGAGCACGCAAACTCCGAGATCCCCTACGTCGAGGCGCTGGCGCACCGCTATCAGCTGACCGGCGACGCGTCCGCCCTCAATGCCGCGCGCGGGTTCATGCGCGCCAGCGTGGAAGCGCATGAGCTGCCGCAGGGCAGCGTCTCCGGCCGCAGCGCCTTCCCGGATTATCAGTCCGAGCTGTACAACTATCCCCGCCGCGTGTTCTTCCACATCATGGACACGCCGGCCCGCAAGAACATTTCCAGCGGCGAGAGCTGCTGCGCCCACAACCTCAACCGCGTCTGCCGCCGCCTGATCGAGATTTCGCCGGAGGCGTGGCTGATGGACGCGTGGGACCGCCGCTTTGTCAACGCGGTGCTCGCCCAGCAGAATCCCGACACCGGCATGTTCATCTACAACCTGAACCTGAAGGAGAACGCCTACAAGATGTGGGGCTATCCGGACAAGTCGTTCTGGTGCTGCTACGGCACGGGCGCGGAGGTGTTCTCGTCGCTGACCGAGGGCGCGTTCTTTGAAAGCGACGGCGCCGCCTACGCCTGCCTGTACATGCCCTGCACCTACACCCATGCGGCGACCGGCGTCCGCATCGCCGAGCGGACGAACTATCCCGACGACGGCAGGATCGAATTCACCTTTGAAACCGGCGGCGAGCTCAGCTTGTTCGTCCGCCTGCCCGCGTGGCTGTCCGCGCCGGCGAAGCTGACCCTGCCGGATGGCGAGGAGATCGAGGTGGACCGCCCCGGCACGCTGTACGAAGTGCGCCGGAACTGGCGCGCCGGCGACGTGCTGCGGCTCGAGCTGCCGTTTGGCCTGCGCTACGCCTGCATGCCCGACCGGCCGGAGTACGTCAGCGTGACCTATGGCCCGAACCTCGAGGTGCTCTGCGCGCCCGGCAAGCAGCTCTTCTCCGGCACGGCCCGCGCACTGCTCGACGCACTGGAGCCGACCGGCGCGCCCTGCACGTTTGCCGCCGACTTCCAGTCCGAAGAGGCGGGCGGCACGCACATCGTCAAGCCCGTTCGCGCCGTCTGCGACGAGACCTACAGCGGCTACTTCCACCTGACCGAAGCGCCGGAGGAAATCGTCTGCGATGCGATCGAGCTGGGCAGCGAGGAGAGCCGCCGGGCGCACGGGCTGGAGGGCGTCGGCCTGCAGCTGGGCAGCTTCTGCGGCCATGCGACGCTCGCCACGACGCTGACCTTCTTCTCCGATCCCGGCGAGGTGCGCTTTGAGATGGAGGCCGATCCGGACCGCGAGCTGATGCTGCGGCTGTATCTCGACGGCTCGGCGCGCGCGTACATCCATCAGTTCTCCGGCCATGTGGTCAACCCGCTGTTCGACCTCGAGGTGCGCTGCGGCGACGAATGGCGGCCGTTCTCGACCAAGTCGATGGAGGCCGACTACCCCGGAGAGATCTATTACGAGAACTTTGTCATCCCGCGCGCGTGGACGTCGGGCAAATCCCGGCTGCAATTCCGCATTGCCGCGCGCAATTTCCACGAGATCCCCGGCGTGATCGAGACGCTGGTGGATCGGATCCAGCTGGTCACCGTGCCGGAGACCTCCGGCCTGCGCCGGCCGGAAGACGCCCGCGGCGCGCAGGCCGAAAAGGTCTACATGCCCAACGCGCTCGGGCTGTAATCCCATCCCGCCGCGCGCGGGGGAAGGCAGGCGCTGTCTTCCATCGCCATTGCCGCCGCATTCGGGGAGGCGTTTCCCGGCTGCGGCGGCGCCATGCGCTTTTATTTTCCATGCAAGGAGAGGAGCAGAACGATGACCGAACGAATTCAGCGCCTGAAGGCGTATCAATGGGACCGCCGCCACCACGAGGCGCGGCGCGAGCTGCCGGAGGGAATGGCGCTGCCGTACCGCGACGAGGGGATGTCCGACGTCGCGCGCGTGGCGCTGCGCACGAAGATGGCGCTCGACATGGAGACGCCGTACCTGTTCCCCGGGGAGCTGATCGCGTTTACCCGCACGGTTCCCAACCTGCCGTTTGTGTTCGGCGACGAAGAATGGGCGGAGATTCGCAAGGCCCACTACATCCACGAGCTGGGCAACGTCAGCAACCTGTCGCCCGGCTATGGCGCGGTGCTGTCGAAGGGATTGCTGGCGATTCGGGACGGCCTGGGCGAAGGCGGGCTTCAGGACGCCATGCGCTCGTCCATCGACGCGCTGCTCGGCCTGACCGCGCGCTATCGCGACGCGGCGCTTTCCGCCGGGGATGCGGAGCTGGCCGAGGTGCTCGGCCGCGTGCCCGCGCTGCCGCCGCGGACGTTTCGCGAGGCGCTTCAATCGCTGCGCATCCTGCACTTCGCCATGTGGTGCGAGGGCGACTACCACAACACCCTCGGCCGGTTTGACCAGTACATGTTCCCCTATCTGCGGGCCGATCTCGACGCCGGGCGGCTGGACATGGACGCCGCGATGGAGCTGCTCGAGGCGTTTTTCCTCGCCTGCAACCGCGACAGCGACCTCTATCCCGGCATGCAGCAGGGCGACAACGGCCAGAGCATCGTGCTCGGCGGCATGACGCCCGACGGCAAAGACGGCTACAACCTCCTCAGCGAGATGTGCCTGAAGGCGTCGGCGGAGCTTCGGCTGATCGACCCGAAGATCAACCTGCGCGTGAACCGCGACACGCCCATCGAGGTCTACGAGCTCGGCACCCAGCTGACGAAGCTCGGGCTGGGATTTCCGCAGTATGAAAACGACGACGTCGCCATTCCGGCGCTCGAAGCGCTGGGCTACGAGACGCCGGACGCCCGCGATTACGCGATGGCCGCCTGCTGGGAGTTCATCATCCCCGGAAAGGGGATGGAGATCCCGAACATCGGCGCGGTGCCGCTGGCCGGCACGGTCGACGCGGCGATCCGCGAGCATCTGGCGGATTGCGCCGGCATGGACGATCTGAAGTCGAGAATCCGCAGTGACCTGTTCGCGCAGGTGCGGGAGATCGTCGCCGAGCGCGCCGACCTGTACGTCATCCCGGCGCCGTACCTGTCGCTGTTCTTCGAGGGCTGCGCCGAGACGGGGCGGGACATCTCGCTGGGCTGCAAGTACAACAACTGGGGCCTGCACGGCACGGGCCTCGCGCCGGCGGCGGACATGCTCGCCGCGGTGGAGCAGGCCGTCTTTGAGGAGGGCCTGCCGGCGGGCGAACTGATTGCCGCGATGGATGCGAACTTTGAAGGTTCGGCGGCGCTGCGCGCGCGGCTCCGCGCGTGCCCGAAGGTGGGCAACGACGACGACCGCGCCGACCAATACGCCGTCTGGCTGCTGGATGCGTTTGCCGATGCGGTCGAAGGCGTCCGGAATTCGCGCGGCGGCATCGTGCGCGCCGGCACCGGCTCGGCGATGTACTACATCTCCCACGCGGCGGAGCTCGGCGCGACGGCCGACGGGCGCCCGGCAGGCGTTCCGCTGCCGGCCAACTACTCGCCCTCGCTGGACGTGAAGCTCAACGGCCCGGTGTCGCTGGTGAAGTCGTTTACAAAGCCGCACCTGATGCGGGCGATCAACGGCGGCCCGCTGACGGTCGAGTTCTCCGAGAGCGTGTTTTCCCAGGAGGAATCCATTGAAAAGGTCGCCCAGCTGGTGCGGCTGTTCATCCTGCGCGGCGGCCATCAGCTGCAGCTGAACACCGTCAACCGCGACCGGCTGCTCGACGCGCAGGCGCACCCGGAGAACCATCGGAACCTGATCGTCCGCGTGTGGGGCTGGAGCGGCTATTTTGTCGAGCTGGACAAGTGCTATCAGGATCACATCATCCGGCGGGCGGAGCTGAACGTATGAGCGACGGGATCGTATTTGACATCAAGGAATTCGCCGTGTTCGACGGCCCGGGCATCCGGACGACGGTGTTCATGAAGGGCTGCCCGCTGCGCTGCCAGTGGTGCCACAACCCCGAAGGGCTGAGCGCGCAGCCGCAGCTGATGGTCAGCTACGCCTCCTGCGCGCATTGCGGGGCGTGCGCGGCGGTCTGCCCGCATCCGGACGGGTGCGTCGCCTGCGGCGCGTGCGTGCCCGCCTGCCCGCAGGGGCTGAGGAAGATCGCCGGGACGCGATGGACGCCGGAGGATCTGGCGCGGCGGCTGCGCAAGGACGCCGACGTCTACGCCATGACCGGAGGCGGGGTGACGTTTTCCGGCGGCGAACCGCTGATGCAGTGGGCGTTCGTCCGCGAGGTGATCGACCGCCTGGACGGCATTCCGGCGGCGATCGAAACCAGCGGCTATGCGTCGGACAAGATCTTTGAAGAAGCCATGTCGCGCTGCCAACTGATCCTGATGGACTGGAAGGTTTCGGATCCCGCGCTGCACCGCAGGTACACCGGCGTCGATCAGGCGCCGATCCTGCGCCATGCTGAGCGGCTTGCGCAGGGAGATACGCCGTTCATCCTGCGCCTGCCGGTCATTCCCGGCGTCAACGACGTCCCCGGGCATTTCGAGCGCGCCGCAGAACTGGGGCGCGGCGCAAAATCGCTCGTGCGCGTGGACATCCTGCCCTATCAGCGCGCCGCCGGCGCGAAGTATGGCATGGTCGGCATGGACTATTCCCCGGATTTCGACGAGGACCGTCCGCCCGACATCGACACGACGCCGTTCGAGCGCGCCGGCATCCCCTACCGGCGATTCAAATGAGGGGAAAGGACATTTTCCGAAGCGCGGTTCGCCAAAGGCGCGCTGCCGCGCGATTCGGACGAAGGATCTTTGGATTCGGTCGGGCAGAGCGCCCGGCCGTTTTCCTTTTATGGCGCGTGTATGGCGCAGTGGTTGCCGCGCGATTCGGACGAAGTTTTCTCGGATTCGGCAGCGCAGAGCGCCCGGCCGTTTTCCTTTTATGGCGCGTGGATGGCGCGATGGCGGCCGCGCGATTCGGAGGGAGGATCTTTGGATTCGGCTGGGCTGGAAGGCTCAGCCGTTTTCTCTTTGCGGCGTGTGGATGGTGACGATAACCTGCACCGCGCCGGGCTGTTCTTCGACGCGGCTGTCGGCCTGCACGCCGATCCGGTTCAGCTCGCGAACCGTGTCGAGCACGGCGTTGACGAGGATCCGGTTGTCGCGCAGGATGTGGCTGACGTGCGGCTTGGGCGGCTTGGGCGCGAGCAGGCGGCGGATGCGCGCCTCGAGCTGCTGGACGGTCAGGCGGTGCGAGACGGTTTCCTGAATGAGCTCGAGCTGCGCTTCCTCGTCGGAGAGGCGCAACAGCGCGCGGGCGTGGCGCTCGCTCAGCCCGGTTTCGCGCAGCGCGGCGCGGACGCGATCGGAAAGGCGCAGCAGGCGCAGCCGGTTGGCCAGCGCAGACGCGCTCAGCGAAAGCGATCGGGCGAGCGCCTCCTGCGTGATGCCGTGCGCGTCGAGAATCGCGCGGTAGGCCTCGGCTTCGTCGAGGTAGTGGAGGTTTTCGCGCTGAAGGTTTTCGATCAGCGCGAGCAGTGCGCTGTCGAGGTCGAACGCGCCGAGCACGATCGCCTCGGCGTGCGAACGCCCCAGCGATCTCAGCGCCCGCAGCCGCCGCTCGCCGGCGATCAGCTCGTAGCGCTCCGCGCCGACGCGACGAACCAGCAGCGGCGTCAGCAGGCCGTGCTGCCGGATGGATTCGGCCAGGTCGGCGATGCCGCTCTCCGGAAACGTCCGCCGCGGCTGGTGGGGGTTCGGGGCGATGTCTTTTAACGGGATCCGGGCGACCGTGCGCTCCGGCGCCCGGGACATGGCATGTAGGTTCAAGGGCGCGCCTCCTTTGCTGGGCTTTGCCGCAGGGCGCGCGTGCGCGGCGCTCGCGCCTGCCATGGGGACATACTCATTATATTCCCCGGCGGGCAAAATATCCAATGAAAACAAACTGCATGCATCATCAAATCATTACGCAAAATTCGCAGATATTCGCGGTATTGTCGCATGGATTTTGCAGGAATCATTTTTGTTGCTTTCATTTCAGTGCCCATTGCTTTGTCCATCATTTGGTTCACAAAATGAATTGTGCGACAGGAATTCGTATTCCGAGATATACGCACAGATGGAGAAGAATTTTTTTGATATTTTGAG
>DVJL01000048.1 GCA_018716805.1 Candidatus Faecivicinus avistercoris | reverse complement strand
CGGGAGGTCAATGTAATCTGCAGAGATTGCGGAGAGGCTTTCGAGCGGGAATAAGAAAAGAGCGGGAGCCATAAGGTTCCCGCTAAATTGTTCTCATTGCAAGAGGTGGCGCTGTCCGGGAACGGATACTTTTTAGCGTTTCCTCGGTTCTGATACAAGAGAGCCGGACAAGGGTGTGCAAAAAGGAGCTGCCATGGGGCTATGTGATCGTCGCCATGGGAAGCGGGCTGATGGCGGTCTATTCCGCCAAGTCCCCGAAAAACAGAAAAAGCCCGGAAATCCCATAATATCAGGCTTTCCGGGCATAGATACAAAAACAGCCCTCCAATTTGGAAGGCTGTTTTTGTATTAAAGATTGTTCCTTAATATGGTCTGGGTGAGAGGATTCGAACCTCCGGCCTCTTGAACCCCATTCAAGCACGCTACCAAACTGCGCCACACCCAGTCATTCAGGGGAGGAAAACTGATCTTCAACCCCAACGCCTATACATTATACTCCGCGGCATTGCATTTGTCAATACAAAATTGTGCATTCGGCTGTGGCACGCGCGTTAATTTCCTGAGAGAAGCCGGGGTAAGCGGAAAGGTTTTCCTCTCATCCCGGCCGTTTACACTTCATCTATCTGCATGCAGAAGCCGCAGAGGTTTGTTTAGAAACTGCAGTCTCCGCCTCTCACCCTGTTCGACGCCACCTTTATTTTCCGAACAAATCCGAGCCTTGGAACGAAAAATTCTCCCTGCCGAAATCATCCTCCATCCATGCAACCATGCATGTACAGAGATTACCCCCCTGCAGACGCCACAGCGCGCCGGCAGCCTCCGCTCCGGGGCCTGTTCAACGGCGTCATTCCTGCGAAGTACCGGATCTCGGGATGGAAGAACCCGTTTCGCCTAAACAAGCCATTCCCGAATAAAACATCATGCACCCTGCGCATAGAGGTCGGCGGGCGCTCGTTCATCCCTTCGCCCGCCGCGCGCTGGGACATCAACATCATGCGTCCTGCGTATAGAGGTCGTAGAGGCTTGCGTAGAAGCCACAGCGCGCCGGCAGCCTCCGCTCCGGGGCCTGTTCAACGGCGTCATTCCTGCGAAGTGCCGGATCTCAGGATGGAAGAACCCGTTTCGCCTAAACAAGCCATTCCCGAATGAAACATCATGCACCCTGCGCATAGAGGTCGGCGGGCGCTCGTTCATCACTTCGCCCGCCGCGCGCTGGGACATCATGCGTCCTGCGTATAGAGGTCGTAGAGGCTTGCGTAGAGGCCGTGGCGCGCCAGCAGCGACTGATGCGTGCCCTGCTCGACAATGCCCTCGTCGGTCAGGACGAGGATCTTGTCCGCGTTGCGGATGGTGGTCAGGCGGTGCGCGATGGTGAACGTCGTTCGTCCCTTCATCAGCTTTTCGAGCGATTGCTGCACGAGGTGTTCGGACTCGTTGTCCAGCGCGCTGGTCGCTTCGTCGAGGATCAGGATCGGCGGATTTTTCAGAAACACCCGCGCGATGGAGATGCGCTGCTTCTGTCCGCCGGAGAGGCGGACGCCGCGCTCGCCGACGTAGGTATCGTAGCCGTCCTCGAGTTCGAGGATGAATTCGTGCGCGCCCGCGAGCTTCGCAGCCCGCACGATGTCCTCGCGCGGCGCGCCGGGGCGGCCGTACTCGATGTTGTCGGCAATCGAGCCGGAAAACATGTAGACGTCCTGCTGCACGACGCCAATGTGGCTGCGCAACGAATGCAGCGTGAAATCGCGGATGTCCGCGCCGTCGATGCGGATCGCGCCGCCGGTCACTTCATAAAACCGCGGGATCAGGCTGCACAGCGTCGTCTTGCCGCCGCCGGACGGGCCGACCAGCGCGATGCTCTCCCCCGCCCGGACGTTCAGGTTGATGTCGCTCAACACGTTCTTCAGCCCGGAACCGTAGGAAAAGGACACGTGCTCGAAGGCGATTTCGCCGCGCACGTCGCCCATCTCCCGCGCGCCAGGGCGGTCGGCGATGGCCACCGGCTCGGCCATGACCTCGTTGAACCGCTCGATGCCGGTGATGCCGCGCTGGAACTGCTCCATGAACTCCACGATGCGGCGAATCGAGGTCAGCAGCGTCTGGACGTAGAGCAGATAGGCGACGAGATCCTCCGCGGCGATCTGGCCGTTGATCATGTAGATCGCGCCCAGCACGACGACGAGGATGTACATCAGGCCGTCAAACAGCCGCGTGACCGAGTGGAAGCCGGCCATGTTGTGGTACATGCCGCGCTTGATGTCGACAAATTTTTCGTTTCCCGCGGCGAATTTTTCCTTCTCGAGCGTCTCATTGGCGAACGACTTGACCACGCGGATGCCGGACAGGCTGTCCTCGACCTGGGCGTTGAGTTCGCCCAGATGAAAGCGCGAATCCTTGAAGCTCTGGCGCATCCGGCGCGAAAAGACGTTTGAACAGAACACCATCAGCGGCAGCGCCGCAAACACGATGACCGTCAGCACGACGTTCGTCTGGCAGAGGATCGCGAACGCCGCGACGATCTTGATCATCGCGATGAACATCTCCTCCGGGAAATGGTGGGCGAACTCGGTGATGTCGTTTAAGTCGGTGGTGATGCGCGACATCAGCTGGCCGATCTTCGTGTTGTCATAATAGCTGTGCGAGAGATCCTGCAAGTGCGAGAACAGGTCGCGGCGCATATCCGCCTCGATGTGCGCGCCCATGATGTGCCCGATGGACTGCATGTAATAGTTTGCGGCGGTATCGATGATGCGCAGCACCAGATAGATCAGGCCGAGCTTGAGCACCGTCGAGACCAGCAGCGTCGTGCCGTCCGTCGCCGCGCCGGTGATGTAGCGCACGATCAGCGGCAGCACCAGGTCGCAGATCGTCGTCAGCGAAGCGCAGAACAGGTCGAGCACCATGACCCCCATATAGGGGCGGAAGTACGGGAAAAAGGAGCGAAAGAGCGAGAGCGTCTGGCCGAGCGTGTGCTTCTGCCGTCGATTTTGCATAGGTAAGCCTCCCTGAAAGTCACTACTTTCATCATAAGAAAAGCCTTGCGGCTTGTCAACCGCCGCATCGTAAATTCAGCGCTTGACAAGCCGGAGCCAAGCGTCTACAATAATGGAAAGGATTTTCTGCAGGCAGGAGGTGGGCGCGATGGCTTCCGGACTGCGCGCGAAGCTGCGGGCGATTGGCTCGGCCACGGCTGCGGCACGGCCGCGCGATGCCCGGCCGGGCGGCGTGATCTGCCATGTCCACCGGCTCGACGCCGTGCCGGGGCTGGACGCGCTCTCGCCGGTCGGCCTGCGGCGCATCGGCTGGAGCGGCCGGGCGTTCGACCCGGAAAGGTGCCTGTTCCTCGATACGGAGACGACCGGGCTGTCCGGCGGCGCGGGCACGGTGGCGTTCCTCGTCGGCGTCGGCTTTGTCAAGGGCGGCTGCCTGACCATCGAGCAGTACCTGATGCGCGACTACGCGGACGAGCCCGAGCTGCTGGACAAGCTCGCCAACCGGATGGACGGATTCGACTGCGTGTGCACGTTCAACGGCCGGACGTTCGACATGCCGCTGCTCGAGGCGCGGTTCACCATGGCCCGGATGCGCCACCGCTGGCGCGAGTTGGAAAACCTCGACCTCCTGCCGCCGGCGCGGCGGACGTGGAAGCTCCGGCTGGGCAGCTGCCGGCTTGCGCGCGTCGAAGAACTGGCGCTCGGAATGCCGCGCGGCGACGACCTGCCCGGCAGCGAAGCGCCAAAGCGGTTCTTTGAATACCTTCGGACCGGCGATCTTTCGCTTCTGGACGCCGTCGTCGAACACAACCGGCAGGACATCGCCTCGCTGGCGACGCTCCTCGTCCGGCTGACCGAGATCTATGCCGAGCCGGAGAAGCTCTCCGAGCGGCGCGATCAATACAGCGTCGGCCGCGCGCTGGAACGGCAGGGCGAACTCGGCCCCGCCCGCGCGCTCTACCGCGTCTCCGCCGTTCCCGCTCCGGCCGGAACGCTGGCCGCGCTGACGGGCGACCGCGTGGCCGGCATGGCGAACTGGCGTCTCTTCCTGATCGCGCGCCGGTCTGGCGATGTCGAGGGCATGCGCTGCACGCTCGAGCAGATGGTTGCGCGCGGTCAGATGCTTCTCGAAGCGCATACAGAGCTGGCCAAGCTGTATGAGCACCGGCTGCACGACATCGGTCGCGCGCTCGACCATGCGCGGCAGGCGCGCGCACTCTGCGCCGCCGGGGAGGCCGAACCGCTCGACCATCGCATCGCCCGGCTCGAGGCAAAGCGCGAGCGAGTGCCAAAGGCGGAGCTGTCCGGGGAAAGCGAACCGGCGCGCCGCGCGAGGCTGCGGGAAAAGCGCCGGGCGCCGGATTGAACCGCGCGGCTTTTCGCCGCGAGGCAGAGCGGCCGCTGTCGGCACCCAGCGGCTTGCGCGGAGTCGATCGCACATTGGGCGGGCAATGCGGCGCGATCCCGAACCACCGGCATTCCCCGCCGCCTGCGGATTCCGGCATTCCGTGCAGGCAGCGTCTGCGGGAAATCACGGATGGGCAATGCATTAAATGGAAAAATTAAGCGTGCAGATCCGAACCGGATCGACGCGAACATCATTTTTGGAGGCTGAAAACTATGGGTTTTTTGGATTCATTGAAGGGCAATACCACGGGCGCCAAGGCGTACCGCACGCATATCTCGGCGATGCAGCTGCGCAAGGCCGGCAAATACGCCGAATCCGAAGCCAAGCTCGACGAGGCGATTCGCCTCTACGGCGAGGCCTATGCGGCCGGTTACCGCAAGACCGCCGCGCTGCAGGGCTATGCGCTTTTGCTGATGCGCCGCGGCGAGTTTGAGCGCGCGCGGGAGATCATGCTCGAGTGCAGCAAGGACAAGTCCATGTCCGCCGACGACCGCTTTTCGCTGCGCATCGATTTCTCCATCTGCCAGTGGAAAATGGGCAAGCTGGACAAGGCGATCGAGACGATCCAGAACGCCGCCCGCGCGAAGAAAAACGGTTCGGTCTACACGACGCTGGGCATGTTCCTGGTCGAAAAGGCGCGCGAGACCGGCGAATTCGAGGAGGCGCTCGCATTCAACGACGAGGCGATGGAGTACGACGACGAGGACGCCGGCGTGCTGGACAACGTCGGGCAGCTCTTCATGGTCATGTCGGAAAAATACCGCGCCGACGGCGATGCCGAAAAGGCGTCGGAATACCATGAGAAAGCGCTCGACGCGCTGAAAAAGGCGAACGAGCTCAAGCCCGATCAGATCTCTTCCGCCTACTATCTCGCCAAGCTGCTGCACGAGGACGGAGACGACGCCAGAGCGCGCGAGCTGCTCGACCATGTGCTGAAGATTCCGTTCTCCTTCATGATGCAGATCAGCCGCGACGAGGCCGAGGCGCTGCGGAAGGCCGTCGGCTGAGGTGCGCAAAGTGAAGAACGTCCTGATCGTACTGGGCGGCGGGCGTCCGAATGGCAACACCGCACAGCTCGCCTCGGCGTTCCAGCGCGGCGCCGAGGACGCGGGGCATCGCGTCGAAACGGTTTCGCTGAATAAAATCGAGGTTCGGGGCTGCCTCGGCTGCAACGCCTGCCGCTATGGAAAGCCCTGCGTGCAGCGCGACGGCTTCAACGGCCTGATCCCAAAGATTCGCTCCGCCGACCTGATCGCCTTTGCGTCGCCGCTGTACTTCTGGACGATCTCGTCCAAGCTCAAGGCGTTCATCGAGCGGTTCTACTGCATCGCCGAGGAGGATCCGAATCCTCCCTTCGGGCGCTACGAGCGGTATCCCGTGCGCGACAGCGTGCTTCTGATGACCTCCGCGGACGATTTTTTCTGGACGTTCGAGCAGGCGGAATCGTACTACCGCTTTGCCATCGTCCGTTACATCGGCTTTCATGACCGCGGCACGCTGCTCGCCGGCGGCTGCGGCGACACGAACGGCCGCCCAAACATCCAGCAAACGCCGCACCTTGATCGCGCCTACGCCTTCGGCCGTTCGATCTACGAATCAGAACCGTCCGCAGAGAACCGCGTTCCCTGACAAAATGCAAAGGGGCGCTTTATCGCCCTCAGGATGTTGACAAAGTCAACATCCTGCCAGAGTGATGAGAAAACCTGCAAGACAAGGAAACTTACATAGATGTAAGTGACCGCAGTCTGCAAGTACACCGGACGCAGGAATCAAAAATTGCCTCTGACTTCTCTCTTGTCAGGGCAATTTTTTGCGTTTGCGAGCTTTGCGTCTGCCGGTAGGCGCCATTTCCGAGGCGCCTGCCGGTCTGTTCTCTTACGCCGCCCGGGCCGTCTTTGCGCGGCGGCGCTTCGGACGCAGGTTGGCGAGGATCGCGCCGGCCAGCCCGCCGGCCGTCGCACCGATGAGCATCTCGCCGAGCATCGACGCGGTGGAATATGCGCCGCCGCCGAGGCCGACGTACATCGCATAGCCGAGGATCGTGTAGATCAGCGCCAGCGCCGCTCCGGTAAAGAACCCGCGGGTTCCACCCCGTCCGACGGCCACCCGGACGCCCAGCGCAATGGCGGCCAGCTTGAGGACCTGGTTGAGCGCCGTGAGCAGCCCGTCGGAAATGCGCGCGAAGACGACGAGCGCCGCAAGGACGAGCATGCCCAGCAGCGTCAGCGCAATGGCGAGCAGAAGCCCTTTGAGGATGGAGAGGACGACATTTGCGCGGTTGATGGACATGAAAAGACCCCCTCAATGCTTTTGTTCGAGCATATGAGGGGGTTGACCTCGCTTATGCGTCTATCCGCAGACGGTGCAGTAGCCGAGGCTCGACGTGCCTTCCTCGATGGACGCGCCGGTGAAATAGGCCGTCACATCTGAAAGCTCCTCCGCATAGCGCAGCGGATGGCCCTCCGGGATGTAGATCAGCCCCGCCGTAAACGTCGAGCGGCAGTTCGACGTCGCCACGCGATACGACCGGCTGCAAATGGTCATCTCACGGTGCATGTTGCAGTACTGGGTCGGCTGGGTGCCGTCGAGATAGTAGTCCGTGGTCGTCGTATGCCCGTTGGCATCGCGGCGGCACGCGGCAGTCGGCAGCATTCCGGAGACGGAGCAGACTTCGCAGAGCACCAGATTGTAGTCCTCGGCCGTGCCGCCCATGATCTCGCGGTCGGATGTGCATCCGGTCAGCAGATGGACCTGAGTCATAATGGCCGCCCAAAGCGGCGCAGCATAGGTGCTGCCGGTGGCGTCGGTGGCCAGCGGACGGTAATTGTCCGAGCCAATCCAGACCGCCGCGGCGTAGTAGCCCGTCATGCCGGCGAACGTCACGCCGACGTAGTCCTCGTTCGTGCCGGTCTTGCCGGCGACGGTCAGCCCGCCGAAGTTTGCGCGCGAACCGGTGCCGACGCCGGAGGTGACGCAGCCCTCGAGCAGATCGACGAGCAGCCACGCAGTCGACGGCTTGAACACATCGCGCGTGATCTGCACTTCGGTCACGTCGATGTAGACGCTCCCATCCGGGTTGAGCACCTGCGTAAACGCATACGGCTCCAGATAGGTGCCGGAGTTGGCGATCATGCCGAACGCGCTCGCAAGCTCGATCATCGTCGGCGACGAAATGCCCAGCACGAGACCCGCGCCGGTGGCCGTGATGTGGTCGGGGTCGATGCCCATCATCAGCAGGTAGCGAACCGAATTCTCAATGCCGACGTACTCATACAGCGCGTGCGCCGTGGACGTATTGTGCGAGCGGTTGATCGCATAGCGCATCGATTCGATTCCCGTGTAATCGCCGGATTCGCTGAAGTTCCGCGGATAGCCGGTCTCGCTCGTCCAGCCCTCGATCGGAATCGGCAGGTTGAGCACCGGCGACGCCGGCGACGCGCCCAAGTCGATGGCCGGGCCATAGACCGACAGCGGCTTGAGCGACGAACCAACGGGCATGTTCATCTGATAGGCGCGGTTGAGCTGCAGTCGCTGCACCGGCTCCGAACGGCCGCCGATGATGGCGACCAGCTCGCCCGTGTGCCAGTTGACCACCGCCGCCGCGCACTGCGGCTGAACGACCGTCAGATATTCCCCTCCGCCCAGCGAAGCCTGGGTCGAGGCGTCGTTGGAATGACGCATGGATGGATAATCCGACCAGTTGGTGATGACGTCCTGAACCGCGGACTGCACCTCGGCGTTGAGCGAGGTGAACACCGTGTAGCCGCCGTTGCGCAGCTTGGTCTCCATGGCACTGCGGTTGGTCGAGTTGTCCTCCAGCCCCTCCACGCGCAACATCTTGGTGACGACATCGTAGATCGCATATTCGACATAATAGGCGTTGTCGTACATCGCGTCGGAGCTGGCCGTCGAGGTCTCAAGCACGGTGAGCGTGTCGTTGATGGCGGCGTCGTACTCCTCCTGCGTGATCATCTGCTGGTCGAGCATCTCGCCGAGCACATAGTCGATGCGCGTGTTCAGCGCCTCTACATCGCCGCTTCCATAATAGCAGCGGCGGGGATTGTACCGCGTGGGATTTCGGATCATGCCCGCCAGCGCGGCGCACTCGCGCAGCGTCAGCTGGTCGAGGTTCTTCCCGAAGTAGTCCAGCGCCGCGATGCGCACGCCGTAGCTCGAGCCGCCCAGGTAGATGATGTTCAGGTAGGCTTCGAGGATCTCCTCCTTGCTCAGCTCCTTTTCGACCTCGACGGCCAGATACGCCTCCTGCACCTTGCGCTTGTAGTTCTGGTCGCTGGAGAGCATGGTCAGCTTCACCAGCTGGCAGGTCAGCGTCGAGGCGCCCTGCGTATAGCCGCCCATGACGTTGTTGATGATGGCGCCGATCTGGCGCTTGATGTCAATTCCGTGGTGCTCGAAAAAGCGCGCGTCCTCGACCAAAATCACGGCGTTGATGAGGTTTTCGGGAATCTCGTCGATTTCCACGTAGATTCGGTTCTCCGTGCCGCTGAATTCCGTGATCAGATTGCCCTCGCTGTCGTAGATAAACGACGTCTGCGCCTGAGCGCCGATGGCCTCGAGGTCGAGGTCGGGCGTCGTATCGATCCACGCCTTGGCGACGCCGACGACCAGTCCCGTGCAGGACAGGCCGATCAGAAGCACGACGAAGAACAGCATCCGCACCGTCATAAAGACGACCGAGAGCAGGAAGTTCTTCTCCGTCTCGCGCGGTTTGAAGATCGTGTATTTCCGGCTCATGATTCCTCCGTATCTCTGAATTTGCGTTTGCGGCGCGCCCGCGCGCCGGCATTCCTGCACTTTCTATTATAGCACAGCGCCGGCGGGCGTGCGCGGCAATTCCATGGCAATTTTATGAAGTTCGCCGAATCGTGCGGCTCAATTTTCGTGAATATTGATGTTCACGCCGTTGACCGCAACGCCCTCGTCCGCGCGAATGAGGATGTATTTGAATCCGTCGATCACGCGCGTCTCGATCAGGTCGCTGCGCTCGGGGTTGACCTGAATGACGACGTCGGGCGTGCGCACCTCGAACTTGCGCGTCTCGACGATGTTCTGCGCCGTAAGCGAATGGGCCGCGCCAAACTCCGCGTCGAACTTCTCCTCAAAGGCGCTGACCCGCTCCTCCGGCACGCCGCAGGACTCGAGCATGTCGCGCACCTCGCGCTTGGTAACGGCTGCGGGCTCGGCATCGCGGTCGGACTTCTGCTCCTCCACGCGCTCGCGGATCTGTTCATGGACGCTCTGCACGACGTCGTAGCTCAGGTCGTCGCCGACGGCGTCCTCCAACAGCGCCTGAAAGGTCTCGCGCTGCGCTTCGGCAGGCATGGGCGAATCGGTATTGAACACGGCCGAGACAAAATCGTCGTGCATGTCGGCGGTATCGCGCGTGTAGTACAGCGCGGAATAGATGTTCGCGGCGCGGTCGTCAAACGCGGGGAACATGAAGCCCAACTCCGGCGCGGCGACCACCCAGTCCAGTTCGCGGTCGTGGAATTCATTGTCCTCGGCGTAGTAGCTCAGCGCCGGGCGGCTGAGCTTCACCGGGCAGACGCAGCAGACGATGTAATCGAAAACCTCCTCGGACGCATCGTCGACCTTCAGTTCGTCCCGCGTCCGGTAGGGCAGGTCATAGGCGTCGTGCGTCAGCAGGATCAGGTAGTTGCCCTCCAGCTCGAGCGCATCAATGACCTTTTGATAAAAGGCCTCCACGCCCTCGTCGACCTTGAGCGCCGTGTTGCGCATCGCACTGAGCAGCCGGTGCTCCTCGCCGTCCATCACCTGATCGGGGCGAAACGTCATCTCTACGAGGTTCTTCCCCGGCGCGCCGGACAGCACGCGGCGGAACAGCGCGAGGTACTTCTCCGCCTCCTCCTGCGGAAACGACAGAAGCGGCCGGTTGAACACGGACACGATTTCGCGCTTTTCATTGACATAGCAGCCGCGGATCAGCGAAATGGCGGATTTATCGGGCTGAAAGCGGCGGCGGATTTCGGCAATTTCTCTGCGATTCATAAACTCCCTCAGTTTCATGGCCGGAAGACCGGCGCGTAATGGATGTTGAAACGGGATGCGGACAAAATCCGTCCGCATCGCCCGGGACAATCCGGATATTTTATTATAGCATGAAATCTTGCGCGATTCTCGACAGAAAGCGAAAGTTTTGGTAATGCCCGGAAACAGCAAGGGCGGATGGGAAAGTTCCCATCCGCCCAAAATCACTCGCGGTCATCGTCGCCGTAGCAGTCGTCGCACAGGCCGTCCGACTGGTTGGCGCAATCGTCGCACAGCGGCGCGCCGCAGCCGCAGCAGCGCCGGAAGCTGCGCGAATCGGCCACGCGGTGGCAGCAGCTGCATTCGATCATCGACAAGCAAACCACCTCCTTTGGCTTTCGCCTCAGGATCAGTCTGCCCCGATGCGTGCCCGGCTATGCGCGCGCCCGCTCCCATGCCTCGCGGGATTTTTCCTCGCGAAACTGGTTGACGTAAAGCCGGTAGTAGTAGCCGCGCTGCTTGAGCAGCTCGCGATGCGTGCCGCGCTCGACGATCCGCCCGCCTCGAATGACGAGAATCACGTCCGCGCTGCGGATCGTCGAAAGCCGGTGCGCGATGATGAAGCTCGTGCGCCCCTCGAGCGCGGCGGCGATGGCCGCCTGCAGCTTCTGCTCCGTTTCGGCATCGACGGAGCTGGTCGCCTCGTCGAGAATGAAGATGGCCGGATTGGCGATCAGCGCGCGGGCGAAGGAGATCAGCTGCTTCTGCCCGGTGGACAGCCGGCCGCCGCCCTCGCCGACCTGCGCGTCGTAGCCGCCTTCCAGCTTGAGGATGAAGTCCTCAGCTCCGACCATGCGCGCCGCCCGCTCGACCTCCTCGTCGGTGGCGTCGAGCCGGCCGAAGCGGATGTTCTCGCGGACGGTGCCGGAGAACAGATGCGGCTGCTGAAGCACATAACCCAAGTGCGATTGCAGCCAGAGGATGCTGCGCTCGCGGTAGTCGACGCCGTCGATGAGGATCCGGCCCTGCGCCGGCTCGTAAAACCGGCAGACGAGGTTGACGATGGTCGACTTGCCGCTGCCCGTCTCGCCGACGAGCGCGACCGTCTGCCCCGCCGAAACCTTGAGCGAAAAGTCCGAGAGCACTTCCTCGCCGGTGCTGTAGTGGAACGAGACGTGGTCGAACTCGATGTCGCCCCGGATGTCCGGCCAGTTTTCGCGGCGCGGCTCGAAGCTGTCGCCGAACCGTTCGACGACCTCGGGCGTGTCCGCGATCTCCGGCTCCGTCTCCAGCATGCTCACCACGCGCTCTGCCGCCGCCTGCGACGCCTGCAAATCGGCAAAGATGCGGGCGATGTTGCTGATCGGCTCGAAGATGCCGGTGGCATACTGCACAAACGCCGCCAGCGTGCCGACGGAGACCAGCTGCGGCACGTGGAACACGTCCTGTCCGCCCTTCCAGAGCACCAGCGCCGTCGCCACCGCGCCCAGACTGGTGACGATCGGCATGAACAGCGCGCTCAGCACCGCGGCGCGGACGGAGGCCGAGCGCATGATCCGCGTCAGCTGTGCAAATTCCTCGCAGTTCGCCCGCTCGCGCCTGAGGGTCTTGGTGGTTCTCGCGCCCATGATGCCCTCGTTGAACGCGCCGGTGATGCGCGAATTCGTCTTGCGCACGGTTCGGTAGCCCGCGAGGATGCGCTTCTGGAACCACACGGCCGCCACGGCGATGACCGGCACGACCGCCAGCACGATCAGCGCGAGCCGCGCGTCGAGCATGAACATCGCCGCGGCCGTGATGAGGATGTACCCGCCGCTCCAGATCAGGTCGTTCAGCCCCCACGCGACCGTCTCGCCCAGGCGGGGAATGTCGCTCGTCATGCGGGCGATGATGTACCCGACCGGCGTCTGGTCGTAATAGGAGAACGGCAGCTCGCTCAGCCGCCGGAAGCCGAGCAGGCGGATGTGGCGGTTGATCCCGCACTCCGCCCGGCCAGAGAGCCAGCTGTTGGCGAAGATGCACGCGGCCTGCACCAGGATCGCCGCGGCATAGCGCGCGGCAAACCCCGCCAGCCCGCCGGCCTGACCGGCGATGACAAAGCGGTCGAGCGCCTCGCGCGTCAGCAGCGGAAAGAGTGTGTCGCACAGCGCGGAGACGATCAGCGTCGCGGCGCTGATGAGCAAAAGCCGCCTGTAGGGCTTGATGTAGCCGGCCAATCGGAGCCAAAGCCCCGCGTCCAGCCGCCGGGTAAAGTCCTTTTCCTGTTGTTGCTGCATGGTCTGCCTCCGTATCTCACGCGGTCTCCCGGTTCAGCTCGTCCTCGAGCGCCGCCTGAATGCGGTAGACGCGGCGGTACAGCCCGTCCTCGGCGATCAGGTCGGCGTGCGTGCCCTGCTGGGCGATGCGGCCGTCCTCGACGACCAGGATCCAGTCGGCATCGGCCAGCGTGGTGATCCGGTGAGAGATGATAAACGTCGTCGGCGCGCGGCCGCCTGCCTCTCTGCGCGCCTTCAGCGCCTCCCGGATGAATTGATCCGTCTCGGTGTCCACCGCGGAGAGCGAGTCGTCGAGGATCAGGATGTCGTTGTCGCGCAGCAGCGTCCGCGCGATGGCGATGCGCTGCTTCTGCC
>DVJL01000002.1 GCA_018716805.1 Candidatus Faecivicinus avistercoris | reverse complement strand
ATATGAATCAGGGACTGACGCCAGTCCGCATGATGTGTATTCCGGCAAATAGGTTTCTGTGTATAGTATATAGTTTTTAAAACGAGATGACAAGTGATAAATTAATCCTTGCAAGAGGAGGCCCTATCGGGTAGAATGATATGGTGAATTGCGACTGGAGGTGTTTTTGTGCGGGAGATGGAATTTAAGATGGAACGCGAAGGTCTCGTAAAACCGGGAGACAGGATCACTGTTTCAGAGGGCGTGCTTCCTTCCAGCTGGTACTATACGATCGAGCCGGCGATCGCAATGTCGGCCAATTACGAGCTGCGTGAGCGCCTGAGCGTGCGAGAGGGCGTCGTGAAAGAAGTGAGGACGGACGAAAGCGGATATACAGTCGTAGCAGAATTTGATGAGTGAGAAAACTTTAAGATAAGGTGGAGCAGTATGAGCATATATGATTCTTTGAATCCGCAGCAGTATGAAGCAGTGTGCCATTTTGAAGGGCCGCTGCTGATTTTGGCAGGAGCGGGTTCCGGAAAAACGAGAGTCCTGACGCACCGGATTGCGTGGCTGATGGAGGAAAAGGGGATAGAGCCGTGGAATATCATGGCGATCACCTTTACGAATAAGGCGGCCGGGGAGATGCGCGACCGCGTCAGCCGCATGCTGGACGGCGATGCAGGGCGCGTATGGGTGGCGACCTTTCACAGCACCTGCGTCCGGATCCTGCGCAGGTACATAGATAGGATCGGTTTTGGAACGAATTTTACGATCTATGACGCGGATGATCAGAAATCCGTGGTCCGGGATATCTGCAAGCGGCTGAATATCGACACGAAACTGTATAAGGAACGCATGCTCATGAGCGTGATCTCCTCTGCGAAGGATGAGCTGATCGGACCGGAAGAATTCATGATGAAAGCACAATCGGATTTCCGGATGAAAAAAGCGGCGGAGGTCTATCACGAATACCAGAAGGAGCTGAAAAACTGCAACGCGCTTGATTTTGACGATCTGATCTGCAAAACAGTAGAGCTGTTTCAGAGCTGTCCGGATGTGCTCGATTCCTATCAGGAGCGCTTCCGGTTTATTATGGTAGATGAATATCAGGATACGAATACCGCGCAGTTCAAGCTGGTCAGCATGCTGGCTTCCAAATACGGCAATCTCTGTGTGGTAGGCGACGATGACCAGTCGATCTATAAATTCCGGGGAGCCAATATTGGGAATATCCTGAATTTTGAGCAGTTCTTCCCGGATACGAAGGTCATCCGGCTGGAGCAGAATTACAGATCGACACAGAATATTCTGGATGCGGCAAATGAAGTCATCCGTCATAACAAGGGCAGAAAGAGCAAGCGTCTCTGGACCGATAATGGAACGGGCGAGCCGGTAAAATTCCGCCAGTTTATGAACGGGTTTGAGGAGGCGGAGTACGTGGCGGGCCTGATTTCCGGGCAGACGTCCCGCGGCGCATGGAAGTACGGCGACTGTGCCGTTTTGTACCGGACAAATGCACAGTCGCGTATGTTTGAAGAGAAATTCCTGATGGCAAATATCCCGTATAAGATCGTCGGCGGAGTGAATTTCTACGCGAGAAAGGAAATCAAGGATATTCTGGCTTACTTAAAGACAATTGCGAATGCGCAGGACGATCTGGCCGTGAGAAGAATCATTAACGTGCCGAAACGCGGGATCGGCGCTACGACGATTTCACGCGTGCAGGAATATGCTGTGGCAAACGATATCAGTTTTTACGACGCGCTGCGCGGCGCAGGTTCGATTCCGGGGATCGGAAAAGGAGTTTCAAAACTGCAGCATTTTGTGCAGATGATCCAGACGTTCCGGAGCAAAGAAGAATTTTATACAGTAAAGGATATGATCGAAGATGTGCTCGAGGTCACCGGCTACGTAAAAGAACTGGAAGCGGAGGGGACCGATGAGGCCGAGGAGCGGATCGCCAATATCGACGAGCTTTTAAACAAAGCGGCAGCTTACGATGAAAGCCAGGGAGAGGCAGTCAACCGCCTCGACGGTTTTCTGGAGGAAGTGGCTCTCGTAGCGGATATTGATAATCTGGAGGAAGATTCAGACCACGTCCTGATGATGACGCTCCACAGTGCAAAGGGACTGGAATTCCCTGTCGTTTTCCTCGTAGGAATGGAGGACGGGATGTTCCCGAGCTACATGAGCATTGCATCAGAAGACCCGCTCGATCTGGAGGAGGAGCGGAGGCTCTGCTACGTCGGGATCACGCGGGCGATGCGCCAGCTCTACCTGACGGCTGCCAGACAGCGCATGGTGCGCGGGGAAGTGCATTACAACCGCGTATCAAGGTTCATAGACGATATTCCGAAAGAGATGCTGCAGTCAGAGGAGCGTAAAGCGGCGCGTCCGGAAAAGACGTGGACGAAATCGGCTACCCCTCACGAACAGGCGAGGGAAACCTTCCGGGCGAAGGTGTTTGCACCGCAGCAGTTCCAGGTCAAAAAATCAGAGGGTCTGGAATACGTTGTGGGGGACCGCGTGCGGCACATCAAGTTCGGCGAAGGAACCGTTCAGAATATCACGGAAGGCGGGCGCGACTACGAGGTTACGGTGGAATTTGACCGCGTTGGCATTAAAAAAATGTTTGCGTCTTTCGCAAAGCTGGTAAAAATATGAAACCGTTTCCTTGTCCCGGAAAAACGAAAGAAAAACAAGGATGATCGAAAATTTCTATAGTAAAAATCGCAGTGCTGTGATATACTATGATAAATGGTTGCAATACAAAGAAAGGACGTGTGAGAAATGAATAAATTTGATGAACTTCTGGCTGCATTGCAGAAAAGAGAAGAGGAAAAGCATAAAAACACAGTGCTTTGGCTTCTGGCTGTGATTGGCGCTGTAGCGGCAGTAGCAGCGATCGCTTACGCCGTATACCGTTACTTTGCACCGGATTACCTGGAAGACATAGAAGATGATTTTGACGACGACTTCGAAGACTTCTTTGAGGACGACGATTTCCCTGGTATGGATGAAAAGAGCGAATCCGTGGAGAAAGAGCCGGAAGAGAAGAGCGAGGACGCTGCGCAGACGGAAGAAGCAGGCGAAGCAGAAGAATAAGAGAGAGTAAAACGAAGGCTGCTGCAAACAGGGATCAGTCAAAGCCCCTGAGATTTTGCAGCAGCCTTTTTCTATCGCAGGAAAGTGCGTTTCCTGTGACAGAAAGCGTTTCGCAGGGACTGCGCTGCGGCAGAGAAGAAGATGCCGCCGGTGCGGCCCGCCGCAGGCGGAAGGGCTGTTGCAAAAATGCTTTGCGGCTGCTTTCCTGACATCCAGTGTACACATGTCCGAGACAGAGGTCCTGTATAGGGCGGATATATCCGCCTGATACGGACAGATGTCAAGAGGACCAGGTGAATACGGATGTCAGGAAGCATAGTTGCATTTTTTCGACAGCCCCTTTTGAATACATGGGAGGAAGTAAGATTGAAAAAAGGTCAGATCATGGAAGGGCTGCTGGAAAAAGTGGATTTTCCAAACAAAGGAATTGTTCAGACAGAAGAAGGCAGCGTGGTCGTAAAGAACGCAATACCGGGACAGAAGGTCCGTTTCCGGATCAACAAGAAGCGGAAGAACCGCGCAGAAGGCCAGCTTTTAGAAGTGCTGGAAAAGTCTCCGCTGGAGATCAGAGAGCCGCAGTGCAGTATTTTTCCGGCATGCGGCGGCTGCATGTATCAGACGATGGGCTATGAAGAGCAGCTGAAAATGAAAGAAAGCCAGGTGCGGAAACTGCTGGATGAGGCAATTGCAGCGGCTGGACAGACGGATGAGAACGGGGCCGCAGACTATTCTTTTGAAGGCATCCGCCGCAGCCCGAAAGAGTTTACGTACCGCAATAAAATGGAATTTTCCTTTGGCGACGCCTGCAAAGACGGCGAGCTGGAACTCGGTCTGCACAAAAAAGGCAGTACATATGATGTGCTGACGGCTTCTAACTGCAAACTGGTTCATCCGGACATGAATCTTATCACCGTATGCGTACTGGAATATTTCCGCAGCATCGGCGCGCCGCATTACCATAAAATGTCGCACACCGGCTATCTGCGCCACCTGCTGCTGCGCCGTTCCGAGACGACCGGAGAAACCCTGATCAATCTCGTGACAACGAGCCAGGCAGAGTACGACCTACAGCCGCTCGTGCGCCAGCTGCTCCGCCTGGAAGAAGACGGAAAACTTCAGGGCAGGATCGTAGGAATTCTGCATCTTGTCAACGATTCAGTTGCTGATGTAGTGCGAAGCGATGAAACACGTATTCTGTACGGACAGGATTATTTCTATGAGACGATACTCGGGCTTCGGTTCAAGATCACCCCATTCTCTTTCTTTCAGACGAACTCACTCGGCGCAGAGGTGCTCTACCGCACGGCGCGCGAGTACATTGGCAGCACGTGTGACATGACGGTATTCGATCTTTACAGCGGTACCGGAACGATCGCACAGATCCTGGCATCTGTCGCAAAAGAAGTGATCGGCGTGGAAATCGTAGAAGAAGCAGTCGAAGCGGCAAAAGAAAATGCAGCGCGAAACGGCCTGGACAACTGCCATTTCCTCGCAGGCGACGTACTGAAGGTGCTGGATGAGATAGCAGAAAAGCCGGATTTCATCGTACTGGACCCTCCCCGTGACGGCATCCATCCCAAGGCTCTCCCGAAGATCATCGACTATGGCGTAGACCGGATGGTGTATATTTCCTGCAAGCCGACGAGTCTGGCAAGGGATCTGGAGACACTGATCCAGAGCGGATATCGGGTGGAACGGGCGTGCTGCGTGGATATGTTTCCGCAGACGGTGCATGTGGAGACAATAGTGTTGCTACAAAGAGAAACCTTGTAGAAATCCTTAGATTTAGGCACTTTTCCCGTCATGTGGTGTTTGACGCAGAGGGTGATAAATTCCGTAATAAGCGTATTGAGGACTATATCACCGTTTCGGTAGTCATTGATATGGAGTGTGGGAACACAAAAAATTGAATAGTTGACGAGAAAGGACATCGTGCAAGCGGTGTCCTTTTCTCATAGGCCCAGCCGCAGATTTTGAAAAAGTCTGCGGCTTTTTTGCGCCCAAAACCAGAAAGGAGGCGACGCCATGTATTTTACATCCGGCAGCGACCGCGCCTTTGAAAGCCTCATGCAAGGCAAGCCCGGCTTCGACCACTACGACAGCGGCGACGCCGGAGCGCCGGAGGATTGCGGCGACTGCCGTTTCTATCGTCCCGACTGGAAGTATCAGTTTTGCGTGTATGCAGAGTGTCCCTACCAGCCGGGCAAGCTCACCGCCCTTGACGCGGTTCTATTCCAAGTGAAAGGAGTTGACGACGAGATGGCAGTTTTTCGTGGGGAAGAAACTGCCATTTCAAGCCAATTTTTATCCGCTTTGCGGAGATCTTGCGGACTCAGCGGCGCTGTGAATTCTTGATTGAGCGCCGTTGAGTCCGTGAATTCTCTGTGAAATCGGCCAGAAAGCCCGCGCGAGATGGCATTTTTTCCTTTTGATCTCTCCCCAAATAAGGGCCAAACGAAGCGGCGGCTGCGCCATCGGGGCGGATTTTGCCGCAGAACTTTCATTTGACGCTGTCTGTTCCGATGTGATATACTGGGTATGCTGCATCGGGAGCTTCCCTGATGCAACGGGCCTCAGCGCGTGCGGCCGATGGACAAGAGGCCGCGCGGCTCCGAACTCAGATGGGGGCGCATGTACGCCCCATAGGGGCGAATACAGGTGATGCGCTGTGGGAATGGCGAGTCTGTGATTCCCATCCCTTGGTATATGGAGTGAACGAATGAAAGAGAAGTGGAAGACGGTTTTGAAGTGTGCGGCGGGCGCGCTGGCGGCGCTGGCCGTTTTGAATCTGTTCTGCGCATGGTACTACAATCCCACCGCCTACGAATGGGATGAGGCGCGCGCGACCGATACCATCCGCACGCCCGGCGCGTTTACTTCGCGCGCTACAGAGGGCTTTGCATGGATGCGCATGGACGCAAACGGCTACAACAACGCCGAGACGCCCGGCGAGGACGGCGTGTCCGTGCTGATGATGGGTTCCTCCCACACGGAGGCGCTCAACGTCATGCAGGATGAGAGTGCTTCCGCGCGGCTGAACGAGCTGCTCGCGGCCGACGGCGCGGACGGCATGGTCTACAACATTGGCATCTCGTCGCACTCGCTGGCGCGCTGCGTGGCGAACCTCGACCGCGCGCTGGAACGCTTTGCGCCGTCGGACTATGTCGTGCTGGAGACGCAGGACGTCGAGCTTCCGCTGGCAAGCCTTGCGCTGGCCTACAACGATTCTCTCGAACGGCTGAGCGCCACGGACGTCCCGCTGCCGGACTGGCTCACCGGACAGCCGCTCTCCCGCGCGCTGTACCGCCAGATCGCCAGCTTGACCGGCGGTGAGGAGGATGCAGACGATCCCGAGTCGTTCGAGCTGACTGAGGAGAATTATGACGATTACGTCGGCATGCTGGGCTTCTGGCTCGAGTCGGTTCGCGAGACGGCAGAGGAACACGGCGTCGAGGTCATCATCTACTATCATCCGCACCTCGTCCTTCAGGAGGACGGCAGCGCCGTGCCCAGCACGCCCGAGCTGTACCTGCAGGCGTTTGCCGAGGCTGCGTCGCGCGTGGGCGTCACCTTTCTCGATCTGACGCAGGATTTTCTGGACGCCTATGAATCCGGGCACATCCTGCCGCACGGCTTCGTCAACACCGCGGCGGGCGAGGGACACCTGAATGCAGAGGGCCACGAAATCATCGCGCGCGCGCTCTATGAAATCATCCAGGAGGAAGGCGGGGTGGGCGCATGAGCTTTGCGAGCGCACCGTTTCTCGTGCTGTTCGCCGCGATGCTGGCGGCGCAGCTGTTCATCCGCCCCTCGCGTGCGCGGCAGTGGATTCTGCTGGCCGGCAGCTATGTGTTCTACGGCTGGTGGGACTGGCGGTTCTGCTTTTTGATGTTCGGGCTGACGCTCGTCGCCTTCCTGACGGGGCTGGGCATGGCGCGCTGGCCCCGGCGGCGGCGCGTACTCTGCGCGGCCGGCGTGGCGGCGCCGCTCGCCGTGCTGGGCGTGTTCAAATATGCGAACTTCTTCGTCGAGTCGTTCTGCGCGCTGTTCGGCATTGCGCAGCCCGGCGCGCTCGGCATCATCCTGCCCGTCGGCATCTCGTTTTACACTTTCCAGAGCCTGAGCTATACGATCGACGTCTATCGCGGCAAGCTGCCCGTCTGCCGCGATCTGATGCGCTTTTCGCTGTACATCGCGTTCTTCCCGCAGCTGGTCGCCGGGCCGATCGTCAAGGCGGCCGACTTCCTGCCGCAGCTCGAGGAGGACCGCCGGCCGACGCGCGCGGGCGTGTGGGCCGGGCTGAACCTGTTCGCGTGGGGCATGTTCAAGAAGGTCGTGCTGGCCGACTATTTGTCGGTGTTCGTCGACCAGGTGTTTGCGACGCCCGCGGCGTTCGATTCGCTCACCGTGTTCCTCGCGGTGCTCTCCTACGCGATGCAGATCTACTTTGACTTCTCCAGCTATTCCGACATGGCCATCGGCTGCGCGCAGGCGCTCGGCTATGAGCTTCAGCGAAACTTCGACCTTCCGTATGTCTCGCGCAACGTCAGCGAGTTCTGGAAGCGCTGGCACATCAGCCTGTCCTCGTGGCTTCAGCAGTATCTGTACATCCCGCTCGGCGGCAACCGGAAGGGCCGCGCGCGGACCTACCTCAACCTGATGATCACGATGGTCCTCGGCGGCCTCTGGCACGGCGCGGGCGCGAACTTCATTCTCTGGGGCGCGCTGCACGGCGCGGCGCTGGTCGTGCACAAGATCTGGCACCGCGCGCATCCGAATGCGCACGGCGGGCTGCGGCGCTGGCTGAGCATACTCATGACCTTCGCGTTCGTCTGCCTGTGCTGGGTGTTCTTCCGCGCGCAGACGCTTTCGCAGGCGGCGCAGGTGCTTCAGAAGCTGTTCGTCTGGACGGACGGCGTGCGCCACCTGTACAGCTGGTCGATCTTCGCGCTTCTCTGCCTGATTGGCGCGACGGCGTGGTGCGAGCGCTTCCACCGCGATCAAAATGGCGTCGTCCACGGCGAGATGCCGCGCTTCCGCGCGGGCACGTTCTCCGGCGCGTTCGCCATGACGCTGCTCGTCGGGCTGACGCTCGTGCTGATGTACACCGGCGGCAACCCGTTCATCTACTTCCAATTCTGACCGACGGAGGGAAACTGATATGTATGCAGACAAACGCCCCGATTTGACGCAGCCGCCCGAGTCCCAGCCGGAATCCGGCGAACCCAGCCCCAGCCCGACCCGAAGGCAGGCCGCGCGCTCCATGCTGACGCTGCTGGGCTACGTCGTGTTGCTGATCGCCATGTGGGCCGTGCTCGGGCGGCTGATGTTTCCGGATCAGTCCGCGCGCGAACAGCTCGAGGCGCTCGTCGCGGACAACGAAAACCTGCTGATCCAGCTGGCCGAGAGCGCCGGCGATCCCGAACTCCTCGCCGCACTGCGGACGACCGACGAGGTGAGCGACCTGCTCGACGAATGCGGCGTCTACGACATCCGCATGGAGGGCGGCCGCGTGCTGTTTGACATCGCCACCGAATCCGAGGACACCTCGCTTTCGCTGGTCTACATCGCCGACGGCCAGTATTCGCTCGCGCTCGACGGCGATTGGCAGGCCGCGACGGTTGAGGAGAACGGCGCGCTTCGCTGGACGGGCGGCCGCGGCGCGGACAGCTACGTCGAAGCGATCCGCCTGACCGATTGCTTTTTCCTCGAGGAGATTTATCTTCCCGATTCCGCCAGCTGACCAGAGGGAATTCAGAGGCGGAAAACGCTCTGCCTTTACCGTACACGCCGCCGGGAGCGATTTAGCGCAAAAGGGCTTCGGCCCTTTTGCGCTTTCTTATGGGCGCTTGTCCGCCTTGACGTACGGTTCGCAGGCTTTGCGGCGCCAAACGGGCGGCGAGCGGTGTTGAACTGATTTTGAACCTATTCATAAAAGAAATTCAATTTTTTGGAAGCATTGGATTGACTTTTTGCGACGCATTACCTATAATTAATGATATAAAAATGAATATATCAATGAAACTGGGGAGATTGCATGTCGAAATCCACATGGCTGGCGCATGTGTCCGAGGATGGACGGCAGCAGACCGTATTGGAGCATTTGCAAGGCACGGCACGGCGCAGCGCAAGCCATGCCGGGAACTTTGGCGCCGAGGAACAGGGCGAACTGGCCGGACGGGCGCACGACCTCGGAAAGTACACGGCTGCGTTTCAGCGGCGGTTGCTCGATCAGGGCCCGAAGGTGGATCACAGCACGGCCGGGGCGGTTGAATGCATGAAGCGGGGACAGCCCTTTGCCGCGTTCGCGGTGGCCGGCCACCACGGCGGATTGCCGGACGGAGGCGGGCGGGGCGACGGGCCGGGCGCCGGTACGTTTTGGAGCCGGATAAACAGGGCCATGGCGGGCGGGCTGGAAGACTACGGCGCATGGCAGTCGGAACTGTCGCTGCCCGACGCGGCGCGCCCCGAGTACGCCGTGCGGGACAAGTTGGAGGGAATGTTCTTCACCCGGATGCTGTTTTCGTGCCTGGTGGACGCCGACTACACCGACACGGGGCAATTCATGAATGGGAGTGGTCGGGATGCGGCCGGCACAGATTCGATCGACGAACTCTGGGCGCGGCTGCAGGCCCACATTGCCGGATGGTTTCCACCCAAAGGGGCGCTCAATGCGCGGCGCTGCGCGATTCTTGAGACCTGCATTCGCGAGGGGAAGCGGCGCGCGCCGGATCTCTACACGCTGACCGTGCCCACGGGCGGGGGAAAGACGGTTTCCTCGCTGGCCTTTGGGCTGGTGCAGGCGAAGGAGTGGGGTCTCAAGCGGGTGGTGTACGTCGTTCCGTATACGTCGATCATCGAACAGACCGCCCAGACCTTTCGCGAGATCCTGGGGGACGACAACGTTCTCGAGCACCATTCCGGCATATCGTTCGATCTGGAGGCGGACGAGGCATCCACGCCGCAGACCGAACGCTTCACGCGCGCGAGCGAGACGTGGGATGTGCCGGTGGTGGTCACGACGGCGGTGCAGTTCTTTGAATCCCTCTTTTCAAACAGGCCCTCCCAGGCCAGAAAGCTCCACAATCTGGCCAAGAGCGTGCTCATATTCGACGAGGCCCAGATGCTTCCGCTGCCCTGCCTGCGGCCCTGCGTCTGGGCGATCACCCAGCTGGTGCGGCACTATGGCGCCTGCGCGGTGCTGTGCACGGCGACGCAGCCCGCGCTCGATCCGATCGTCCGCAGCTTTGCGCCGGAGCTTTCTCAGGAAGAGCTGTGTCCGATGGCGGATGCGGACTGGGAGGCGTTTCGCCGGGTGACGTTCCGGCGGGCCGGCCGGTTGGATCGGGATGCGCTGGCGGCGCAGCTGCAGGCGCACACGCAGGTTCTGTGCATCGTCAACACCCGAAAAGCCGCTAGGGAGGTCTTCAACCGGCTTGAAGGCGAGGGCAATTTCCACCTGTCCACGCTGATGTACCCCGCGCACCGGCGAGCGGTGCTGAACGAGGTGCGCAGGCGATTGCGGGAGGGACAGACCTGCCGTGTGGTCTCGACTTCGCTGATCGAGGCGGGCGTGGACGTCGATTTCCCGGCGCTGTACCGGGAAGAAGCGGGCTTGGACTCCATGCTTCAGGCTGCGGGCCGGTGCAACCGCGAGGGAAGGCGCGCGCCGGAGGAGAGCGTCGTCGTGCTGTTTCAGGGCGAGGGGCGGCCGCCGCGGCTGTTTGAGACGGCCATCGACGCCGGGCGCATGGTGCTGGACCGCTTCGCGGACATCGCCTCGCGGGAGGCCGTTCGCAGTTACTTTGAGATCCTGCGGGATCTGAAGGGCAGGGACGCTCAGGACATCTACGGCATCCTGCCGCTGATGGAATCCGAGTTCTTTCCCTTTCGCACCGTAGCGGAGCGCTTTCACCTCATCGACAGCCCCACGGTCACCGTGTACATCCCCGAGGGAGAGGGGGTTGGGCTGGTCGAGCGCCTGCGCGGCGGCGAGGGCGGGCGGAATCTGTACCGCAGCCTGGGACAGTACGGCGTGTCGGTCTATGAAAGCGACCTTCAGGCGCTGGATCGGGCGGGCGCCGTCCGGCGTTTGGAGGACGGGTCGTATGTGCTGGCAAAGCTGGAGGCCTATTCCCGGGACACGGGATTGGCGCTGGATGTATCCGGCGGCGAGGCGCAGTTCATTTAGATGAAGGCAATCTGAAATCACGGCCGGGGGCGGGAATGCAACCCACAGTCCGCCTTGTCCCGGCCTGCGACTACATATGGAACAAGGGGTGAATGCCATGTCAATCTCTCTGGAAGTCTGGGGAGAATACGCGCTCTTTTCACGTCCTGAGATGAAAGTAGAGAGGGTAAGCTACGATGTGATGACGCCGTCGGCTGCCCGCGGACTGGTGGAAGCGCTGTTCTGGCACCCGGGCCTGCGGTGGATCATCGACCGCATCCACGTGTGCGCCCCGATCCGCTTCACCAATTTGCGGCGCAACGAGGTCAAGTCGACGATTTCCGCCCGTGCCGCGCACACCGCGATGGAGCGGAACCGGGGCGAACTGTACCTCTGCACCTCCGAAGACATTCAGCAGCGGGCCGCGCTGCTATTGCGGGACGTGCGCTACGTCATCGAGGCGCACTTTGAGCTGGTGCCCGAGCGCGCCGCGCCGGGGGACAACGCGGGCAAATTTCAGGACATCGTCACGCGGCGCATCCGCAGAGGCCAGTGCTACCATCAGCCCTATTTCGGCTGCCGGGAGTTTCCGGCGCGGTTCCGCTGGTGCGACGAAATTCCGCCCTGTCCGGAAGAACTGAAGGGGCAGACGCGCGATCTGGGCTGGATGCTCTACGACATGGACTATTCGGATCCCGAGGACGTCAAGCCCCTGTTCTTCCGCGGGAAGCTGGAAGACGGCGTGCTGCGCGTCCCGGCCCGAGACAGCGGGGAGGTGCGCGGATGATCCTGCAGGCGCTTACGGAGTATTATCGCACGCTGGAACAGCAGGGCAGGATTGCCGCCCCGGGCTGGGGTCCCGTCAAGGCGTCCTTCGCCCTGTGCATCGACGCCGGCGGAACGCTGAGACAGGTGAGCTCCATACAGACCGAGCAGATCCGGGGCAAAAAGCGGGTGCTCGCGCCCCAGATCATGCAGCTCCCGGCGCCGGTGAAGCGGACGGTGGGCGTGGCCGCCAATTTCCTCTGCGACAACTCCAGCTATATGCTCGGCGACGACGACAAGGGCAGGCCCGAGCGGGCGCGGCAGTGCTTTGAATCGTGCAAGGCGCTCCACGAGCAAGTGCTCGGGGAGGTGGACTCCGACGCCGCGCGGGCGGTGGTCGCCTTCTTCCGCAAGTGGAAGCCGGAGGACGTTCGGAAAAATCCCGCGCTGGCGGAGTCTTTGGAGGAGATCCTCTCCGGCAGCAATCTGGTCTTTCGGACGGAAGCGGGCTATGCGCACGAAGATCCCGCCGTGCGCCGGGCGTGGGAGGCGCATTACAATGCGGCGGGAGACGGCCCGCAGGGCATCTGCCTGGTCACCGGAGAGCGCGGCCCAGTGGAGAGCATCCATCCCGCCATCAAAAACGTGGCCGGCGCGCAGTCCTCGGGCGCGGCGCTCGTCTCCTTCAACGCGCCCGCATTCTGCTCCTACGGCAAACAGCAGAATTTCAACGCCCCGACCGGGAAGTACGCCGCCTTCGCCTATACCGCCGCGCTCAACCGGCTGCTGGCGGACCGGGAGCACGTCTACCGCGTGGGGGATGCCACCGTGGTCTGCTGGGCGCGGGGCGGCGGCGACTTCTACCAGTCGCTGTTCGGCTGGGCCGTCATGGGACAGCCGGAGCCCGCCTACGACGAGAGCGAGCTGAGAGGCATGGTCAAGCAGCTGTGCCGCGGCCAGGCGGTCGAATTTCACGCGGAGCGGCTGGATCCCGAGATGGACTTTTACATCCTCGGCCTGTCGCCCAACGCCGCGCGGCTGTCGGTGCGCTTTTTCCTGCGCAATACGTTTGGCGGCTTTCTGCGAAACGTTCAGGCGCATCAGGAGCGGCTGAGGATCGTGCAGCCTGCATTCGACAAGTTTGAGGAGCTTCCGATCTGGAAACTGCTCAGCGAGACCGTCAATGCAAACACCCGCGACAAGGCGGCCTCGCCCATCCTCGCCGGCGAGCTGCTCCGCGCCGTGCTCAACGACGCGCGCTATCCGGCGACGCTGCTCAACGGCGTGACGCTGCGCATCCGCGCGGAGCGCGAGGTCACGCGGGGCCGCGCGGCCATTCTCAAGGCGTACTACCTGAAAAATCCCCGTCCCGACATTCCAAAGGAGGTCTTGACCGTGGCCCTCAATGAAGAAGCCAGCAACGTCCCCTACACGCTCGGGCGGATCTTCTCCGTGCTGGAGGCCATCCAGAGCGCGGCCAATCCGGGCATCAACGCCACCATCAAGGACAAGTACTTCAACTCGGCCGCTTCCACGCCCGCCGTCATCTTCCCGCTTCTGATCAACCTGGCCCAGAAGCACTTGAAGAAGCTCCGCAGCGGCAGCGCCGGGTTGGCCGTGACCTATGACAAGCAGCTCACGCAGCTGCTGAGCCGCCTCGACGAGCAATTCCCCGCGCGCATGAACCTGCCCCAGCAGGGCGCTTTCCAACTGGGATACTACCATCAGACGCAGGCCCGCTATCAGAACAAGGAGGAGAACTGACATGTCCGAGAGCATCCGAAACCGCTATGAATTCGTCATCCTTTTCGACGTGGAAAACGGCAACCCCAACGGCGACCCCGACGCGGGCAACATGCCGCGCGTGGATCCGGAGACGGGTCTGGGCCTCGTCACCGACGTCTGTCTGAAGCGCAAGATCCGCAACTATGTGGAGACGGCGAAGGAGGACGCCCCCGGCTATCGCATCTACGTCAAGGACGGCGTGCCCCTCAACCGCAGCGACAACGAGGGCTTCCTCGCGGCCGAGATCGAGGACGCCGCCGCCCAGAAGCCCGAGGATCTCAGGAAGAAGATCAAGGCGCAAAAGGACAAGGGCGCCGATGTGGACGCCATCGTGCGCGACTTCATGTGCCGCAACTTCTTCGACATCCGCACCTTCGGCGCCGTCATGACCACCATGGTCAAGGGCGCGCTCAACTGCGGCCAGGTGCGCGGGCCAGTGCAGCTGGGCTTCGCCCGCAGCGTGGAGCCCGTGGTGCCCCAGGAGATCACCATCACCCGCGTGGCCATCACCACCGAGGCCGACGCCGAGCGCAAGGGCACCGAGATGGGCCGGAAGTACATCGTCCCCTACGGGCTCTACCGCTGCGAGGGCTATGTCTCGGCCAATCTGGCCCGCAAGGTCACTGGCTTTTCGCAGGAGGACCTCGACCTGCTCTGGCAGGCGATCCTCAACATGTTCGAGTACGACCGCTCCGCCGCGCGCGGCAAGATGGCCGTGCGGGAACTCATCGTGTTCAAGCACGACAGCGAGCTCGGCTGCGCGCCGGCATGGAAGCTCTTCGACGCGGTGAAGGTCGTCCGAAGGAACCCGCAGGACGCCGCCCCTGCGCGCGCCTATTCGGACTACGCCGTCTCGGTGGACGAAGCCGCGCTGCCCGCCGGCGTCACCTGCACGCGCATGGGGTGACCGTTTATTCCGACGAGGATCTCCTGCAGCTGTCCGGCCTTCAGCACTTTGCCTTCTGCCGGCGGCAGTGGGCGCTGATTCACGTGGAGAATCAATGGCAGGAGAATCTGCGCACGGTGGAGGGCAGCCTGATGCACCGCCGCGCCCACGACGAGGCGCTTCGCGAGCGCCGGGGCGATCTGCTGATCCTTCGCGGCCTCGCCGTGGTCTCCCATGCGCTGGGGATCACGGGGAAATGCGACGTGGTGGAGTTCCATGCCGATCCGAACGGCGTCTCGCTCCAAGGCGAGGAGGGGCGGTGGCGGCCCGAACCGGTGGAGTACAAGGTGGGCAAGCCCAAGGAGCACCTCGCGGACGAATTGCAGCTGTGCGCGCAGGCCATGTGCCTGGAGGAGATGCTCTGCTGCGCCATCCCGTCGGGCGCGCTGTACTACGGCGAGCCGCGCCGCCGCACCCAGGTGGCGTTTACCGGCGAACTGCGGCAGGCCGTGCGGAGCGCGTGCGCGGAGATGCACCAGTATGCCCGCCGGGGCTATACGCCCAAGGCGAAGCCCGGGAAGTTCTGCAATGCCTGTTCGCTGAAGGACCTGTGTCTGCCCCGGCTTTCCAAATCCGGAAGCGTGGCCGATTACATCCGGAAGGCCATGGAGGAACTGCCATGAAGCACCTGCTGAACACGCTGTTCGTCACCAGCGAAGACGTCTACCTCTCGCTGGACGGGGAGAACGTGGTCGCCAACCGGGAGCGCCGGGAAGTGGCCCGCTATCCGCTGCACACGCTCAGCGGCATTGTGAGCTTCTCCTATGCGGGCGCATCCCCTGCGCTGATGGGCGCCTGCGCGGAACGGGAGGTCGCCTTGGCCTTCTGCACGCCGAAGGGGCGCTTTCTGGCGCGCGTCTGCGGCGAGAGCAGCGGGAACGTGCTGCTCCGCCGCACCCAATACCGAATCGCCGACGACCCGGATCGCTGCTGCCCACTGGCGCGAAGCATGGTCTTCGGCAAGGTGTACAACGCCCGATGGAGCATCGAGCGCACCTGCCGGGATCATGCGCTTCGCGTGGATGCCGCGGCGCTGAAGGAGGCGTCCGCCCATCTCAAGGGGTTGCTTTCGCAGATTGCGGAATCGGCCTCGATGGACAGCCTGCGCGGGCTGGAGGGCGCGGCGGCGACCGTCTATTTCGGCGCCTTTGATCAACTGATTCTGGCTGAAAAGCCGCTGTTTGCGTTCTCTACGCGCAGCCGCCGTCCGCCGCTCGACCCGGTGAACGCGCTGCTGTCCTTCGCGTACAGCCTGCTGGCCCACGATTGCGCCGCTGCGCTGGAGAGCGTGGGCTTGGATGCCTATGTGGGATTCCTCCACCGCGACCGGCCTGGGCGAACCTCGCTGGCGCTGGTTCTGATGGAAGAACTGCGCCCCTGCTTCGCGGACCGGTTCGTGCTCACGCTCATCAACAACCGCGTGGTGGGCAGGGGCGACTTCGACTTTCGCGAAAACGGCGCGGTCTTTCTCAACGATGCGGGACGGCGCACATTCCTGAAGCAGTGGCAGGATCGCAAGCGGGAGAACATCTCCCATCCCTACCTCAAGGAAAAGATGCCATGGGGACTGGTGCCCTACGTCCAGTCGCTGCTGCTGGCCCGCACGTTGCGGGGCGACCTAGACGGCTATCCGCCGTTTTTATGGAAGTGAGGCGCTTATGCTGGTGCTGATTACCTACGATGTCAACACGGAGGATGCCGCGGGCCGCAGGCGGCTGCGGCAAATTGCCAAACAGTGCGTCAACTACGGACAGCGCGTCCAGAATTCCGTGTTTGAGTGCTTGCTGGATGCTGCTCAGTGCAAGATGCTTCAGGCGAAGCTGCTGGACATCATGGATGCGAAAAAGGACAGCCTGCGGTTTTACTACCTGGGCAACCGATATGAAAACAAGATGGAACACTTCGGCTGCAAGCAGACCTACCTTCCAGAGGACACGCTGATCCTGTAGGTGCGAAGCACAAGTGCCCACAGATCGCCCGGCAGGTTCGCACCGAAAAATGGGCGCATGGAAGGAAATTTGGCGGATAAAGCGCACATTTTGCAGCCTGTTCGGATGGGTTCCCAGGCGATCGAACGGCAGATATGAGAATTTTGCCCAAACGATCATCCTATAATTTGGACATTTTTGCCGTCGCTCCCCTCGCGGGGAGCGTGGATTGAAATAGACGGCATGGGTATCGACGCAAGGATTCTCTCGGTCGCTCCCCTCGCGGGGAGCGTGGATTGAAATGGTTTGGCCGTCCTGAAGCCATGAGACGAATGCGGTCGCTCCCCTCGCGGGGAGCGTGGATTGAAATATCCATTGCGCGCGCCTGATATTGGTCGTCGAGGTCGCTCCC
>DVJL01000047.1 GCA_018716805.1 Candidatus Faecivicinus avistercoris | reverse complement strand
TGGGATTTCCCGACGCAAAAATCAGCACCCGTTCCCGACGCGCGAGGCGATTTTGCCGATTTCCCAAATCGTCAAAATCGGTCGGCCTTGGCCGACTTGAAAACCCTTTGGGTTTTCAACCTTCTCGCCGGGAACGATTTTTATGCGTAAGGGCTTGGGCCCTCTCGCGCTTTCCCGGGGGTTTTGGTGGCGTCCGGCGGGTGGAGGCAATGCTTCGGCCGTCTCATTTTTGCCATAGATGGGATTGTTGCTTCAATTTTCGGTTAAATTGCGCCGTGAGCTGTGATTTTCACGCTTTTTTGTGTTATACTGTACCAAGAAGAGTGTTTCAACTGGGAAACCGCGCATTTTTTGCGGCGGTTGACTTTGCTTTGCTTATCCGCGACCGGAGGGGCGTTGCGCCGGAGCGGACAGTATAGATCACTTATGCGGGCGATTTTGCGCGGTTTGCGCGAATGGCAGGGATTTCTTTTGCCATTTTGCGCCGCGCTCGGCCCGATCAAAGGAGGATTTGCGATTGGGAAGAAGAAGCAGAGAGCCGAGGCTCAAAATTATTCCGCTGGGCGGTCTGGGAGAGATCGGAAAAAACCTGACCGTCTATGAGTATCAGAACGACATCGTCGTGGTGGATCTGGGATCCATCTTTCCGCGAGAGGACATGCCCGGCGTCGATCTGGTGATTCCGGACACGACCTATCTGGAGCGCAACCGCGACAAGATTCGCGGCTACTTTATCACGCACGGCCACGAGGACCACATCGGCGCGGTGCCGTATGTGCTCAGAAAGATTCCCGCGCCGGTCTATGGCACGAAGCTGACGCTGGCGCTGTGCGAGAACAAGCTCAAGGAGCACCGGCTGACCGGCGTGGCGCCGTTGAACGTCGTCGAGCCGGGCGACACCATCCGCGCCGGCGCGTTCAAGGTGGAGTTCATCCACGTCAACCACTCGATCGCGGGCGCGTGCGCGCTCGCCATTCACACGCCGGTGGGGGTCGTGGTGCACACGGGCGACTTCAAGGTCGACTATACGCCGCAGGACGGCACGCCGATCGACTTTGGCCGCTTTGCCGAGCTGGGCACGCGCGGCGTGCTGGCGCTGTTGGCGGACAGCACGAACGTCGAGCGCCCCGGCTATACGATGTCCGAGCGAAAGGTCGCGGCGACGTTCGATTCGCTGTTCGAGCGCGCAACCGGGCGCGTCATCATCGCGATGTTTGCCAGCAACGTCTCGCGCATCCAGTCGGTGGTCGATTCGTCGGTGCGCTTTGGCCGCAAGGTCTGCTTTGTCGGCCGGAGCATGGTCAACGTCTCCAAGGTCGCCATGCAGCTGGGGTATCTGAAGATCCCGGACGGCAAGCTCATCTCGACGGACGAGCTGGACCGCTATCCGGATTCGCAGATCACGGTGGTCACCACCGGCAGCCAGGGCGAGCCGATGTCCGGCCTCTCGCGCATGGCGTTTGCCGAGCACCGCAAGCTCGAGATCCGCGAAAGCGACATGGTCATCATCTCCGCGACGCCGATTCCGGGCAACGAGAAATCGGTCTCGCGCGTCATCAACCAGCTGTTCCGCATCGGCGCGAACGTCATCTACGAGTCGCTGGCCGAGGTGCACGTCTCCGGCCACGCCCGGCAGGAGGAGCTGAAGCTGATGCACTCGCTGGTGAAGCCGAAGTACTTCATCCCCGTGCACGGCGAGTACCGCCACCTGCACCACCACGCGAACCTCGCCAAGTCGCTGGGGATGCCGGAGGACAACGTGCTGATCTGCGAGATCGGCGACGTGATCGAGCTCGGCCCGCACTCGCTGGACGTCACCGGCGTGGTGCCGAACGGCTCGGTGCTGATCGACGGGCTTGGAATCGGCGACGTCGGCGCGGTCGTGCTGCGCGACCGCAAGCATCTGGCCGAGGACGGGCTGCTGATCGTCGTCATGGGCGTCGATCACGATCTGGGCAGCGTCGTCTCCGGCCCGGACATCATCAGCCGCGGCTTCGTCTACATGCGCGAGGCGGACGAGCTGGTCGAGGGCGCGCGCGAGGCGGCCCGGCGCGCGATCGACGCCTTCGGGCCGATCGACTCTTCCGACTGGAACCACGTCAAGAACGACGTGCGCGAATCGGTTCAGCGCTATATCTTTGACACGATCAAGCGAAATCCGATGATCCTGCCGATCATCGTGGAAATCTGACCGCGCGGGAACCAAACCGCGGAGAAACGCGTCTAAAGGGCGGAGGTCTGTATGAATCCTTACGATCAGGCGCACGCGCTGGCCAGGGCGCTGCGCGAAAGCGACGAATATCAGGAAATGAACCGGCTGCGCGAGGTGGCCTATGAGAGCGACACGAACCGCGCGCTGCTCGACGAATACAAGCGGCTGCAGTTCAAGCTGCAGGCGAAGCTCGCCGCGGGCGAGGCCATGCCCGACGACGACGCGCAGCGGATGCAGCAGATCGGCACGCTTCTGCAGTTCAATCCGGACGTGAGCGCCTATCTGCTGGCGGAATTCCGCTTCCAGCGGATGCTTTCGGACATCTTCAAGATTCTCGCCGACGTCGCCGGCGTCGATCTGGACGCGCTCGTTCAGGGCTGACCGGTTCGCGCGGCGCGGCGTCCGGAGAGCGGATGCCGACGGTTTTCAGGAGGTTGGAATGGCTCGAAACAAAAGGCGCGCGCGCGACAATCGCCGCAAGCGCAGGGAAGCATTTACCACGGAACAGTACGATGTCCGCTCGCTGCACGAAGAGCGCGAGTACGGGCTGTTCTGGTATGCGTGGCTCTGGAAGCTCATCCGCCCGGTGATGGTCTTCCTGTGCAGCGTGCTGATCGTCGTCGGCATGGTGACGGTGGCGTGGAATTGGGCATATGGCGAGTTCCTCGCGCCGGTGGATTCGATGAGCGCCGAGGTCGTCTCGTTTGAAATCGAGGATGGCGCGAGCGTCGCGACCATCGCCCAGCAGCTGGTCGACGCAAACCTGCTGCGCAATGCCGATGTGTTCGAGTACATGGTGCAGTTTGAGGGATTGACCAGCTCGCTGAGTTACGGAACCTATCAGCTCTCGCCGGCCATGAGCGTCTCGGCGATCATCGACGAGCTGACCTCGGGCAGCCAGACGAACGAGCGCGTGATTACGATCATCCCCGGATGGACGTGCGAGGACATCGCCGAATACCTGGTCGGCATCGGCGCGCTGGAGGACACGACGGAGTTCCTCGAGCTGTGCAACGACGTCGACCGCTTCGTGGGATCGTCCTATGCGCTGCGCGCCGCCTACGACGCGGGCACGCTGGAGGGGCGCAAGTACGCGCTGGAGGGCTATCTCGCGCCGGACACCTACCGCGTGTTCCTCTCGGCCACGGCGGAGAGCATCATCAATACGCTGCTGGAGCAGAACAACAACGTCTACGACGACGTGTTCTATACCGACACGCCGGATTACTACGCCGACGAGGACGGCACGATCCACGAGGTCGAGACCTTCCAGACGACGTTGACGATGGACGAGACGATCATCCTGGCCTCCATCATCGAAAAGGAGGCGGCCAATTCGGAGGACTTCGCGCGCGTCTCGGCCGTGTTCCACAACCGCCTGCGCATGGGCTGGCGGCTCGAGAGCGACCCGACCGCGACCTATCTCTCCGGCGAGGACCGGCTGATCGTGCCCGAGGACGAGATCGCGGATCAGAATGCGTACAACACCTATTACGTCACGGGGCTGCCGGTGGGACCGATCTGCAATCCGTCCCAGGCCGCGCTCGAAGCGGCGCTCAACCCGGATCTGACCTACATCGAGGAGGGCTACCTCTACTTCTGCGCCGCGGAGCCGACGTCCGGCGAGCTGGTGTTCGCGCGGACGCTGGAGGAGCACGAAGCGAACGTCGCGCAGTACCGCCCGCTCTGGGAGGCCTATCAGGCGGAACAGGACGCGCAGGCGGCCGCGGAGGAGTGAGCTCACAGCGCCGGCGGGGCGAAGCCAAACGCCCTGCCGGCGCTGTGGATTGTCAAGGGACTTAGGCGAGCGGGCGGAACCGCTTCGCGACGGAATCTCCTTGGCGGGGCGAAGCGCTTTGACGGCGCCTCGGGCGAGAGGGCGCTCAAGCCCTCTCGCACCTCAGGGAACCCTTTGACGCCGCTTGCGGTACAGGCACGGCGCGGGAAAAAACCGAATAGGATATAGGGCGGTCTTTCAAATGAGGAGGAGTGCCCTGTGTTTTTATCCGAAACGCTGATCTGGCTGATCGAACACGGCTGGCTGATGCTGTTGCACCTGTCGGCGCGGTCGTCGTTTCCAAAGCCGCTGCCGCCCGAGGAGGAGGCGCGGCTGGTGGCGGCGCTGGCCGGGGGCGACGAGGAGGCGCGCCGCCGGCTGATCGAGCACAATCTCCGGCTGGTGGCGCACATCGCAAAGAAATACGCGCGCTCCGGCGTCGATGCCGACGATCTGATCTCGATCGGCTCCATCGGGCTGATCAAGGCGGTCAACACCTTTCGGCCCGAGGCCGGCAGGCTGACGGCCTATGCGTCGCGCTGCATCGAAAACGAGATGCTGATGCACCTGCGCGCCAACCGGAAAAACCACAATGTGATGCTGTTCGGCGATAGCGTCGGCACGGACAAGGACGGCAACGAGCGCACGCTCGACGAGCTGGTCGGCACGGATCCGAACCTGGTCGCCGATCAGGTCGAGACGTCGATCGAATCGCGCCGCGCGCTGGCGATGCTCGATGAGGCGCTCGAGCCACGCGAGGCGCAGGTCATTCGGATGCGCTACGGGCTGGTGGATGGGGAGCCGCAGCCCCAGCACGCGGTGGCAAAGGCGCTGGGCATCTCCCGCAGCTATGTCTCCCGCATCGAGAAAAAGGCGCTCGAAAAGCTGCGCGCGCGGCTGGAAGCGCCGCCGGAAACCAAACCCCGCGCGTGACAAACGGCGGGGCGTGTGCTATAATGGTATCAGCAAACTTCGGAGGGGAGATTTCATGGCCTATACGAAAGACGCGCTGGCGACCATGCTGCTGACCATGGCGCTCCTGGCGAATCGCGAGGAGTATGTCCGCCCCTATGGCGCACAGGAGTTCAGCCGCCTCGAGCAGCGCGTTCGGGAATGCGGCCTGACCGGCATCGGCGACCTGATGGGCGTGGACATCAGCGGCCTGATGATCGAACTGGATCTTCCCGAGGAAGAGGCTTATCGGATTTACACATTGCTCAGCCGGAGCGTTCAGCTCAGCTACAGCATGGAGCGGTTTATGGAGCTGGGCATCCGGATCGTCACGCTGCACAACGACGACTATCCCGCACGGCTGGCGCAGAGGCTGGCCAGCGCGCCGCCGCCCTTTCTGTACCGGTGCGGCAACGCGGCGTTGATCGGCGGGCCGGCGGTGGCGATTCTGGGCAACAGCGGCGTCAAGACGTCGCAGGAGATGCGGCAGGGCGTCGCCCGCATGGTGCGCGAGGCGTCTCAGTGCGGCTATGCGATCGTCACCAGCGGCGAGCTGGGCGTCTCGCGCGTCGCGGCAATCGCTGTGGCGGAGTGCGGCGGCCGGCTGATCGACGTGCTCGGCGGTGGAATGGAGGAGCACATCGCCGAGGCGCCGTTTGCCGCGCTGCTCGAGGAGGGGCGCATGGCGGTGGTCTCTACGGAACACCCGGAGGCGCTTCTGACCATCACACACGCCATCGCGCGCAACCGCGCGATCTTTGCGCTGTCCGACGCGGCGTTCGTCTGCAATACCGACAACCGGCGCGGCGAGACCGAGGCGCTGCGCAACCGCTATTGCGATTGGATCTATGCGTGGACGGGCTATCCGGCCAACGGCACGCTGATCTCCCGGGGCGCGATTCCGGTGGCGGACTTCGCAGGCTTTGACTTTGAAGCGGCCAGTCGAAATTGGAAAAATGCGCAGTCCGAACAGCTGAGCTTCTTTGATCTGATGTAATACGAATCTACGTCTATCATGCATCATTCGTGTGTGTCTTTTCCGCTCTGGCTTTGCTTCATTCCGTTCGGCGTACCTCCAGCACGCCTCGCCTCACTCAGCTTCTTCTCCAGAGTGAAAAATGCATCACACTCTGTGAAGCGTTTTAGACGCAGATTCGTAGAAGTGCAAGGGGGCGCTTCCGCGCGATGGTTCGCGGAAGCGCCCTTGCCTTTTGAAAAATGCTATTCGATCAGCGACTGGCGCTTCAGCTCGCGGCGCAGGGCTTCGCGGCGCGCGGCGTCGAGCGGCGCCAGCGGCAGGCGCAGCGTCTCCTCGAGCTTGCCCATCATGCCGAGCGCGGCCTTGACGGGAATGGGGTTGACCTCGCTGGACAGGCAGTTGATGAGCGGCATCCAGTGGAAGGCGAGGTTGCGGCAGGCCTTTGTGTCGCCGCGGATCCAGTTCATCGTCAGCGCGTGCATCTCCGAGGGGATGACGTTTGCCGCCACCGAGATCAGGCCGTGCGCGCCCAGCGCCAGCGCCTGCAGCACGCATTCGTCGCTGCCGGAATAGATGGCGATGCCGTCGCCGCACAGCCGCGCCATGTCGGTCATGTGGGCGGCGTCGGTGCAGGCGTCCTTGAGCGCGCAGAGCATCGGGTGCTTGGCCAGTTCCGCCACGACGCGCGGTTCGAGATTGACGCCGGTCCGCGAGGGCACGTTGTACATGATGATCGGAATTTCCACGCGGTCGGCGATGGCGGTGTAGTGCTCGATCAGGCCCTGGTTGCTGGCGCGGTTGTAGTAGGGCGTGACGACGAGCAGCGCGTCCGCACCGAGCATCTGCGCCTCGACGGCGCGGCGGATGGCCGTGCGCGTGTCGTTGGCCCCCGTGCCGACGATCATGGGCACCCGGCGGGCGCATCGCGCCAGCGCGCATTCGATGATGGCCGAGCGCTCGGCCTCGGAGATCGATTCCGGTTCGCCGGTGGTGCCGAGCACGACGAGCGCGTCGATGTCCGCGTCGATCTGCCCGTCGATCAGGTTTTCCAGCGCGTCGAAGTCGATTCGGTTGCCGCGAAAGGGCGTCACCAGAGCCGTGCCACAGCCGTAGAAAAGGTTGCCTTGCATTCAAATCCCTCCCAAACCGTTCTTCGATCCATTCTATTGGCGCGCGGCGGGATCGAGAACGGGGGAGGGACAAAAACGCGCGTTGGAACGATCGAGCGCAGTCGGCTTCCGGCTTCAGTCCTGATTGGAGAGGGCCTGTCTGCCGGGCGCTGGGGAAAATGCGGAATGGGCGGGCGATTGATTCACCGCTGTTCGGCGGCGCGGGAGAAGAAAGCTGCAGCGCCCGCGATTTCGTCTGCGTCCGGATGGCCCTTCGCCAGGCCGCCAACGAGCTTGAAAGGTCCAAAGGTATCAAAGCCGAGGCAGCCATATTCGCCAACGACCTTGGCTCCGCGCTGGGCCGCGGCTTCGCGGATGGCTTTGGTGTAGCCGTCCTTCTTTGCGCCGCAGGTGTAGATGAGCAGCACGCGCTGCCCTGCGGTCAGCCGCTGGGCGGCCTTCAGTACGGACTTGTGGAACTTGGAGTAGTAGATGCCGGAGGCGAGGCCGACGAGATCATAGCCGGAGAGATCGGGTTCCGGGTTTTCTGTGGCGTCGATTAAGACCACATCGCTCTTCCTGGTGATGGCGGCCAGCAGCGTCTTGGTGTTTCCGTGGTGTTTGGAGTAATATACGATTGCAGCTTTCATGCGGAATCCTCCTTGACAAAGTATTGTACGAATAGTATACTTTGTACGAAGGAATATTGCAAGTACGCAGAATAAGCGTACTTGGTATCGCGAACCGTACTGGAGAGTTTTATGAAATCTGACATGACGCCTGAGGAGTATTTGCGGCGGATCCTGACCACCGGCGCGCGGGACGATTGTCCCATGCGCCGCACGCTGGAGCTGCTGAATGGGAAATGGCGCACGCACGTCATCTACGAGCTGTGCAAATATCCCAGCCGCCGCTTTGGGGAACTGAAAAAAGCCGTGCCCCGCATCACCAATACCATGCTCACGAGCACGCTGCGGGATTTGGAGGCGCTGGGCATCGTCCATCGCGAGCAGTTCAACGAAATTCCGCCGCATGTGGAGTATTCGCTGACGGAGAAGGGAAAGGCGCTGCTGCCGGTGTTTACCGAGTTGGCCAAGTGGGGCGAAAAGTATATCGATGAGGAATCGCCCAGCCCGCATTGAGCAAAAAGAGACCGGCGTCCCTATTCGGGACGCCGGTCTTTGCGCTTTTTCTTACTTGCTGGCCTCTTCGACTGCGACCGCCACGGCGACCGTTGCGCCGACCATGGGGTTATTGCCCATGCCGATCAGACCCATCATCTCGACGTGCGCCGGGACGGAGGAACTGCCCGCGAACTGGGCGTCGGAGTGCATGCGGCCCATGGTGTCGGTCATACCGTAGGAGGCAGGGCCGGCGGCCATGTTGTCCGGATGCAGCGTGCGGCCCGTGCCGCCGCCGGAGGCGACGGAGAAGTACTTCTTGCCGGCCTCGGTCATTTCCTTCTTGTAGGTGCCCGCGACGGGGTGCTGGAAGCGGGTGGGGTTGGTGGAGTTGCCGGTGATGGAGACGCCGACCTTCTCGTGCCACATGATGGCCACGCCCTCGCGCACGTCGTCCGCGCCGTAGCACTTGACCTTGGAGCGCTCGCCGGTGGAGTAGGCCGTCTCGCCGACCACGGACAGCGCGTGATCTTCTTTCACGTCGTGGCCGAGGTAGTCGTACTTGGTCTGCACATAGGTGAAGCCGTTGATGCGGGAGATGATCATGGCGGCGTCCTTGCCCAGGCCGTTCAGGATGACGCGCAGGGGCGTCTTGCGCACCTTGTTGGCGTTGCGTGCGATGCCGATGGCGCCCTCGGCGGCGGCGAAGGACTCGTGGCCGGCCAAGAAGCAGAAGCACTCGGTCTCCTCGCGCAGCAGCATCGCGCCCAGGTTGCCGTGGCCCAGGCCCACCTGACGCTGGTCGGCGACGGAGCCGGGGATGCAGAACGCCTGCAGGCCCTCGCCGATGCACTCGGCGGCCTCGGCGGCGGTCTTGACGCCCTTCTTCAGCGCGATTGCGGCGCCGAGTTCATAGGCCCACTTGGCGTTTTCAAAGGCGATGGGCTGGATGCCCTCCACGATCTTGTAAGCGTCAACGCCCTTGGCGTTGTTGTAAGCCTTCAGCTCTTCGAAATCCTTGAAGCCGTACTTGTCCAGAACGGGCTGGAGCTGGGGCATGCGTCTTTCGTATCCTTCAAACAGAGCCATTATGCACACCTCCTATTACTGCTTGCGCGGGTCGATCCATTTGACCGCACCGTCTTCGGCCTTGAAGCGGCCGTAGGTGCCGATGTTCTTCTCGTAAGCTTCGTTGGGGGACATGCCCTTCTTGATGGCGTCCATCATCTTGCCCAGCGAGAGGAACTTGTAGCCGCAGACCTGATCGTCCTTGTCCAGCGCCATTTCCAGCACATAGCCCTCGGCCATCTCCAGATAGCGGGTGCCCTTCGCCTTGGTGCCGTACATGGTGCCCACCTGAGAGCGCAGGCCCTTGCCCAGGTCCTCCAGGCCGGCGCCGACGACCAGACCGTCGTCCGAGAACGCGGACTGCGTGCGGCCGTACACGACCTGCAAGAACAGCTCGCGCATGGCGGTGTTGATGGCGTCGCACACCAGGTCGGTGTTCAGCGCCTCGAGGATGGTCTTTCCGGGCAGGATCTCGCTGGCCATGGCGGCGGAGTGGGTCATGCCGGAGCAGCCCAGCGTCTCCACCAGCGCCTCCTCAATGATGCCGTTCTTGATGTTCAGCGACAGCTTGCAGGCGCCCTGCTGCGGAGCGCACCAGCCCACGCCATGGGTAAAGCCGGAAATATCCGTGATTTCCTTCGCCTGAACCCACTTGCCTTCTTCCGGAATCGGCGCGGGGCCGTGGTTCGGACCCTTGGCGACGCATACCATTTCCTCAACTTCGCGGGAGTATTGCATGGTTCTTCCTCCTTCTCATTGGTTCCATGTTTCATGGACGATGTTCAAAATGTGCGCCCGCAAGGCTTTGAGCGCATCCAATTTATTATAACACACGAAAATTTAGATGTGAATAGATTTTTTGTTATATCCGACAAAAGCCGCGGAGGAAGCGGCCGAAAAAACTTCCCTCTGACGGATCAGAGGGAAGGGCGGATAAAGGTCATTCCTGCTTCGCGGCTTCGCGCAGGGCGTCGACGCGGTCGAGGTGCTCCCACGGCAGGTCGATGTCGGTGCGGCCAAAGTGGCCGTAGGCCGCGGTTTTGCTGTAGATCGGACGCTTGAGGCCGAGGTCGCGGATGATCGCGGCCGGACGCAGGTCGAAGCACTGCTCGACCAGCTGCGCGAGACGGTCGTCCGGCAGCGCGCCGGTGCCGAAGGTGTCGACGTAGATCGAAACCGGCTTTGCGACGCCGATGGCGTAGGCCGCGCCGACTTCGCAGCGGCGCGCCAGCCCGGCGGCGACTAGGTTCTTCGCCACGTGGCGCAGCGCGTAGGCGGCGCTTCGGTCGACCTTGCTCGGGTCCTTGCCGGAGAACGCGCCGCCGCCGTGGCGGGCGGATCCGCCGTAGGTGTCCACGATGATCTTACGGCCGGTCAGGCCGGAGTCGCCCTGCGGGCCGCCGACGACGAAGCGCCCGGTCGGGTTGACGTAGTACTTCGTGTTTTCGTCCGCGAGTTCCTCGGGGAGCACGGGGCGGACGACGTGCTCGATGATGTCGGCGTAGATCCGGTCCTGCTCGACGTCGGGCGCGTGCTGCGTGGAGATGACCACGGCGTCGATGCGCACCGGGCGGTCGTCATCGTACTCGATGGTGACCTGCGACTTGCCGTCCGGGCGCAGGTAGGGCAGCGTGCCGTCTTTGCGCACCTCTGCTAGCCGCCGCGAGAGCCTGTGCGCCAGCGAGATCGCCAGCGGCATGTACTCCGGGGTCTCGTCGCAGGCGTAGCCGAACATCATGCCCTGGTCGCCCGCGCCCTGATCCATGTCGGTCTCGCGGTTGACGCCGCGCGCGATGTCGGGCGACTGCTCGTCCAGGCTGACCAGCACGGCGCAGGAGTGGCCGTCAAAGCCGTACTTCGCGCGGTCGTAGCCGATTTCGACGATCTTGTCGCGCGCAATCTGGTCGATTGGCACGTAGGCCGAGGTCGTGATTTCGCCCATCACGAGCACCATGCCGGTCGTCGCGGCGCACTCGCAGGCGACGTGCGCGTCGGGATCCTTTTCGAGAATGGCATCGAGGATGGCGTCGGAGATCTGGTCGCACAGCTTGTCCGGATGTCCCTCGGTCACGGACTCCGAGGTAAAGAAGTGTCTCATATCGTTTCCTCCCGTCGTAAAAATGGCGACAAAAAAACTCGCCCGTCCGGCGAGTGGAACCAATCCTGCTCGCCTCATCTTCCGGCGTCTCCGCCGCGGGAATTGGCACCTTGCCGCAATCGGCCGGTTGCCGGGTTTCATCGGGCCCGTCCCTCAACCACTCTGGATAAGGCTTGTTCAATTGTCGGTGAACATTATAAGACCGCGCAGACCCGCTGTCAAGCCTGCGCGTGTGAATTTTTTGCTCGATTCCACAGCCTGCCGCCCGCGGCGCTCACGGCTCGCAGGGCAGGCGCGTCAGCTGCTCCATCCAGCGGCGGTTTTCCGTGCAGTCGAACAGCTCAAACAGCGGCTCGCCGGACGAATCGACGGCAGCGACGTAGCAGATCGCCTGTCCGCGCCGGTAGCCGCGCTGAATGCGCTTGAATCCCGCGACATCGCGAAGCGAGACCGTCCGCGCGCGGTGGATGAACAGCGGGTAGGCGTGCTCCGTCACGCGATCGCCCTCGATCTCGAGGCAGCTGCGCCGCGCGTCCAGCCGCGTGCTCGCAAAGATGACCGCCACAGCCAGATACAGCGCGGCCACCAGCGCCGCGC
>DVJL01000046.1 GCA_018716805.1 Candidatus Faecivicinus avistercoris | reverse complement strand
GGAGATGATTCGCCGTCCAGTTCGCCTGCGCTTCCCGACGACGAGCTCGCCCGGCGGCTTCGCCGGTTCTTCGACCAGCTCGAATCGTGGCGGCTGCGCGCGGGCGCGGTCGGGCTGGGCGAGCTGGTGCGCGCCGTGCTCGACGAGAGCGGCTTTTACATCTATGCCGGCGCGCTGCCCGGCGGCGCACAGCGGCAGGCCAACCTCGACCGGCTGGCCGACGCCGCCGATGCGTTCGACGCCGATGTGTCCGGCTCGCTCGTTCGCTTTCTGAGCCACACCGAGCGGCTGCGCGCGAGGGGCGATGGCGACGCCGCGCACCTGCTCGGCGAGAACGACGACGTCGTCCGGATGATGACCGTCCACAAGAGCAAGGGCCTCGAGTTCCGCGTGGTGTTCGGTGCGCAGCTCGAGAAGGGCTATGGCGGCGCGCGCGCCGAGCTGCTCAGCGCGCACCGCGACCTCGGGATCGGCATCCACCACTTCGATCCGGAGCTTCGCACGAAGCGCCGGACGCTCGCGCAGTCGGCCATCGCCGCGCGCCGGAGCCGCGAGGACGCCGCCGAGGAGCTGCGCATCCTCTACGTATTGCTCACGCGCGCGCGGGAACGGCTGATCCTCGTGGGCTCGGTGCGCGGCGCGGAGCGGGCCGGGCGGCGCTGGAACGCGCTTTCGCGCTCAGTCTTTGCGTCGAACAGCCATCTGGACGTGCTCATGGCGGCGCGGGCGGCGATCCTTCGGGACGGGGCGGACCCGCATTCGACCGTGACCCTGCATCCCGCCGGGGAGCTGTCCGCCGAATCGCCCGGCCGGCCCGATCCCCGCGCGCGCTTTGACGAAATCCTCGCCGAGCCCGGCCGGTTTGACGGCGCGGCGCTCGAGGCGGAGATGCGCTGGCAGTATCCCGACCCGCTCGGCTCGGCCAAGCCGCTGAAGCTGACGGTCTCCGGCCTGCTGCGCGAGCTGGAGGGGCCTTCGCAGCTGCCCGACTTGCCCGAGCGCCCGCAGTTCATGGCCGAGGAAGCGCCCGGAAGGATGACCGCCGCCGAGCGCGGCACGGCCTATCACCGCGCGATGCAGCTGATCGACCTGCGCGCGCTGGACGGCCTCGACGGCCGCCCGCTCGCGGACGCCATTCGCGCGCGGCTGGACGAGGCCGTTTCGCGCCGGCTGATGACCGAAGCCCAGCGCGAGGCCGTGCATCCGGTGAGGCTGGCGGAGTTCTTGCAGAGTCCAGTGGGGCAGAGGCTTAGGCGCGCGGAGACCGTGAAGCGCGAGTGGCCGTTCAACGCGCTGGTGCGCGCGGACGAGGCGCTCTCGCCCGCCGAAGCCGGCCGCTTTGCCGGCGAGGAGCTGCTCGTGCAGGGCACCATCGACTGCTGCTTCATCGAGGACGGCGCATGGATCCTGCTCGACTACAAGACCGACCGCTCCGGCGACCTCGACGCGCTGCGCGACCACTACCGCGCCCAGCTCTCCGTCTACGCCCTCGCGCTCGAGCGCATCACGGGGATTCCCGTCCGGCAGCGGCTGCTCTGCCTGCTGGCCTCAAACGCCGTGCTGGAGGTGTGAGCGCTTTTCCAAAAACCAACCGCGGACGGCTGAAGATGGCCGTCCGCGGCGTTTCTTTGTCTGCGGTTTACTCTGCAGTCACCTTTCTGAGATAGGCCAGCCCGCACCGCAGCGCGGTCAGGTTTTCCTCCATTCCCTCAAACTCGAGCGACAGCCAGCCGTCGTAGCCGGCGTCGCGCAGAACCTGCACGCAGTCGGCGATCGGCACCACGCCGTGGCCCACCACTGTGCCGCGCAGGGCCCAGCCGTTGCGCGTCGGGAACCAGCCCTCGCCGGGGCTCTCGCGCTTGAGCAGGAAGTCCTTTGCGTGGGCGTGCACGGCGTAGGGCGCGGCGATGGGCAGCGCGTGCATCGGCGGCTCGTCCGCGCAGAGGAAGTTGCCCATGTCCACCAGCCAGCCATAGTTCGGATGGTTGACCGCGAGGATCAGCGCCTCGACGCGGTTCGCATCCTGAAGGACGTAGCCGTGGTTCTCCGTGCAGGTGCGCACGCCCTTCGACTGCGCGTATTCGGCCACCTCGCGGATGCCGGCGGCGGTGCGGTCGATGATCTCGCGCCAGGGGATGTCGCGCCGCCAGGTGACGTCGTGGCGCATGACCGGCGCGCCGAGGATCTGGGCGACGTCCACCTGCCGCTTCAGGCGCTCGACTTCGTCCGTTCCGTCGATGAAGTCGGCGTGAACGGTGTAGGCCGCGACCGGAAGGCCGAGCGAATCGCAGTGCGCGCGGATCTCGGCGGCCAGCGCCGGGACGCTCTCGGCCGGCTGGACGTTCAGGTCGAGGTCGATAAATTCGATGCCGTCGAATCCCATCTCGCGCGCGAGATCGCAGATTTTCAGATAGTTTGCGCCGGTGTGCTTCATGTAGCGGGAAAAACTGTAGCTGCTGACGCCGATTTTCATGGGGATTTCCTCCTTTGACGTTTGGAATGCCACTTTCGCAAATTTTGTAAGCGCTTCAGAGCGCGCGCTCGAGCCGCACGCAGCGGCCGAGGATCTTCACTTCGGCGGCCGCGGCGACCTCGGCGGTGAATTCATAGTCGAACGACTGCAGCTGCAGCCGGCTGCCGTCCAGCTTGAGCAGCTTGCGCACCATGCGCTGGCCCTTGTAGAAGACCAGCATCAGCCGGTCGTCCTCGGGCTTCGACGCCGGAACGGTCAAGAGCAGGTCGCCCGCGAACACGCGGAAGCCGCGCAGCGCGTTGTCCGGGCAGCGGTAGAACAGCACCTTGTCCGGCGCGCCGCCCTCGATCTTGCCGCCGATGATGGGCGTGAGCACATGGTCGACCGCCACGCCCTGCGGGTCGATGACCGGCACGCGCTTGACCACGCCGCCCAGCGCGTCCAGCCATGCGTCGCTCGCCTCGCGCGTCGCGGACTCCTTCTGCGGATTGTCCGGCTCCAGCGGCACCACATAGGCGCGCGGCCGGGGTTTGGGCAGCGGCTGCGGCGGCTCCGCCGCGGCGTCCAGCTCGGTCGACAGGCTGTCCTGCGCGCCGAGCACCTTGAGGATGCGCTGCGCCTGATCGTCCGACGCGATGCGCCGGCCCGATTCGATGTCCTTGATGACGCTTTCCGCCAGTCCGCACTTTCTGCCCAGCGCCTTTTCGGTCATCTTGGCCTTCAGGCGCGCAGTCCGGATGGTGTCTCCCATACGGCTCATCGGATAATTCCTCCTAGTGATTGATTCAAATGGGTTCCGCCGCGCGTTCCGCTAAGGGTGGGCGTCCGGCGGCGGGCGCGGGGCGGGAAGTTCAGCATTCCGCCGGACATCCTGCCGCTTCGCGCCCGGCGATGGCCTTTGCCAGCGCGCGGATGTACTTGGGCGTCGTGCCGCAGCAGCCGCCGATGATGCGCGCGCCGCAGTCGATCAGCTTGCGCATGGATTCGGCAAAGCGTTCGGCGTCCATGTCGTAGCGGGCGACGCCGTCCGCGCCGATGACCGGCATTCCGGCGTTGGGCTTGGCGATCACCGGCACGCGGGCGACCTCCGCCATGGCGCGCACGGGGGCTTCGAGCTGGTCCGGCCCGACCGAGCAGTTCAGCCCCACCGCGCTCGCGCCCAGCTCCTGAAGCATCTCGACGGCCTCGATCACCGTGCCACCGAACAGCAGCCGGCCGTCGGATTCGACCGTCAGCGAGCACATCACCGGCAAGCTGCACGCCGCGCGGGCGGCGTCGAGCGCCGCCGACGTCTCCTCGATGGACAGCATCGTCTCCAGCACCAGCAGATCCGCGCCGGCGCCGGCGAGCAGCTGCGCCTGTTCGCCGTAGACGTCGTACAATTCCGCGTAGGAGATGTCGCCCTTTGGCTCCGGCGCACGGCCGGTGGTCGTCATGTCGCCGGCGACGAACGCCCGGCCGCCGGCCGCCTCGCGCGAGAGCGCCACCAGGCCGCGGTTCAGCTCCGCCATGCGGTTCTCCAGCCCGTGCATCCGAAGCCCCAGCCGGTTGGCCGAGAACGTCGGCGCGTAGATCACGCGGCTGCCGGCCTCGACGTAGCCGCGCTGCAATTCGAGGATGACCTCCGGGTGCTCGAATGCCCACAGCTCCGTGCACACGCCCACGGGCATGCCGGCCAGCCGCAGGTTCGACCCCGTCGCGCCGTCGAGCAGCAGCACGCCCTGCGCGGCGAGCGCTTCAAATTCGCTTCGCGTCATGGTCATCCTCTCCAATCGGTTCCTCAAATTTCCATGCAAGTATAGCAGAAGCCGGACGCAATGTCAAGGCGCGGCCGGGCCTTCGACCTCTATGATGGCGAACGCCAGCGCGAGGCCGCCGTCGTGGCTGATGGACAGGTGGACGCGCCCGCCCTCCGGCATCCGGCGCGCGGCCCCGCCGTGCAGCATGGCGCAGGGACGCCCGCCCGGATCGGCGAGGATCTCGATGTCGGCAAAGCCGAAGCCGTCAAAGCCCGTGCCGAGCGCCTTGGCGACGGCCTCCTTGGCGGCGAACATGCCGGCGAGGCGCTCGGCGCGCCGCTCGGGGCAGAGCTTTTCCAGCCGCGCGCGCTCGTTTCCGGTCAGCACGCGGCCGAGGAAGCGCTCGCTTTCGAGCGCCTGCGCCATCCGGCCCACTTGGCACAGGTCGCAGCCGGCGCCGAAGATCATGGCGGTTCCCTCCTCAAAATGCGCCGAAATAAGGCGCGGTTTTGAATATTATAGCACAATTTGGCGCATTCGGCGAGGGCGAACTTGTAATGTCCGGATCGTTTCTGTATACTAAAATAGGGCTTTTATGATCGGGCGGCGCGGCAAATGGAACCAATTTCCGCTTGCGCACGTCGAACGAATGGATAGGAGGCATGTCTATGCAGGTGACGCAGCGCTTTGCGCAGCTTTTGCAGAATAACGTCGGGAAGGTCATCGTGGGCAAGGAAAAGGCGGTCGAGCTGATGATGATCGCCATCCTGTGCCGGGGCCACGTGCTGATCGAGGACGTGCCGGGCGTGGGCAAGACGACGCTGGCCTCGGCGCTGGCGCGGTCGCTGGACTGCTCGTTCAAGCGCATCCAGTTCACGCCGGACATCACGCCCAGCGACATCACGGGCTTTTCCATCGCGAACTTCAAGACCGGCGAGCTGGAGTACCGCCCGGGCATGATCATGAGCCAGATCGTGCTGGCCGACGAGATCAACCGCACCTCGCCCAAGACGCAGTCGTCGCTTCTGGAGGTCATGGAGGAGGGGCAGGTGTCGGTCGACGGCGTGACCTACGAGGTGCCCAAGCCGTTTGTCGTGCTGGCGACGCAGAACCCGGTGGACTTCGTGGGCACTTATCCGCTGCCCGAGGCGCAACTCGACCGCTTCTTCATGCGCGTGTCGATCGGCTATCCGACGGCGGAGGAGGAGGTCGAGATCCTCGAGCGCTACACCACCGGCGCGCGCCCGATGGAGGAGCTCAAGCCGATCTGCACCGCGTCGGACATCGTGCGGCTTCAGCAGGAGGTCGAGAAGGTGTACTCCGCGAAGGAGGTGCGCGCCTACATCTCGGCCATCGCCGCGGCCTCGCGCCGCTCGGGCGCGCTGCAGCTGGGCATCTCGACGCGCGCGGCGATCTCGCTTCTGCGCGCGGCGCAGGCGCGGGCGCTGCTGGAGGGGCGCGACTACGTCGTGCCGGAGGACGTGCAGCGCATGGCGGAGCCGGTGCTGGCGCACAGGCTGGTGCTCAGCCCCGAGGCGCGGATGCGGAACATGACGGCCGAGCGGATCCTCGCCAACGTGCTGGGCTCCGTGCAGGTGCCGGTGAAGGTCAGGTGAGCGCGCGGCTGACGGGCGCGCTGGTGGCGATGGCGGCGCTGCTGGCGGCGGGGCTGAGCACCGGCGCGCGCGTGTACTATCTGCTGTTCAACGTCCTTGCGGCGATGCTCCTGTTGGGGCTGATTTCAGCGGTCTGGACGGTCTGGACGGTGCGCATCGACATGAAGGGCGTGCGCCCGCGCGTGAACCGCGGCGAGACGCTGATGACGGTGTTCACCGTGCGCCATTCGGCGCTTCTGCCGGTGGCGTCGGTGCGGGTGCACCTGAGCGTGCCGTCGGCCTTCGCGCCGGAGCAGGAGATCAGCGTGCACACGCCGCCCTTCGCCACGCGGTCGTTCCGCCACCGGATCCCCTGCCCGCACCGGGGGGTGTACGAGGCCGGCGTCACGCGCATCTCTGCGCGGGACATCTTTGGCTTCTTTTCGATTTCCCGCCGGCCGAAGATGGAGCGGATCCGCGTGGAGGTCGTGCCGAGGCCCGCGCCCGCGGAAACCATGGCGCTGACGGCTTCGGACATGGGGCCGGAGTTTCTCGCCCGCGCGTCGGAGGACACCGCGTCGCCCTCCGACATCCGCGCGTGGCAGGAGGGCGACAGCCTGAAGAAGGTGCACTGGAAGATCTCCATGCGCCGCCGCGAGGTCATGGTGCGCACCTACGAGGAGAGCGCGCGGCCGGACACGCTGATCGTGCCCGACCTCTCCGCCATCACCGCGCTCAAGGACGGCCAGCTCTCGGCGGAGGACTGCATCTGCGAGCGCTGCCTGGGCGCGGCGAAGGCGCAGCTCGAGGCCGGCTATCCCGTTCGGATGCCGCTGACCTGCGCGCAGCCCTCCGAGATCGCGGGACAGTTTCCCGCCGACCTGCCCGCCTTCGCCGACGCGCTGATGCGGGTCAAATTCGACAGCCCCTACGCCTACGAGCAGGTGCTCGCGCTGATGCTCGTGCGGATGCAGCGCACGGGCGGCGCCGTGCTCGCCACCGCGCGGCTGACCACGCGCGTTGCGGATCTCGCCATGCGCATCCAACGCTCCGGCGTCCGCACCCGCTTTGTCTGGGTGGCCGACGATCCCCAGGAGGAGTCGCTCGAGATGCTCGAGCGGCTGAAGATGGAGGGCGTCGAGGTTCAGCGCGTGGAGCCGAAGTAGCGTCTGCGGCCCCGGGAGGGAATCGGGCACTCGCGCACGCGCGGATCAAGGCGCTGCCAAACGAAGCAGCGTCTGCGGTCCCGGGAGGAATCGGGCGCTCGCGCACGCGCGGATCAGGGCGTTGCCAAACGAAGCAGCGCCTGCGGTCCCGGGAGGGATCGGAGCGCGCCGGGCCTGCGCGGATTTTGCTGGAGGACGGAACCGGCCCTGCCGGGCGCGCCGTAGGCGCATCCGGCGATTGGACATAGAGGAGCGGTATGAACAAGAGGAGTCGTCTGGTTCGGATTGTCATCGCGGCGG
>DVJL01000045.1 GCA_018716805.1 Candidatus Faecivicinus avistercoris | reverse complement strand
GCTCCCAGCTTCCTCCCTGCTCAAGAGGCGTTTCACTCTTCGAATCTGACTTCTCGCTTCTTCTTTATCTCTGTATCGTTTTCAAGAATCGCTCGCTGCCGTTCGCGCTCAGCTCTCTCAGAGCCCCTCGCTCGCTGACAGCTTGATTAGTATATCAAACCTCTCCCCTTTTGTCAATCCCCTTTTTCCAACTTTCCTCAACCTTTACTTCCCCGTGCATTTCCTGTCGCTTTTGGGGGCCTGAGTGTCAGATTTGACGCAAAACGGGCTGAATTTGCCGGCCTCCCAGCGCTTCGACTGCCGAATCCGGGATCAGCACAAAGTCTGCGACCAGGGAATTCGGCTTGCCGGCGCAGTCGTCCTGTCGAAACGGCACGAAGTAAATCTGCTTCCTCGGCAGCAGCTCGCCGAGGTTCCGCGCGCTCGCGCCGAGGCCGTCGTTGGTCGACACGGCGATCAGCACCGGCCTTCCATTGCGCAGATGCGATTTCACCGCCAGCGCGGCGGGCGTATCTGTAATTCCCGCCGCAATCTTTGCCAGCGTGTTCCCCGTGCAGGGCGCGACGACCAGCAGGTCGAGCAGCCGCTTCGGCCCGATCGGCTCCACCTGCTCCAGCCGGTTCCAAACCTTTCGCCCCGCGATTTCCTCAAAGATCCCCACCGCCTTGCAGGCGGGATAAAACCGCGTGTCCAGCGACGACGCATTGAACGACATGATGGGAAAAAGTTCCGCGCCCTCCGCGCGCAGCGCGCGCCATGCGTCGAATACCGCCGAAAACGTGCAGAACGATCCCGTCATGGCGCAGCCGACGCGGACGCCATCCAATCTTCCGCTCATTGCAATCCCTCCTCATCGATTTTCGCTTCCGCCCGCAAAATCGCCCGCATCAGGGCGCGCGCCGCGCTGAACGGACAGTACCGGCCGGGCAGCTTGGGTTCGCGCCATGCGCGCAGGCCGAGCGACCACGCCGCCTCGAGGTCGACCCCGTAGGGCGGGCTGGCAAGATCGAGGATCATCGCGTCCGGTTCCGCACGGCGCAGCTCGTCGATGCCGAGCACGCGGCTGGGCGGCGTCGAGAACACGATCTGCTTTCCCGGCATCGCCGCGGCGAGATCATAAGTAGAAACGCTCTCCGCGCCGCGCTCGATGGCGTTGCTTCGCCCCTTCGGAGAGCGCGACGCGACGGTCACGCGCGCATTCAGTCCCACGAGCATCTCGGTCAGCGCGCGGCCGATGCGCCCCCAGCCGACGACGAGGCAATGGCAGTCGCGGATCGACGCCCGGCCGGCGCGCATCGCCGATGCGATCGCCCCCTCCGCAGTCAGCCATGCATTTTCGAGCAGCAGCCTCTCATCCCGCCACAAATTCACGCATTCGATCCCCTCCGGCACCGATTCCGGCGCGCCCGGGCCGCACAGATAGACCCGGCAGCCCGGCTCGAGGCGTTCGAGCACCGCCTCGCCCTCCGGGATCGGCCAGTTCATGACCACGTTCCTCGCGCCCGCCAGCGCGTCGGCGCCCGCGCACGGCACGCCGGGCACCTCGCTTGAATCGCCGTCCACCGCGCGCGCATCCCAGCCGGCGCTCATCAGCATCCGCGTCAGATACGCAAACCGCGCATCCCCGCCAACCACCGCATAGTCCATGGCAATCCCTCCATTTCATGCCGCATCGTATGCCCGAGGGAAAAAGGGCGTGAAAAAAGCGCCGGACGGCCGGCGCAAATTTCTCTTTAATTTTCGATTATATTATACCATATTTTACATAAAAAGTCAAGTCTTGCAACTCACATGCCAGATGTGGTTCAATGGATGCGGAGGTGATTCAGATGGAATTCCCACTCATGCACACCGGCGGCCTTGCAAGCGGAGCAGATCGCGTCCAATCCGTCGCCTGCGCGGCGGCACGCGCGGGGCTGACGCTGACCGACGGCGACATTCGTTCGATCTGCGCCGCATGTGAGCGCGCGCTGCGCGAATCCAACCGAATCGAGTTGGAACCGGGATTGCCGGAGGCACTGGTCGAGGCGTTCGGCAACTCGCCATGGCTGGACCCGGCGGTGGAAACGCTGGGCGCGCTGGCGGAACTGTTCTACATTCTCAAAAATGAAACGCACGACCGGATCAGCGACGAATCCCTGCTGCAGCGGATGCGCGAAACGTTTGACGGCCCATGCCGCGGCTCTGTCGAGCGGCTGGCCGATCTTCTGGGAGGCGGTCTGTATGGCGGCGGGGAATGACGCCCATCCGAAAGGCGGCGCATTGGCGGGAGCGCATCCCTGCCGGAAGCCGGACTGCATGCCGGCGCGCAATGCACCTCACGGCGACCGCCCCTCGTCCTCTGCTCATGACGGCCACACCGCATCTGATCGAGCCTGCCGGCACAGCGCCCTCGTCCCACCATGCCCCGCCGGGGCCGCGCCAGCCGGCCATGCTGAATCCCCGCTCCGGCCCAATCCGCGCGCTTACGCCGAATCGCTGCTCGTGCAGGCAGACCGGTTTGGACTGATCGACGGCGCGTTCCGCACCGGATTTCAGCATCGGTTCGGGCAACTCCTGCGCGACCTCTGCCGCGCCTATTCCGGCGGGCGCAGCGCGTCTCTGCGCGCAGAAACCGTTCGGTCGATCTCGGAATCGGCGCTGTTCGCAATCGGCGTCCGGCTCAAGTGCGAGAAAAACCCCTCGATGCGCTCGCGCTGATGCGAAACGGCTCGCTGACGCGTTGTTACGACGAGGGATGCGCAAAGATCGCGTCGCAGGTGCGCGCAGCCGAGCTGCTCCTCCGCGCCGAGCTTGCCCGCGCGCATCCCGTGCAGAGCGATCTCCTGAACGTGACGCTCACAGAATCCCTTCCCGCATTCTTCCAAAACTACAATCCCGCCTACGGCGCGCACGAGACGCCGCTCCTGGCCGGATATCCCGTGCTGGACTTTCCGAACGGCTGGCGCGGCATCGAATTCGTCCAGCGCTATCTCGACGCCCTCTGTCTGGAAAACCGGCTGCTGCGGCTGCTCGATCCACTGGCCGTGCACGCGGCGGTGGCCTGCTACGCCGTGCAAAATGGAATCGCGCCGCGCTTGCTCCACGATAACCTCTGCGAAATCGCGCTCGCCGCCGCGCTTCCCGATGAGATCACGCCGGAAGCCGGTCTGGCCCTGCTCGACCGGCTAGGCTGCGCTTCAGAGTCCGTGCGCCGGTTCGCCGAGCGCATCTGTGCCGGGCGCGGAGGCGAACTCGCCCGCCTCCGCAAGCAGACGCGCGCCGGTTCAGCGCAGGGCGAAGAATTCCCATAATAGAGAAAGGAATCCGCGCCCGGCGTCCATCCAAAGCGGTGCGCAATCGACTTTCAGCCGTCCCGTCCGCCGCGCACGTCCGCCATTTCCTTTCATGAAAAAAGGTCTTCGCCGAAATTTCCCCTTGCCATGCGGCGGATTTGGGTGCATAATGGAAGCGAGAGCAACGCGGCCGCGCCTGCGGCGCGCAACCGAGGTGAGGGCATGTTTCACATACTGGTCGTCGACGACGACAAGAGCACGCGCCGGCTGATGCAGGCGATTCTCGAGGCGGAAAACTACACCGTTTCGCTGGCCGAAAACGGCGCAAAGGCGCTCGACGTCATGGAGCGCGAGCACATCGACCTGGTCATACTGGACATCATGATGCCGGAGATGGACGGCTATTCGTTCACGCGGACGCTGCGCGCGGCGAACAGCGACCTGCCGGTATTGATGGTCTCCGCCAAGCAGCTGACCGCCGACCGCAAGGAGGGCTATCTGGCCGGCACGGACGACTTCATGACCAAGCCGGTCGACGGCGAGGAGCTTCTCCTGCACGTCAAGGCGCTGCTGCGCCGGGCGAAGATCGTCAGCGAGCGCAAAATCGTCGTGGGCGACGTCGTGCTGGACTACGACGCCTTCACCGTCTCGCGCGGCGGCGAAGTGCAGACGCTGCCGCAGAAGGAATTCCTGCTTCTGTACAAGCTGCTGTCCTATCCGGGCAAGATCTTCACGCGCATCGAGCTGATGGACGAGATCTGGGGCGCGGACAGCGAAACCGGCTGGGAAACCGTGACCGTGCACATCGGCCGGCTGCGGCGGCGCTTCGAGGGCTGGCCGGAGTTTGAAATCGTCTCCGTGCGCGGGCTGGGCTACAAGGCGGTGAAGAAGGCATGAAGCTGAAAAAGGAGCGTCCAAGGCTGCGCCGGCTGATCTTCACGCTGTCGCTGGTGGTGTTCGTCATCCAGCTGATCAACTTCCTGATCTTCGGCGGCGTGCTGATCTTTCTGGCCGAAAGCGGACGGCTGGGCGAAGTCAATTCATTCAACCGGGCGCTGCCGCTGCTGTTCGCGGCGGTGACGAGCCTGCCCGTGGGCACGCTGCTGGCGATGGTGATGGTTCGCATCCCACTGCGCGGCGTCAACGCGCTGGTGCACGGCATGGAGCGCCTCGCGGACGGACATTTCGACGAGCGCATTTCCCTCGGATCCGGCCCGCAGGAGCGCCGGATTGCCGACAGCTTCAACACGCTCGCCGGGGAACTGCAGAACACGGAGATGCTGCGCTCGGACTTCATCAACAACTTCTCGCACGAGTTCAAGACGCCCATCGTGTCCATCTCCGGGTTTGCAAAAATCCTCGAGCACGGTGGCCTTCCGCCGGAGGAAGAGCGCGAATACCTGCACATCATCGCGAGCGAATCGGCCCGTCTGGCCAGCATGGCTACGAACGTGCTCAACCTGACGAAGGTCGAAAACCAGAACATCCTGACCAACGTGACGGAGTTCAACGTCTCCGAGCAGCTGCGCAAGTGCATCCTGCTGCTCGAAAAGCGCTGGACGGCCAAGAACCTCGACATCGTCGCGGACTTCGGCGAGCACAAGGTCCGCGGCAACGAGGAGCTGCTCAAACAGGTCTGGGTCAACCTGCTGGACAACGCCGTGAAATTCTCGCCCGAGGGCGGCGCGCTCATGACCTCCATCCGCGAATCCGACGGCCAGCTCCGCGTGGAAATCGCCAACGAGGGGCCGCAGATCGCCCCCGAGGCGATGAAGCACATCTTTGAAAAGTTCTATCAGGGCGACACCTCGCACGCCAGCGAGGGCACGGGCATCGGGCTGTCCATCGTCAAGAAGATCGTGAGCCTTCACAAGGGCGATGTGACGGTTTCGAGCACGCCCTCGCGCACGGCCTTCACCGTCACGCTGCCCGGCGCATAACCCTTCCTTGAACCGCTCCAGCTTCCGCCGAAACCTGCGGATTTTAGGCGCGGAAATTGTGTGGGAGAGACAATTCGACCCTCTCGCCTTCCCCTTTGGCTTTAGACTGCCTTAAGCCGCTTCCATCGGGAGGCGGTTTTTTCTGGATTTTTTTCACAAAGCGCGCCAGAGTTTCGTTTCAGTTTCGCCTTTCGCGGTAAAATTCCTTTCGTAAACAGGCAAACGGTTCGGCCGTCGTCTTTTAGGAGGTTGTCATTATGAAAAATGTTTCTTCCAGCCGCATGACTTCCATCTGCAACATCGCATGCGCCGTATTGATGCTGATCCTGCTGGTCCTTCAGTTCATGCCCTTCTGGACGGTAGAGACCGAGGAGGGCGCAAACTCGGTCTCGATCCAGTCCTTTATCTGGTTCCCCGGCGACCACGGCGATCTCGAGGATTCGCTGGGCGAGACGCTGGGCAATGAGGAGTTCTCCGTGAACGACGTCCTTGGCATGCCGATTCTGGTGCTGGTCGCCGGCGCGGTGGGCGTGGTGCTCTGCCTCATCAAGTCGGGCAGCGGATTCGCCTCGATCCTTCCCGCGATCTGCGGCGTGGCCGGCGTGTGGGGATTCCTTGCGAAGCCGGCGTTCCGGCTGGGCAGCACCTGGCAGATTCAGCTCGCGCTCAGCGCGGTGATCCTCGTGCTGGCAATCGTCTCCATCGCAGCGATGATCCGCGAAGCGCGGCGTTAACCCCTTCCCCTGAAAGCGCCGTCAGGCGCTTTTAAAATTTGAAATCCACATCCTGACTCAGGGAGGAACATCATGCTCAGAATATTCAAGAACCTGGACAAAAAGGATTGGAGGCTGCTCGCCGCCAGCCTGCTGTTCATCATCCTTCAGGTCTGGCTCGACCTGACGCTGCCGGACTACATGTCCGAAATCACCATGATGGTGCAGACCGAGGGCAGCGCGATGGGCGACATCCTGCTCGCCGGCGGCAAGATGCTGCTGTGCGCTCTGGGCAGCCTCGTCTGCTCGGCCGTGGTGGCGCTGATCATCGCCCGCGCGGCGACCGACTTCGGCGCAACGCTGCGCCAGCGCCTGTTCGGGAAGGTGCTCTCGTTCTCAATGCGGGAGATCGGCGCCTTTTCCACGGACAGCCTGATTACCCGCTCGACCAACGACGTCACCCAGGTGCAGATGCTGCTGGTCATGGGCCTTCAGTCGATGGTCAAGGCGCCGGTGATGGCCGTCTGGGCGGTGTGCAAGATCGCCGGCAAGAACGGCCAGTGGACGCTGACGACCGGCATCGCAGTCATCGCGCTGCTGCTGATCGTATCCGTCTGCATCGCGCTCGCGCTGCCGCGGTATAAGAAGCTGCAGGCGCTGACGGACGACCTGAACCGCGTCACCCGCGAAAACCTCACCGGCCTGCGCGTGGTGCGCGCCTACAACGCGGAGGACTATCAGGAGAAGAAATTCGACGGCGCCAACGATGCGCTGACCAGCACCAACCTCTACGCCCAGCGCGTGATGGCCACGATGATGCCCAGCATCACGCTGGTGATGAGTGGGCTGAGCCTGGCGATCTACTGGGTCGGCGCCGTGATGATCGACGCCGCCGAGATGACCGAAAAGCTCGGCCTGTTTTCCGACATGGTCGTGTTCCTCTCCTACGCGATGCAGGTCGTCATGGCGTTCATGCTGCTGGTCATCATCTTCATGATCCTGCCGCGCGCATCGGTCGCCGCCAAGCGCATCCTCGAGGTGCTGGACACGCAGCCGAGCATCGAAAACGGCGCCCGCACGGAGCCGCCGGCCGGCGAGACCGGCACGGTCGAGTTCCGGCACGTCAGCTTCCGCTATCCGGACGCCGAGGACGACGCGCTGCACGACATCACCTTCACCGCGCGCAAGGGCGAGACGGTCGCATTCATCGGCGCGACCGGCTGCGGCAAGAGCACGCTGGTCAACCTCGTGCCGCGCTTCTACGACGCGACTGAGGGCACCGTGCTCGTCGACGGCGCGGACGTGTGGGAATACGACCAGCGCGCGCTGCGCAACCGCATCGGCTATGTCTCGCAGAAGGCGACGCTGTTCCGCGGCACGGTTTCGTCGAATGTCGCCTACGGCGACAACGGGCGCGACAACTTAGGCGAGGACATCGTCGAATCCGTCTACACCGCGCAGGCGGCCGACTTCGTCGAAAAGCTCGAAAACAGCTACGACGGCTACGTCGCGCAGGGCGGCTCGAACTTCTCCGGCGGGCAGAAGCAGCGGCTGTCCATCGCCCGCGCCATCTGCCGCCGGCCGGAGATCCTCATCTTCGACGATTCCTTCTCCGCGCTGGACTACAAGACCGACCGCACGCTGCGCGACGCGCTGAAAAAGACCTGCGCCGGCGTGACCAAGCTGATCGTCGCCCAGCGCATCGGCACCATCCGCGACGCCGACCGCATCATCGTGCTCGACGAGGGCCGGGTCGCCGGACAGGGCACGCACGAAGAATTGATGCGCACCTGCGCAGTCTATCAGGAAATTGCTTCCTCACAATTGTCAAAGGAGGAATTGTCATAATGGCAAAACAGGCGTATAATAGAAGCGGAGGGCCAGGCCCCATGATGGGCGGCCCCCGAAGGGGCGGCGCGGAGCGCTCGCGCGACTTCAAGGGCGCATGGGCAAAGCTGCTGCGCTACTGCCGGAAATACTGGCCCGCGATGATCGTGGCGCTGGTGTGCGCGGCGCTCGGCACGGTGCTGACGCTGGCCGGCCCCGGCCGGCTTTCCGAAATGACCGATCTGATCACCGAGGGCATCGCGACGGGCATCGACATGGCGGCCATCGCGCGCATCGGCTTCTTCCTGATCGGCCTGTATGTGGCGAGCCTGCTGCTTTCGCTGGTGCAGGGCTGGATCATGGCCACGGTGACGCAGCGCGTCGCGCGCTCGCTGCGCTCGGACATCTCGAAGAAGATCAACCGCCTTCCGATGGCCTACTACAACCGCACGTCCACCGGCGACGTGCTCTCCCGCGTCACCAACGACGTCGACACCATCGGGCAGTCGATCAACCAGAGCATCAGCACGCTGGTCACGGCGGTCACGCAGCTGGTTGGATCGCTGATCGTCATGCTCTGGACGAACGTCGCCATGACGGGCGCGGCGGTCGTCGCCTCGCTGATCGGCTTCATGCTGATGATGGCGATCATGGGGCGCTCGCAGAAGTACTTCACCCGCCAGCAGCAGCGGCTGGGCGAGCTGAACGGCTGCATCGAGGAGATCTACTCCGGCCAGACGGTCGTCAAGGCCTACAACGGCGAGGAAAAGACGATCCGCGCGTTCAACGACCTGAGCGAAAAGCTCCGCGAAGCCGGATTCCGCGCGATGTCGATGTCCAGCCTGATGCAGCCGCTGATGTCCTTCATCGGCAACTTCGGCTATGTGGCCGTGTGCGTCACCGGCGCAGCGCTGGCACTGAGCGGACAGATCTCGTTCGGCGTGATCGTGGCGTTCATGATGTACGTCCGCTACTTCACGCAGCCGCTTTCGCAGATCGCCCAGGCAGCACAGTCGATGCAGTCCGCCGCCGCGGCGGGCGAGCGCGTGTTCGACTTCCTCGGGGCCGAGGAGATGTCCAACGAAAGCGGCAAGACCGCAAAGCTCGCAGACGCGAAGGGCGCCGTCGAGTTCGACCACGTCCGCTTCTCCTACGAGGACAGCGAACAGCCGGTCATCCGCGACTTCTCGGCCGTGGCAAAGCCGGGCCAGAAGGTCGCCATCGTCGGCCCCACCGGCGCCGGCAAGACGACGCTGGTCAACCTGCTGATGCGCTTCTACGAGCTCGACGGCGGCCAGATCCGAATCGACGGCGTCGCCACCGATCAGATGAAGCGCGAGGACGTGCACGCCCTGTTCTGCATGGTGCTTCAGGACACCTGGCTGTTTGAGGGCACCGTGCGCGAAAACTTGGTCTACTGCACGCCGAACGTCTCCGACGAGAAGATGCGCGCCGCATGCAAGGCCGTCGGGCTGGATCACTTCATCCGGTCGCTGCCCAAGGGGTACGACACCGTGCTCAACGATTCCGTCAGCCTCTCGCAGGGCCAGAAGCAGCAGCTGACCATCGCCCGCGCGATGATCGCCGACAAGCCAATGCTGATCCTCGACGAGGCGACCAGCTCGGTCGACACCCGCACGGAGCTGCAGATCCAGCGCGCCATGGACGAGCTGATGCGCGGGCGGACGTCGTTCGTGATCGCGCACAGGCTCTCGACCATCAAAAACGCCGACCTGATCCTCGTGCTCAGGGACGGCGACGTGATCGAAAGCGGCACCCACGAAGAACTGCTGGCCAAGGGCGGGTTCTACGCGGACCTGTACAACAGCCAGTTTGAACAGGCGGCATAGCCGCCGACCAAAGAAAGGGGAAGAGAGGCATGAAAGCATCCTACATCACGATCGAACGCGAATACGGCAGCGGCGGCACGAAGATCGCCCGCGCGCTGGCGCAGGCAACGGGCGTGCCCTGCTACGGAGAGGAAGTGCTTGAAGAAGTTTCCCGGCGCTACGGCGTGAGCATCGACGAGATCCAGAAGTATGAGGAGACCGTCTCCAACAGCCTGCTGTATTCGATGTTCGTCCTCGGGCAGGCCGCCGCGGGCAAGCACGACATGCTCACCCGCGAGGGGCACATCTTCGTCGCCGAACAGCAGGTCATCCAGACGTTCGCCCGGCAGGGACGCGCCATCTTCCTGGGACACTGCGCGTGCGAGGCGCTCAAAGACTTTTCCGGCGTCATCCGCGTCTTCATCCGCTGCTCCGACGCGGACGCGCGCCAGAAGCGCATCGTCGAGGACTACCACATCGCGCCCGAGCGCGCCGAGGCCACGCGCAAGCGCTTCGACAAAAAGCGCGCAAATTACTATTCGGCCAACACGACCAAGAAATGGGACAACGCCGCCAACTACGACATCGTGCTCGACAGCGGCATGCTGGGCACCGACGGCTGCGTGTCCGCGCTGAAGGGCTTCCTGATCTGAACGCGCCCCGCCCATCGCGGGGCGCGCAATCCAAACCGCCCCAAACAAATTCGACCTGAAATGAGGTCTCCATCATGAAAGAGGCAAAATCCCCCAAAAGATCCCTGCTGTACTACTACGGCATCGTGCTGATCGTACTGCTGCTGTTCAACATGATCGTATCCCCCATGCTGATGCAGCGTCAGGTCGTGGACACCGACTACGGCACATTCATGCGCATGATCGAGAACAACACCATCGGCGAAGTACAGATGGACGATTCCGAGATCCTGTTCACCGAAAAAGACGACGCCAACTATGTCGTCTATCGGACCGCCGTGCTCGACGACCCGACGCTGACACAGCGGCTGTATGATTCCGGCGCGGAGTTCTCCGGAACCATCGAACAGACCATGAACCCGCTTCTGAGCTTCCTGATTACCTTCGTGCTGCCGATCGTGATCTTCGTCGCCCTCGGCCAGTACATGAACAAGAAGCTCATCGAACAGGCCGGCGGCAAGAACGCCATGTCCTTCGGCCTCGGCAAGAGCAACGCGAAGGTCTACGTCCAGTCGACCGCCGGCATCCGCTTCAGCGACGTCGCCGGCGAGGACGAGGCGAAGGAGAGCCTCGCCGAGATCGTCGACTACCTCCACAACCCGAAGAAATACACCGACGTCGGCGCCTCCATGCCCAAGGGCGTGCTGCTCGTCGGCCCTCCCGGCACCGGCAAGACGATGCTGGCCAAGGCCGTCGCCGGCGAGTCGAACGTGCCGTTCTTCTCGATCTCCGGCTCGGAATTCGTCGAGATGTTCGTCGGCATGGGCGCGTCCAAGGTGCGCGACCTGTTCAAGCAGGCGAAGGAAAAGGCCCCCTGCATCGTGTTCATCGATGAGATCGACGCCATCGGCAAAAAGCGCGACGGCCAGATCGGCGGAAACGACGAGCGCGAGCAGACGCTCAACCAGCTGCTGACCGAAATGGACGGCTTCGAGGGCAACAACGGCGTCATCATACTGGCCGCCACCAACCGCCCCGAGTCGCTCGACCCGGCGCTGACCCGCCCCGGCCGCTTTGACCGGCGCGTGCCCGTGGAGCTGCCCGACCTGAAGGGCCGCGAGGAGATCCTGAAGGTGCACGCCAAGAAGATCCGCACCGAGGGCAACGTCGATTACCACACCATCGCCCGCATGGCCTCCGGCGCGTCCGGCGCCGACCTAGCCAACATCATCAACGAGGCCGCGCTGCGTGCCGTGCGAAACGGCCGCACGTCGGTCACGCAGGAGGATCTCGAGGAGAGCATCGAGGTCGTCATCGCCGGCTATCAGAAGAAAAACGCCGTGCTGTCCGATCAGGAAAAGCGCGTCGTCGCCTATCATGAAATTGGCCACGCGCTCGTCGCCGCCAGCCAGAGCCACTCTGCGCCGGTGCAGAAGATCACCATCATCCCGCGCACGTCCGGCGCGCTCGGCTACACGATGCAGGTCGAGCAAAGCGATAAATACCTGATGACGCGCGTCGAGCTGGAAAACAGGATCGCCACGCTGACGGGCGGCCGCGCGGCGGAGGAGGTCGTGTTTGGCGAGGTTACGACCGGCGCCTCCAACGACATCGAACAGGCCACCAAGCTGGCCCGCTCCATGATCACCCGCTACGGCATGAGCGACGATTTCGACATGGTCGCGCTCGAAACGGTCAACAATCAATATCTGGGCGGCGACGCATCGCTGGCCTGTTCCGCGGAGACGCAGCGTGAGATCGACCGCAAGGTCGTCGCGCTGGTGAAGGCGCAGCACGAAAAGGCGCGCCAGATCCTGAATGCGAACCGCGCAAAGCTCGATGAGCTGGCGCAGTTCCTGTACGAAAAGGAGACCATCACCGGCGAAGAATTCATGCAGATCTTCAATGCGGATGGCAAGAAGGAGGCTTTGTCAAAATGAGACGTCGTTCGGGCTTTGGATGGGTTGAACTGATCATCGGCATCGCGCTGATTGTGATGGGAATCTACACCTTTACGCGCCCGTTGAGCGCATTGACCGGCCTCGTGCTGATCTACGGCCTCGTCGCCACGGCGATGGGCATCGTCGACATCGTGTTCTACGTCAAGACAGAAGAGCACACGGGCTTCGCGCCGACGATCGCGCTGATTTCGGGCATCTTGAGCCTGCTGGCGGGCCTGATGCTGATGATCCACCCCGGCGCGGGCCGCTGGGCGCTGGTCGTGTTCTTCCCGCTGTGGTTCATCGCGCACTGCATCTCGAGGCTGTCCAGCCTTTCGTTCGTGCGCATGACCGCAGGACGGGCCATCTATTGGCTGACGCTGATCATCAACGTGCTCGGCCTTGTGCTGGGCATCCTGATGCTGGTCAGGCCGGCGTTTTCGCTGTTCTCGGTTATGGTGACGATCGGGTGTTACCTGATCCTGCTGGGAATCGACAACGTGATCTCGGCGTTCAGCCGCATCGGTTCCCGCTGGTAAAGTCAAACAAAACGCAGCGCCGCACAGCGCCAATGCAGCCGCGCGGCGCTGCTGCGATGAAGGAGGATTTTCCCCCATGGAAGGCGCAATCATTCCGGCCGGTGCGGCCGACCTGTTGGTTACGCTCGATCAGAATTATCTGCCGCAGCTTCGCGTCATGCTTTTATCTCTGCGAGCCAACAACCCTGGACTGGGCTGCCGCGTGTTTTTGCTGCACCGCTCGATCCCGGAGGAGGAAATCGCCGCGCTTTCGGAAGACCTGACGCGGATCGACATCTCGCTTCAGCCGGTCTGCATCGACCCCAAGCTGTTTGAAGGCGCGCCGGTGACCAAACAGTATCCGCAGGAGATGTACTACCGGCTGCTGGCGGCGCGCTTCCTGCCGCAGTCGCTCGAGCGCGTGCTGTATCTGGACCCCGATCTGCTGATCATCAATCCCATCGCCGCGCTCTGGCAGATGGAGATGCAGGGCGCGCTGTTCGCCGCCGCGCCGCACACCGGCATGACCGAGCTGGCCAACAACGTCAACCGCATCCGGCTCGGCACCCAGTGCAAGTATTACAATTCCGGCGTGCTGCTGATCGATTTGGCGCAGGCCCGCGGGGAAATCCAGCCCGAAGAGGTGTTCGACTACGTCGACGCGCACCGCTCCGGGCTGCTCCTGCCCGATCAGGACGTGCTCAACGCGATGTACGGCGAGCGGATCTTTCCGCTGGACGACTTCCTCTGGAATTACGACGCGCGCAACTTCACGAACTACTACATGCGCTCCTCCGGCATGGCCGACAGCGATTGGGTGATGCGCAACACCGCCATCCTCCACTTCTGCGGCAAGGCAAAGCCCTGGAAGCCGTTCTACCGCTACCGCTTCGGCATGCTCTACCGCCATTACATGCAGCTGGCCGAGCGGACGTTCGGCGAAAAGCACATGCTCTGGCGGCTGCCTGAGGCCGACGCAGGCGACCCATGAGGCCGCCTGCCCTTGACATTTCCGGGCTTCCCGCGCCGGTTGGAAGTGCGGTCATTCGCAATTTCAGCCGCGTTCTTCCGCCCCTCTATCGGAGGGTTTGCAGGCGCAGACCGGATGGGGCAAAGTTAAAAGCTACACATCCAATCCACAGCCGTGTTTTAAGAAGTTTTCAAACGGATTCCCAGGAGGCGATGAGATGAAACTTCCCTTTGAGACCGATCTGACGGGCAAGACGGCGGTGGTCACCGGCGGCAGCGGCGTGCTCGGCTCGTGCATGGCGCGCGCACTGGCGGCGTGCGGCGCGCGAGTGGCCGTGCTCGCCCGCGGCCTTGACCGCGCCGAGGCCGTCGCGCAGGACATTGCCCGCGAGGGCGGAACGGCGATCGCCCTTTCCTGCGACGCCACGGACAAGCCCTCCCTCGAGGCCGCGCGGCGCGCCCTTCTCGAGCGCCTTGGCCCCGCCGACATCCTCGTCAACGCCGCCGGCGGCAACCGCCCCGCCGCCACGACCGGCGCGGAATTCTTCGCCCCTGACGGCGATTCCCCTTCCTTCTTCGACCTCGACGAATCCGCCATCCGCGGCGTGTTCGACGTCAACTGCTTAAGCGCCCTGCTCGCCGCGCAGGTGTTCGCGCGCGACATGATCGGCCGTCCCGGCGCGTGCATCGTCAACGTCTCGTCGATGAACGCCTTCCGCCCGCTGACCAAGATTCCCGCGTACAGCGCTGCGAAGGCCGCGCTGTCCAACCTGACGATGTGGCTGGCGGCGCACTTCGCCGCCTCGGGGCTGCGGGTCAACGCGATCGCGCCGGGGTTCTTCATCACGAACCAGAACCGGGACATGCTCTTCAAGGCGGATGGGACGTCGACGCCGCGCACGGAAAAGATCCTCGCGGCGACGCCGATGCGCCGCTTTGGCGAGCCGGAGGAGCTGCTCGGCGCACTGCTGTTTCTGGTCAACCCCGCCGCGTCGAGCTTCGTGACCGGCGTCGTCCTGCCCATCGACGGCGGATTCAGCGCCTATTCCGGGGTATGACGGAGGCCGTCCCATCCCATCCGGCATCCGCCGCTTCATCCTCTCCCGCGAGCCTGCGCGCCCTCGGGAGAATTTGTTTGCACCGCATCGGCGGCCGGGCGGCCTTCCGCCTTCGCGTCCGCGCCGATCAGGGCTGCCGCCCTTCGCCGCGAGCATCCCGCCTTGAACCCGCGCGGATGCCGCTCGCACAGCGCGCCTTGACCATCTATCTCGCCATCCTCCGCGCTTTCCCTTCAAAAACGCGGCTGACTCGGGCGAATTGCGCTGTCTTTCACAAAAGCGCGACCGGCTCGTGCAGAATGCACTGCCCCCCCCCCGCAAAAACATGGTTGACTTGTGCGGAATGCGCCGGTTCCCACAAAAACGCGGCTGACTCGGGCCGATTGCCCTGTTTTCTGCAAAAAGCGCGGCGATGCGCGCCCTTCGCGTGAATTTTCCGATGCAGGCAGGAATCCCGCCGCCGGCGGTCGAATGTCTTATTGATTTTATAATGAGCAGGAGGCCCTATGGACGGCACAATCATCCTTCAGGCCCGCGCGGCCATCGGCGGGCTGACGCCCCTTCATCAGGACTGCGGCGCGCTCTGCGAAGCCGCCTGCTGCCGCCCCGACGCGGATGGGCAGGGCGGTGTCTACCTGTTTCCCGGCGAAGAATCGCTGTTCAGCGGCGCGGACTGGATGCGCATCGAGCCCTCTCCCTTCGCGCCGGTGCTGATCTGCGAGGGAACTTGCGACCGCGAGCGCCGCCCGCTCGGCTGCCGGATCTTCCCGCTGACGCCCGTGCGCGGCGAAAAGGGCTGGACGGTGCGCGTCGACGCGCGCGCCCGCGCAATGTGCCCGCTCGCCCGCAGCGGCATCCGGGGCCTCGATCCGGCCTTTGTCCGCGCCGTCCGCCGCGCAATCCGCATCATCGCCGCCGATCCCTCGGGCGAGGCCTTCCTCGACCGCTGGGCTGAGCTGGAATCCGAATACCGCTTCGAGCTGTAATCATTGGAGGAAACCGCATGAACAAGCCGCGATTGATCGCCGTCACCGGGCGTCCCGGCTCAGGCAAGACCACGCTGGCCCGGGCGCTCGCGCAGCATCTGCGCCTGCCCGCCGTCATCCGGGATGAAATCAAGGAGGGCTATGTGCGCACGCAGGGACGCCCCTGCGCCGAACTGCCCGAATCGAACGCCATTGCGACCGGCCTGTTTTTCGACGTCGTCGGACAAATGCTGGACGGCGGCGTCTCGCTCGTGGCCGAGGCGGCGTTTCAGCACCGGCTGTGGAGCGAGCGCCTGGAACCGCTCAGGGAGAAGGCCGAAATTGCCATCGTCCTGTGCCAGCCCGGCGATTCCATCGCCTTCGAGCGCTACCTGCGCCGGGGATTGGAAGATCCCCTGCGCGAGATCCTGCACGGCGACCCCGGCGTCGCGCTCGCCCGGGCAGGGCAGACGCCGGAGATTCCGCCCTACGATCCGCCCCGGCTCGGTTTTCCCACCTTCTGCGTCGATACGCGCGACGGCTACACGCCTTCGCTGGACGAGCTGTCCGAGCGCCTTGGCGCGCTCTTTCCCTGATTCCTGCGGCGCCGGAATCCCGCTGGAAATCCCTCGAAGGTCCGCCGCCAGCCAAAGGCGCGGTTCTCAGGTTGCGCATTCGATTCATTTTTCCAAACTCCCCCTCTGCGGCCGCTCCAACCGGCGCTGCAGCGGTTGCGATTGAAGGCCGGAAAGCGCCCGGTCAACCGATTCAAAATCTACGGAGGTGAACCGGCATGGAAAACTCCGACCGCCGGGTCGTACTCGGCCTTTCGGGCGGCGTGGACTCCGCCGTCGCCGCGCGGCTGCTCCAGCACGCGGGCTATGAAGTCTTCGGCGTGTACCTCGACGCCGGCGATCCGTCCGCCCGCGCCGACGCCATCGCCACGGCGGAATTCCTTAGCGTCGATCTGAGCGTACTCGACATCCGCGAGATGCTGGAACGGCAGGTCTGCGCGCCGTTCGCCGAAGCCTATCTGCGCGGCGAGACGCCGAACCCCTGCGTCCGCTGCAATCCGCTGGTAAAATTTAAGAGCCTGATCGACCGCGCGGATGAACTCGGCGCTGCACACATCGCGACGGGCCACTACGCCCGCGTGCGCGACGGCATGATTTTGCGGGGAATGCCGTCCAACGACCAGAGCTACATGCTCTGCCGGCTCACGCGCGAACAGGCGCGGCGGCTTCTGCTCCCACTGGGCGAATACGAAAAGCCGCGCGTGCGCGAGCTGGCGGCTGAATTCGGCATCCCCGTGGCTCGCAAGCCGGACAGCATGGAGATCTGCTTCATTCCGGACAGGGACTACACCGGATGGCTGGCGGCGCGCGGAAGCGTGCCCGGCCCGGGGCCGATCCTGTTCAACGGCCAAGTCATCGGGCGGCACGAGGGCATTCACCGCTGGACGGTCGGCCAGCGCCTGCCCGGCCTGTACGACGGAAGAAAGCTCTACGTCGCCGAGATCTGGCCAGATGAAAGCGCGCTCATCGCTGTGCTGTGGGACGATCTGTTCCACACCGAGGTGCGCATCCGCGAGGCGAGCTGGCTGATCGATCTGCCGGACGCGCCCATCCGCGGCTCCGTCCGCGTCCGCCACACGAAGTGGGAAAACCCCGAGTGCACCATCTTCCCCGAGGGAAGCGGCGCGCGCATCGTCGCGGACAGCCCCGTCCGCGCCCCGGCCCGCGGTCAGGCCGCCGCGCTGTACCAAGGCGACCGCCTGATCGGCGGCGGCTGGATCGTTTGAGCGGAGCCAGTTTCCTGCCCTGTCCAAGTCCCAGCGGCATGGCCTCGTCCGCCCCGGTTCAGAGGCGCGTAGCCGCCGCTTCGCCGGATGATCCCAATCCTCGTATTTTCCTGTTGCAACGGAGGTTTCCATGCTGCACATCTACACCGGACGAAACCGCCTGCTCGCGCCCGCGCTGATTGAAGCGCTGCGCGCGCCCGGCCCGGAATCCCGCCTGATCGTCGTGCCCAAGCAGCTGACGCTGCAGACGGAGCGACTGCTGCTCGAAGCGCTGAACCTGCGCGGCTCGTTCGCCCTCCAGGTGCTCAGCGCCGAGCGCCTCTGCGCTCGCATCTTCGACGCGGCAGGCGCGCCCGAGGGCGTCCGGGTGGACGACCGCGGCCGCGTGATGCTCGTGCGCGCCGCCGTGCGGGACGCGCGCGACCGGCTGACGATCTATCGCGGCGCCGAGCGCCGGCGCGGCTTTCCGGAGCGCTGCGCCGCCCAGCTGGAGCACATCCGGCAGGCTGGGCTGCCGCCCGAGGCGCTTCGCGCGTGCGCAGTGGAGCTGTCCGGTTCGGCGCGGATGAAGCTCAACGACCTCTCCTACATCCTCGAAGCCTATCAGACAGGCATCGAGGGCCGGTATCAGGACGGCGCATCCGAGTTCATGGCCGCAGCCGCCCGCGCCGGCGAGGCGGAGTTCCTGCGCCAGAGCGACGTCTGGTTCTTCGGATTCGACATGATGCCGCCGGCGCTGCACGGCCTGATCGCCGCCGTCGCCGCCGCCTGCGACGGCACCCACCTGCTCCTGCCATTGGACAACGATCCAAATGCCCGCGATTTCGACGCCTTTCTGCCCATGCAGCGCGCATTCGAGCGGCTCTGCACCGCCGCGCGCCGCGCCGGGACGCGCGTAGAGCGAGTTTTCATCGAGGAGGCGCAGGACGCCGCCGGAACGGCCGCATCCCCGACCTCTGGCCGTCCAGCCGGCGGACAAAGCGCCCCGGCCAGCGGTTCGACCCTTGAATCCGCCGCGCCGTCCCCTTCGGGCGCGTCCAATCACGATAAAGCCCAGCCGCTCGACATCCGCGCCATCCTCTCCGGTTCGGCGCGCCTGACGCCCGAGGGCGCCACCGTCCGCATCGAGCCGGATGCGGAAATGCCCGGCGGCGTCTCCAACCAACCGCCCCGCATGGCGGTCGCCGCGCCGCCGCGCCGCGACGACCTTCGCATCCTGGAGCGCGAACTGTTCGCCTATCCGGCTCAGAAGGCCGGCCGTCCCGCGCGCGCAATCCAGCTGACGCTGCTGCGCAACCCGCAGGAGGAGTGCATGTTCGCCGCGGCGCTGACCCGCCGGCTGGTCATGCAGCGCGGCTGGCGCTGGAACGACGTGCTCATCCTGTGCCGCGATCTCGACGCCTACGCCGCGCCGCTCAGCTCGGCGTTCGCGCTCTACAGCGTGCCGCTCTTTCTGGCCTCCAGCCGCCCCGCCGCGCGCCACGCCACCGCGGAATGCCTGCTGACGGCGCTCAGGGCGCTGGAAAAGGGCTTCCAGCAGGAGGACATGTTCGCCCTCATTCAAACGGGATTGATGCCGATCACCGCCGACGAGGGCGACCGGCTGATGAACTACGCCATCCGCTACGGCCTGCGCGGCGCGCGCTTTCTGCGGCCACTGCGGCGCGGCACGGAGGCCGAAATCGCCGAGATGGAGCCCGTCCGCGCGCGGCTGGCCGCCCCGCTTATCCAGCTCCGCGAGGCGCTGCGCGAAGCCGGGACGCTTCAGGATCAGCTTGCGGCGCTGTTCGGCTTTCTGTCTGAAATCGGCGCGCACGCGGCGAGCCTTGAGCGCATGAACCGGCTGGCGGCGGCAAACCTGCGCGAAGCGGCCGGCGAGGAGGGACAGGTCTGGAACCGCATCCTCGGCGCGATGGATCAGATGCACGCGCTGATGGGCAGCGCGAAGCTGTCGCTGGGCGAGCTGGGCGAAACGCTGTCGGAATCGCTGTCCGCCTCGGTCATCAAGGCGCTGCCGCAGTCCGGCGACGCGGTGTTCGCTCAGAGCACCGACGCCGCCTGCACCCGCACGGCGCGCGCGATCCTGATCCTCGGCGCTTCCGACCGCTCCGTCAGCGGCGACGACGGCCTGCTGACGCCCTCGCAGAAGCGGGCACTCTCCGAGTTCGCGCGAGCCTATCTGGGGCCGGACGAGGCCGACCTGTCGCGCCTGCGGCGGTTTTACCTGAAGTCGGCGCTGGGCATGGCGTCGGACTACGTCAGCGTCTCGTGCCCGCTCAGCGGCGCAGACGGCTCGGCCCAGCGGCCCGGCGCGATGTTCAACATGATCGAGGCGCTGTTTCCCGGCACGCGCACGCGCGGCGGCCTGACCGGCGAAGCGGGCGTCGAGCGAATGCTCCGCGGCGCGCCGCGCGCCGCGCTGTCGTTCGTGGCGCGCAGTCTGGCCGGCGAAGGCGAGGGCGCGCCGCTGCCGGATTCGGACAGGGCCGCGCTGGCGGGACTGGCCAAAATCGCCGCAGACGGTGAATCCGCCGGAGACAGCGCGGTTCAGATGGGGCTTCGGCAGCTCCGCTCGGCGCTCAACCGCGCGGAATCGGCCGACCGGCTCGCGCCGGAGACGGCGCGGGCGCTGTATGGAACGCTCAAGCGCGTCAGCGTCACGCGGCTGGAGCTGTTCGCGGGCTGTCCGTTTTCGCACTTCATGCGCTACGGCCTGCGCCCCGACCGCGTCGAGCCGTTCGCGCTCAACGCGCGCGACGAGGGCACGTTCTTCCACAGCGCCGTGACGGAATTCCTGCTGCGCTCGCGCGAGGACTTAAACGACCTGCCCGCCGACGTCGCCGCCACGCGGATGGACGGCATCGCCGACGCCATGCTCGACGCCATGTGCGATTCCGGCCCGCTGGGCGACAGCGCCGTGGCGCTGGCCGAGCGCCGCCGGCTCAAGGAGACCGCGTGCGCGTGCGCGGCGGCGCTGGCCGACCACATGCGCGGCAGCCTGTTTCACACCGCCGCGCTCGAACAGAGCTTCGGCCGCGAGGACGGCGCGCTGGCGCTCGAGCTGCGCGGCGGATGCGTGCTGGAGGGCCGGATCGACCGCGTGGACGAATGGCGCGCGGACGGCGGCTACCTGCGCGTGATCGACTACAAGCGCGGCGGCCGGGCGCTCAAGCTCGCCGAGGCGTACTACGGCCTGCGCCTGCAGCTGCCGGTCTACCTGGCCGCGGCGCAGCGCAAGTGGGGCGGAAAGAGCGCCGGCGCGTACTACTTCGGCCTGAGCGACGGCATCCTCGCCACGCAGAGCGCCGATCCGAACGCCGTCGCCGCCGAGCGCCGCAAGGGCTTTCGGATGGACGGGCTGCTGCCTGGCGACGCGGAGGTGCTCAGAGCCATGTCGCCCAACATCGCCGAAGTGGTCAAGGCGCGCGTGTCCGCCTCGGGCGAATTGTACAAGAGCGTACTGACCGCGACGCAGCGCGAATACGATGGCCTGACGCGGTGCGCGCTGCGGCACGCGGCGGAGCTGTTGAGTGGAATCGAGCGCGGCGCCTGCGAGGCCTCGCCCGCGAGGCTGGAGACCTCCGACCCATGCCGCTATTGCGATAGCCGCCTCGCCTGCGGCTATGATGACCGGCTCGACCCCGGCCGCGCGCGCAAATTCAAGCCGATGACCGGGCAGGAGGCGCTCAACCGGCTCGCGGAAGAGCCGTGAGCCGCTTCGGCAATCGGGAAAATGAGGCAGGAGGATTTGACCAAAGTGCGGTTGACAGGTTTACGTTTGGCTGTCATAATAGTGTGTGCTCTGAAAAAAATAGCGGATTCAACTTCCGGCGTTGAAAAAACGTGGACATTTGGCCGCTATAATCGCATCTGAAAGAGGCAACCGCCTCTTCGGAGAGCGCGCGCAAACGCTTTTTCGCACGCGCTGCCGAACGCAAACGGAATCGGGAGGATCATGCATGCAAATATTCCTGACGGTCTTGATGATCGTGCTCAACATCTTTTCGGTCTATCTGGGCGTCATGGCGCTTTTCACATTTAAGCGGCGCAAGCCGTACCCGCAGGTTCCGCCGTCCATGCGCTTCGCGGTGGTCATTCCCGCCCGAAATGAGGAAGGGGTCGTCGGCAACCTGATCGCGAGGCTGTGGGAGCAGACCTATCCCCGAAAGATGTTTGACGTCTACGTCGTGACGAACAACTGCACCGACCGCACGGCCGCCGTGGCGCGCGCCGCGGGCGCAAAGGTGATCGACTGCGCCGGCGCCGTGACCTGCAAGGGAGACGTGCTCCACCAGGCCATCGAGGCGCTGATGCCGCTTCGCTACGACGCGTTCGCGTTCTTCGACGCGGACAATCTGCCCGACGCGGAGTTCCTCTCGCGGATGAACGACGCGCTCTGCGCCGGCGAGCGCGTGTGCAAGGGCCGCCTGAAGGCCGGCAATGCGACGCAGAGCTGGGTGGCCGGCGGCTACGGGCTCTATCACGCGCTGATGGAATGGACGTACAGCCGCCCGCACTCGGCCGCGGGCTTTTCGTCCAACCTCGTCGGCACGGGCTTCGTCGCGCACCGCGAGGTGTTCGAGGCGCTCGGCGGCTGGAACACGCGCTCGATGTGCGAGGATACGGAATTCGCCGCGCAGTGCTCGCGCATCGGCTATCGCGTGGCATGGGTTCCCGAAGCGCTGAGCTACGACGAGCAGGTCGCCAGCTTCCGCGTCTCCCTGCGGCAGCGCCGCCGCTGGTGCCGGGGCATGGTTCAGGCCGCGCGGCTGATGACGCTCTCCATGTTCAGCCGGAGCTGTCCGCGCCGCGGCATGGCGCGCGATTTCGGCATGCTGTTCGTCATCTCGCACACCGCGCCGCTGGCGACGATCCTAGCGCTGATCTCGCTGCCGTTCCAGTCGCCGCTGATGCTGGCGATGGGCGGCGCGGGCCTCGTGCTGTCCTACGCAGGGCTGGCGCTGGTCGGGCTGGCGCTGTGCGCGCTGGGCGGATACCCGATCGGCCGGATGGGCGCGACGGTGGCGATGTTCCCGATCTTCATGGCCTCGTGGGTGCCGCTTCAGGTCATGGCGCTGTTTGTGCCGGTGCGCCGCTGGAGCGCCATCGAACACAGCGGCCAGCCGGACGCCGAAAAGGACGATTCCGACCACGAAGGCGGCCAGTTGAGCCGCCAGAACGCCGTATAACCGACAAGCAAAGGCGGTGGCAGCCATGTCCGTAGAGCCGATTCTTCAGGCCATCACCGCGGAATTGCGCCCCTTGCCGTTCGTGCGGGGCGTCGTCCTCGGCGGGTCGCGGGCGACGCAGACCGCGTCGGAGCATTCGGACATCGACGTCGGCGTCTACTACGACGGCTTCGATCTCGACCAACTGAACGCCATCGCCCAGCGGCTGGACGATTCCCACCGGGAAAACCTCGTCTGCCGCGAGGGCGGATGGGGCAACTGGGTGAACTGCGGCGGCTGGCTCGCAATCGAGGGGACGCCCGTGGATCTGATCCTTCGCGATTGCAGGAGGGTGGAGGCCGTCGTCGAATCCTCCGAGAGCGGCAGGTTTTCCGCCCACTACCAGCCCGGCCACCCGCACGCCTTTCTGGACGTGATGTATCGCGGGGAACTGGCCTGCTGCCGGACGCTGTACGCCGCAGACGCGGAGTTTGAGGCGCTGAAGCGGCGGGCGGAGCGGTATCCCGCCGCGCTGAAATCCGCCCTGATCGGCTTCTTTTCCTTTGAATGCGGCTTTTCCTGCGAACAGGCGGAAAAGGGGCTGCGGTGCGGCGACGTCTCCTATGTGGCGGGGAACCTGTTTCGATCGGTTTCGGCGCTCAACCAGATCCTGTTTGCGCGCAACGAGCAGTGGTGCTTAAACGAAAAGAAGGCGGTCTTCCGAATCGACTGCTTTCCAATCTGTCCCGAGGGATATTCCCGGAAGGTGTCGGAGATCTTTGCGGCGCTCGGCGCCGCCCCCGATCTGTCGGTCCAGAGGCTCCGGGCGCTCTCGGACGAGGTCAGCGCCGTGGCGAAGGACTAGCAGACTTTTACAGGCGGCCGCGCGAAACGGCCGCCTGTTTCGATTCCGCCGCGCTGAAATTCACATGCATCGATACTTGCATATCCCGCAAAAAAGTTGTATAATGAAAGTAACGCCGTACAGAAGCATGGGATTCTGTGCGATGTCGTTGTGAAATCTGGCCGGATTCGGCTTGAAATACGACACGGATCGCGAGGTCGAATACCAATGAACACATTTTACCGGGAATATCTGGACGCAGACATTGACCGCTTTGGAACAAACTGCGAAAAATGGGACAAGCTGGAGGAGCACTTCGGGCGCGGCGACTTGGTCGCGGCATGGGTCGCGGACATGGACTTCCGCACGGTGCCGGCCGTGATCGACGCACTGGCCGCGCGCGTGCAGCACGGCATCTTCGGCTACACCGAGAACGGCGCGGCGGACAAGGCTGCTGAGGTGGGCTGGCTGAAGCGCCGGCATGGCGCCGACGTCTCGCCGGAATGGATCCTGTACAGCCCCGGCGTCGTGGACAGCCTGTTCTTCTGTGTGCGCGCGCTGACCGCGCCCGGCGATCCGATTCTGATTCAGACGCCCGTGTACGGCCCGTTTTACGCATCGGTCAACAAATTCGGCCGCACGCTCGTCGAAAGCCCGCTGCTGGAGACGGAAGCCGGCTGGCGGATGGACTTCGACGACATGGAGCGCAAGTTCCAGCAGGGCGTGAAGATGATGATCCTCTGCAGCCCGCACAACCCCATCGGCCGCGTCTGGACGCGCGACGAGCTCACCCGCCTGATGGCGCTGGCGAACCGCTACGGCGTGCGCGTCATTTCCGATGAGATCCACGCCGACTTCACCTTCGACGGCCACCGCCAGGTGCGCATCCTCGGCGTGGAGGGCGGCGACCGCGCGGTCATGCTGACCTCGGCGACGAAGTCGTTCAATCTGGCCGGGCTGCGCCAGTCGTCGTGCATCGTGCCGGACGAAAAGCTGCGCGAAGCCATCGCGGCTGAGATCGACCGCGCGCACGCGACCTCGCCGAACATCTTCGGCGCCATCGCCCAGACCGCGGCGTACACCCACGGGGACGAGTGGATGGACGCGGTGGTCGAATACGTCCGCGAAAACCGCGACTGCGTTGTGGAGTTCCTGAAGGAGAACCTGCCCGAAATCCGCGTCCGCCCGCAGGAGGGCACCTACCTGATGTGGCTGGACCTCCGCGCGCTGGACGGCACGCACGAGGAACTCCGCGATCTGCTCGTCAACCGCGCGCACGTGGCGCTCAACAGCGGGTTGGACTTCGGCGCGGCGGGCGAAAAGCACTTCCGCCTCAACCTCGCCACGCCGCGCAGGAACATCGAGCGGCTTCTTTCCAACATCAATTCTGCAATTCGGAGTCGGTAAAGCGTGAAGTTTCATTTTCCCAACCCGTTCCGGCGTCCGGAGCGCATGATCGCCCTGGACGTCGAGCTGGACGGCATGCACCCCAGCCGCATCATCCAGCTCTCCTACCTCATCATCGACGGGCGGCGCGTGCGCGGCAAGAACATGTATTTTGCCGTCAAGGCCGTCAACCGCTACGCCAAGAAGGTCCACGGCCTGAGCGTCTATCAGCTGCGCAAGCTGTCCGGAGGCGATGTGTTCGCCTACCGCGCGGATGAAATCTACAACGATTTCAAGAATTGCAAGCTCGTCATCGGGCACGATGTGGCGGGGGATATGCGCTATCTGCGCGAGGAATTCGCGCGCATCGGCGTGAAGCTGCCGGAGATTCCGGTCTTTTGCACGCTCAAGCACTACACGCGCGAGGCGAACATCCCGCTCAAGCAGAATCCCAACGTGCTCAAGCCGCCGAAGCTGGTCGAGCTGACGGAGCATTTCGGCCTTTCGCAGGAACTGATCGCGAAGAAGTGCGCGAAGTGGTTCGGCGGCGGAGATCATCCGCACGACGCCCGCTACGACGCCGCCGCGGCGTACATGTGCATGCTCGTGGGCGAGGGAAAGGCGTAAGGCCACATAGCCGGCAGGGGCAGTCCATCCCCTGCCGGCTTGCTTTTCCCCCTTCCGCGATTGACAGCGAATGGAATTGCGGGTATAATGAGGGTGGGTTCGCGCGCCCGACCTGGTCTTTGCCCCCACACTCGCCGGCTGGGGCGTTCGCTCCTAAGGACATGGCCTCCCCACTACTGACCCTCTCGGCGCTTCCGCCGGCCGGACTTACCTCTAAGCCGCACCA